>DAINSQ010000163.1:0-10414 GCA_036741235.1 Saprospiraceae bacterium | reverse complement strand
CAACCTACAACCTACAACCTACAACCTACAACCTACAACCCACAACCCACAACCGCCCTAACGCACCAGGCTTACGTCGCCTTTGTAAAGCACGATTTCGCCATCAACAAATTCGATTTCGGCAAAATACACATACACGCCAGTATTCATGGGGCGGTTGCGATGTCTGCCATCCCAGCCGCGGGAGGGGTCATTGGGTTGGAAATTGTGCAATTCCATCATGGTTTCGCCCCAGCGGTTAAAAATCAGGAATGATTTGATTTCCCTGACCTGATTGTCCCGGCTGTGGATATACAGGATATCATTGATCCCGTCTTCGTTGGGCGAAAAGGCATTGGGAATATAAATCGGCCTGCGTTTGCGGACAATAATGGTCGTGTTATCGCTATCGCTGCAGCCGTTTACATCAACGATGGTCACGGTATACTGCGTTGTAGTGCCGGGCGATACCCAGATCGTCGCCGAATTGCCCATAGCGATGCTATCCGGTTCCCATATCACTGTGTCGAGCTCAATATCGGGATTGTAAAGCGCTTCGAGCCTCACGCTATCGCCCAGTTCGATCGTTCGGTTGCTGCCCTCGAGATTTGTGGCGAGCGTAACGACGAGCTCCTCGGGTTCGGTGAGATCGATGTTGAGGGTTGACTCGCAGCCGTTTTGATCCTGGATGGCCAGGGTATAGCTGTCGGGGCCGAGGAAGGTAAACTGCGATACTGTGCCGAAGGGGCCGCCGTTGAGCGAAAAGCTATAGGGGCCGGTACCGCCGCTCACATTCTGAATAGTAATGACACCGTCGTCGGCCTGGAAGCAGGTAATAGGCGACACTGATACGTCGGCAACCGGCACTTCGAGATT
The DNA here is from genome assembly GCA_036741235.1 of Saprospiraceae bacterium. Lineage (GTDB taxonomy): Bacteria > Bacteroidota > Bacteroidia > Chitinophagales > Saprospiraceae > JABWBR01. The sequence goes on along the minus strand of DAINSQ010000163.1, from coordinate 9,559 downwards.
GGCGTTTACCGTTGCGTCGTCGCTGTCGGTACAACCGAGGGCATTGGAGACGGTCAGGGTGTAGACGCCGCTTTGGGTTGCATTAATAACGGGATTATTGCCGCCGGAGATAATGATATTGGGATCGTTGGCCGTCCAGTTATAGGTAATACCGGGGCCGGTAGTCGTTCCCGTACCGCCCAGTGTTACGCTGTTTGTATTGCAGGTGATCGTCTGATCGGCGCCGGCGTCGGCTACCGGGGCTGCTTCGATGATGACTTGAACTTCAACCTGTGCATCGGGGCAGGGATCCGTACCGTCTAAGCGGTAGGTGAACCGGTAAGTGCCGGGCTGTTGTGTGGCCGGATTAAAAGTGCCTGCAGCGGCATTAAAGGCGCCGCTGGTAGAGGGGGGTATCGTTACTTCTTGCCAGGTTCCGCCGGGCGTTGCGCCGATAATCAGGTTGGCCAGGTTGACAGCCGTTGTTGTGCCGGCGCAGAGTCGGGCCGGCGCCAGTGCGGTACCGGCGTTGACGGGCTGGTTAACGGTGACCGTCCAGGAGGCATTGCCTGGGTAAGTGCAATCGGGCAGGTTTTGATTGGTATATTCGACAACCTGAACAGTAGTGGTTGCGCTCAGCGCGCCGAGGTTAATGCCTGCGCCGTCGTTGATATTGGCGGTAACAGGGGCGCCGTTATTGATCGTATAAACCACCGAATAGACGCCGCCGCTACCCGAGAAATCAAAATTGACGGAAGCCGTTTGCCCCGAGCAGATGGCACTTGTGCCGTTAAGCGTGAGCACATTGGGGGGGCAATCCTGGGCGATGCAAGTCCCTGAGCCGGTGCTATTGCCGCAGGGGCCGTTGCCCTGGGCGATGACATTGATTGTCACCGACTGGTTGGGAGTAAGGCCCGTGACCGTGTAGGTCGTGCCGCTTAAAACGCCTGTGGGGCCGTCTACATCTACCACCTGATAGCCCGTAGCGCCGCTTACCGGCGTCCAGCTGAATACAATTGATGTGCTGGAGGTTTGCTGGCAAGTGATTACGGGGGCCGCCAAGGGCGCTTCTACCTGTATGTTGGCGGAAAAGCCGGCGGTACAGCCATTGTCATTAATCGTCAGGCTCACCGTTTTGTCGCCGGGAGTTGACCAATTCACGTCATGTGGGCCTGCGCCCATACCCGGCGCAGCCGAGCCTCCGCTGAAGTTCCAATTATAAGCGGCTGTAGCCGAAGCGGAACCTGTAAAAACAATTTGCGAATTGCTGCCGGTACATACAGGTGATATTGCCGTAAATGTTGCGGTGGGGACTGCGTTGACCGTAACCGTTATGGTATTCGAATAATCGCAGACGCCTTCATTATAATTAACCGTAAGCGTATGTTGGCCGGCGCCTGCTGTTGCCGGGTTAAACACAAAATTGGCGCCTTGTTGTGATACGCCGGGGCCGCTCCAGCTAAATACTCCGCCTCCTGCGCCTCCGTTAGCGGTAGCTTGCAGGGTGACAGGCATTGCATCGTTGCACAATGGAGCTACCGGTGCGATATTGATGGTAACGGGCGGGCAGGCTGTAGCCGTACAAGTGATCTGGGCTGTCGACGGCGGGCAGGGACCGCCGGAAAGCGCCGTCACATCTACCGGGATCATATCACCCGGGGTCAGGTCGGTGATTTGGAACGATGTATTGCTAACCGTCACAAACGTGCCCAGCGGGCTATTGACCACCACCGAATAATCAATTGCGCCGGCTACCGGCGGCCAGCTAAACGTGATACTGGTATTGGTTGACGTGCAGGAGATGACGGGCGGCAGCAAAGGCTGTTGAACCTCCACCGAAGCAGAAAACGGTACAGACGCGCAATTGTTCTCCGTTACAGTCAGGCTTATCGTTGGGTTTCCAGCATTGGCCCAGCTCGCCTGATGAGGCCCCAGACCTGTGCCTGGTGTGGCTGTGCCACTGCCAAAGTTCCAGTTATAGGTAGCGCCGGCGCCGGCGCTGCCCGTAAAGGAAATAGTTGCCTGTTCGCCGGCGCAAACCGGGGATGTAGCAGTAAAGCCGGCCACGGGCTGGGCATTTACAACAATAGTTGCGCTACTGTTGTAATTGCAATTACCTTCCTGGTAGGCGAGAAGAATAGTGTGGGTACCAGGCCCGGCGACAGCGGGATCAAAGACGCCTGTGGCAGCATTGGTGATGCCTGGTCCGCTCCAGGTGCGGGTTCCGCCGCCTGATCCGCCGGTAATAACAACGCTCAACGTAATTGGCGCTGCTGAAGCGTCGAGGCATATTGGGGCAACGGCAGCGATCGCCAGCGTCACCGCTGCGCAGTCTTCGGCGATACATGTTTGCTGCGCTACCGTGTTGGGGCAGGCATTGCCGCTGACCGCTTCAACTTCAAAGGTGACGGCGTCGCCGGGGTTAAGCCCGGTGATGGTGAATGTATTGCCGTTTTGGATACCCGGCTGACCTGTTAGTACAGTGGTATTGTAACCCGTTGCGCCATTAACGTTTTGCCAGGAGAAAACGATTTCGGAAGTTGTAGTGGCGCAGTTGATCAACGGCGGCAGCAGCGGTTCGTCAACTTGTACAGTCTGTGAAAAAGCTTGGGATGGGCAGCCGTTTTCGGTGACCACCAGATTAATCACCCTGGTACCGCTGCCGGGCCAGCTCACCAATTGCGGGCCGGGGCCTGTGCCTGGGTTGGCAATGCCGCCGTTAAAGCTCCAGTTGAATGTAGCGTTGGCGGTATTTGCATTGCCCGTATAGGTAGCTGTTACTGTTTCGTTTTCGCAAACCGTATTTTGATCTATTGAAAAATCAGCTGTGGGCGTATCAAAAACATTGACGGTTAAACTTGCACTTTCGCTACAGGGGCCTTCTGCGTACGTCAGGGTCAGCGTATGTGCGCCCGCGCCGGCGGCTGTGGGGTCAAAAACGCCGTTGGCAGCGTCGATAATACCGGGGCCGCTCCAGGTGCGCGTGCCGTTGCCCTGGCCGCCGTTTACTGTGGCATTAAGCGTAAGCGGCACATTAGCTCCATTCAGGCAGATATCATTAACGGAAGGAATATTTATCGTAAAAGCTGGACAATCGGCGGCATTGCAGGTAGCTTGTGCGCTTACCGGCCCGCAGGGGTTATCGGTTTCCGCAGTAACCTGGATAGTAACAGCTTCACCCGGCGAGAGATTATTAACGACAAAGCTATTGCCAGATTGGGAACCCGTTTGACCGCTGATTACCAAAACGGTATACCCTGTTGCGCCAGGCACATTGCTCCAATCGAATGTCGTGGAAGTCGTCGTTGCGCTTGCGCAGTTGATCACAGGCGCGGGTAAAGGGCTTTCCACCGTGACCGTCAACGCTGACGTATCGGAAATACAGCCATTGGCTTCGACTACCAGCGTTACCGTTTGAATACCCGAGGCGCTCCACAAAACGTTTTGTGGGCCCTGACCTGTACCTGGAGCGGCGCTGCCGCCGTCGAAATTCCAATTGTAGGTTGCGGTCGTATCCGCATCGCCGGTATAAGTAAACACTACGGGTTGATCAATACATACCAGATTGGTATCCTGTGTGAAATCTGCTGTAGGTATTGGATATACGTTAATCAGCAGGGTATCGGTATAGGTACATTGGCCTTCAACATAAGCCGCAACGATGGCATGCGTGCCTGTGTCGGCCGCTATCGGATCAAAAACGCCCAATTGCGCATTAATAATGCCGGGGCCGCTCCAGGTGGTAACGCCGTTGCTTGTCGCTCCTGTAATAGTAACGACCAGGGTATCGGGTTCAAGCGCGGGTGAAAGGCAGAAATCGGGCGCAGCCGCTATATTGACATTCACGGGCGGACAATTCTGGGAGCTACAACTAAAGGTTGAGGAGCTACCCGGGCAGGGTCCGGCGCTTTGGGCGGTTACCGTTATCGTTACCGTTTCTCCGGGTGACAAGTTGTTTACCGTAAATGTTGTTCCTGATAGCGTGCCGATTTGACCGGTGTTAACCGTGACATCATACACCGATGCGCCGGCTACGGCAGGCCAGGTAAACTGCACGGAGTTGGGGGTAATAGCGCCGCAGGATATGGCGGGCGCCGGCAGTGGGGGAGTAACATTCACAACAGTGGATGTCGTACTTGAACAGCCGTCGTCATTAGTCACTGTGACGATATAATTGGTAGTAGAAGTCGGCGAAACCGTAATAGGGTTAATATTATTCTGACCGGTACTCCAGTTGTAGGTAATGCCGCCCGTACCGGTTAGCGTAACGGAAGAACCGCTGCAAATAGTGGGATTGGAAGGCGTAATGCCGGGTGTAACGGCAGGGGCAACGAGAAAAGAAACGGACCCGGGCGCGGAACAACCGGTAGCGGTAATGACGCCGGTTACATTATAAGTATAGCTGCCGGCCGGCAGCGTGACCGTTCGGGGGTTGGGCGCACCGGGGTTATCGGCCCATACATAGGTAGTCGCTCCGGTGGCGATAAGCACGATGGGTTCGCCGGCGCACAGACTACCAGAGGTCGTCACATTAATCACCGGCGGCGGATTCACCGTTACGCTCACATCATCGGTTCCGGAACATCCATTGGCGTCGACACCGGTGACTGTAAACACGCTGGATTGCTGCATAGTGACCGGCAGTGAAGCGCCTGTACCAACAGTTTGCCCGGTAGTGGTATTCACCCAGGTGTACGATTGTGCGCCGGTCGCTGTGAGTGTCACTGTACCTCCCTGGCATACAGTATTGGGATTGACAGTCGCATTAATATTTACAGAAATAAAATTAACAGTAAGAGAAGCCGGAGCGGAGGGGCAGCCGTTGGTGGTCACAATCAGGTTGTAAGTACCCGCTTGTGTCGCATTTGTGGGGTTTTGCTGGTTCGACGAAAAACCGCCTGGGCCGGTCCAGGCATATGTAGTGCCCGGTCCGCCGGGAGATGCGGAACCTTGTAGTTGGATATTTTCTCCGGGGCAGGGTTGTTCAGTAAGCGTAATAGATGCCGTAGGCGGCGTACCCGGACTAATGATTGCTGGAGTAGAGCGGCTGCAGTTAGCCTGAATGTTGGTTGCCAAAACGGAATAAGTACCTGCCGGCAAATTATTCACCGAAATAGGCCCCGGGCAAGCATCACAGGAATAGATGATGGCGCCGCTGCTATTAAATACGTTCCAGTTGTACAAGGTGCCGGGCGTGCTGCCGCCTGCTGCGGTAATACTGCCATTGCTGGAGCCTGGGCAACTCGTATTGGTCGTTGACACTACCGGCGGGTTATCTGTGCAGCATACTGCGGTGGCGAAGAAATCGAAAGTAGTGCCGGAATTACAGCCCGTCTGCGTCCAGGAGCCGGAGTCGCCGTCTGACCATACTTGAACAGACATATTGAGGTTATTACCGGTTGAATTGGGGGGGCAATCGGCCACCGTGATAGTCCAGCAAAACGTTACAGGCGGGGCAGAAGATCCGATATTGGCGCAGGAGCCGCCGCCGTCGCCCCAGTTGTTGCCGGGGTTGCCGTCGAGGGGGCCGCCGAGGCTGGAGTCGTAGGCAAAACCCGGGCCGAATACCATGCCGGTATTACTGCCCACCCATGAATTAAAATAGCCCCAGGAGCCGTTGCCGTCACAGGAAGGCGGCGGGTTGGGAGTCAGGGAAGTGAGGTCCCAACCAGGGCCAATGTTAAGTTCAATAGCGTGCAGCCATTCGATGGTTGAAGTGACGTCCCATTGATCGATGGTAAAGCAGAAAGTGACATCCTGACCTGAGTTGTAGGTGCCGTTTAGGGGGGGAGGGGAGGCCGTAAAAACATTACCTAAAAGGCAGGGGTTGCAATCGCGCCGGCTGGTGATGGCCATCGTAAAGTTGCCGGTGTCGTCAACCGTACCTCCCGAGACAAACAGGTAATAGGTTTGCCCTTGTAATACCTCTATACTCACCGCCAGTGAACCTGCATTTAACGGGGCGCTGGCGCAATAAACGGGTGTGAGAAATGAGCAGTTATTACCCGTAAATAATACGAGATTAGGCGTATTGAGCTGGCCGGTAATCGATATGTCAATAATATTGGAGGTTGCCGTAAAACGGTACCACACTTCCGAAGCAGGCGCATCGGTAGGGCCGCCCACATCGCAACCCGTAAACTCAGGATAAGGAGAGGTAGGCGTTGCGTTGTTATTATTTAAATTAAAAGTATTGGTCACACCGGCCGTTGAAGGACAACTGGGCGGCGTGCTCAGCGTAAGCGCCTGAGCGCCGCCGCATTCATCATTGGGCGGCTGCGACCAGCCCTTTACTATGGCAAGTAGTAAAAGCAGAACGGTGAAGCGCAGTTTCATAGTAGTGAGTCCGTTATCGGTTATTGTATTATAAAGTCCAGATAATACGTTTTTGAATTAACTTCAATGACCAGATAATACACGCCGGCAGGAAGTTCGACCCATTCATAGCGCTCCATAATGCGGTGTTGCACGGGTACGCTGATGCGTTGATCAATTTTCCGGCCCACTGCGTCATAGATAGTCAACAACGCCGGTTCCTCGCCTTGTAATTCCCCTTCGAGCGTAAATTGTCCTTTGTTGGGGTTGGGGTATAAACGCAGGCGATTGGCGGGTTTAGCCTCTTCACCTGTCGAATTGACGACGATCTGTATTTCCTGTATTGCCACGTTAGTGCCGCAATCATTGGTTGCGGTTAAGACTATCTGATACCATCCCTCTTCGAGGTATTCGTGCATTACCTGCAGTCCTTCTCCCGAATTACCGTCGCCGAAATCCCACTCATACGTGACACCCGCCTGTGCATTCGTCACTTCGAAGTATACTTGTAAGAGACTGATCTGGTAGCTAAACGCTGCCTGCGGCAGCTCATCAATAAAAATTAAGTCGCTTTGTTCCAGATTCTGTGATCCAAAGGCATTGGAGACCGTCAGGGCGACATCATATGAACCCGGCATATTGTACGTTACGACAGGGTTTTGTTCGTCGGACGTTGCGGGAGTTCCACCAGGGAATGACCAGGCCCAGGAAGTAGGATTACCCTGCGACAGATCGGTGAATTGTACAGTTAACGGCGCGCATCCGTTATCCATGTCTACTGAAAAATCGGGCATGGGCGCCTGCCCTTCAATCGTTATTGTCAGCTCGCTGGTGTCGGCCCCGCATGCCGTTGTAGCGATGAGTTGTACCGTATAGACTCCGGCGCCTGGGTAGGTGTGCGCTGGCGACGCCTCATTGCTCGTACTGCCGTCGCCAAACGACCAACTGTAAGTATCAGCGTTAGTGGAATTATTGGTAAACTGTACGGTTGTTTGGTTGAGAATTGCTTCGAAGCCTGCTTCCGGAGCAGGTGAAACAACCACCCATGCCGTTCTGGTCAGCGAAGCGCTTCCCGCACTGTTGAAGGCTATAAGGGTTACGTTGTATGCTCCCGGCGTATCGTATACTACGATTGGATTGCTTTCGCTCGAGCCGGCGGGGTTTCCACCCGGGAATTGCCACCACAGGCTGTCGGCATTGATCGCCAGGGAGTTGAACTGGACGGTCAATGGCGCGCAGCCCTCGTGCTGGTCAGCGTCAAAATTGGAGATAGGCATTGATTCGTCTATCACAACTGTATCAACGGCAATGCTTTGACCACAAGCATTTTCAGCCGTCAAAGTCACGATGTAAGTCCCTGATTCCGCGTAGGTATGCAGCGGGGTCAACTCGGTAGACGATTCGCCGTCGCCGAAATTCCAATTACTCGAAGCGGCATTGATTGAAGTATTGATAAACTGGACGTCAAAACCGTTCACCGTACTGGAAAAACCTGCGGTGGGAATGCTTGTTACCGTCACATAATCATTTTGCGTAAGCGTATCTGCGCCTGCTGCATTTGAAACGATAAGCGTTACATCGTAAACCCCCGGTGTGGAGTATGATACCACTGGATTGGGGTCAGCCGAGCTGTCTGGCGAGCCGCCTTCGAAAATCCATTGATAGCTCAAGCCGGGGCCTTGCGGTGAAGCGCTGAATATTACTTCCAATGCCGCACAACCCGTTGCAGGCCCGTTGTTGATGCCCGCTACCGGCGGACGCAGGATCGCGACCGTTTGTTGCGCCGTGTCGCTGCCGCAGGCGTTGGTTGCGATTAGCGTTACAGTGTATTCGCCGTCGGCTTCGTAGCTGTGTGTAGGAGAACCGGCTGCGCTGCCGCTACCGTCGCCGAAATCCCAGCTGTAAGTTTCGGCGCCCGCAGAAGTATTATTAAAAGTAACAGCAGTAATTCCAAGTGATGTATTTATATTAAAATCTGCTGTCGGACTTCCCGTTACGGTCACTGCGCCAGAGGTCGTGGCCGTATCGGATCCGGCGGCGTTGCTAAGGATTAGCGTAGCGTTGTAAAGTCCTGGTTCAGCATATGTTACTGTTGGATTGGCTTCCGTAGAAGTAGCCGGCGACCCGCCTTCAAACGTCCACGCATATGTTAGGCCAGGGCCTTGCGGCGAAGCGAAATAATTCACCGTCAAAGGCGCGCAGCCGGCTGCCGGCGTGCTTTCGAAGCTCGCAACAGGCGGCAATAGAATGTTGATTGTCTGCGTTGCCGTATCGCTGCCGCAGGCATTGGTCGCAATTAGCGTTGCGGCATACGCCCCGTCGACACTGTAGTTGTGAACAGGGGATACTTCCGTGCTGCCTGTTCCGTCGCCAAAATCCCAGACATAGGTATCGGCGCCCGTAGAGGTATTGTTAAAAGCAACATTACTAACGCCCAATGGGTTATCTGCGGAAAAACCGGCGGCAGGCCCGCCGTTAACCATAATGGCATCCAGGGAGGTAATAGTATCTGCTCCTGCTGCATTGCTCACTATGAGTGTTACGCCGTAAATTCCGGCAGTTGAATAGGTCACTACCGGATTGGCTTCTGAGGAAACGGCCGGATCGCCGCCTTCAAAGGTCCAGGCGTAGTTTAAACCAGGCCCCTGCGGCGAAGCGGTAAAACTGACTGTCAGAGGCGCGCAACCGCTAGAAAGATCGGATTCCCAGCCGGCAGTGGGGGGCGTGAGAATAGTGATAGTTTGGGTGGCCGTATCCCTGCCGCAGACATTGGTTGCGATTAGCGTCACCATGTATTCGCCATCAGCGTTGTAAATGTGGGAAGGGGAGGCTTCGGTACTGCCCTCGCCGTCGCCAAAATCCCAGGCGTAGGTGTCGGCGTCAACAGACGTATTGGAAAAAGCAACAGCAGTAACGCCCAGCGGATTATCGGCTGTAAAACCGGCTGCAGGGCTGCCGTTGACGGTAATCGCGTCAAGGACTGATGCTGTGTCTGAACCGACGGCATTGCTTACTATAAGCGTCACGTCGTATACACCGGGTGCGGAATAACTCACTACCGGGTTGGCATCAGTGGAAGTAGCCGGATCGCCCCCCTCAAAGATCCATGCATAGCTTAATCCCGGCGCCTGTGGCGATGCGCTGAAACTAACCTCCAGCGGCGCGCAACCCGATGTTGTTGAAATGGTGAAAGATGCATTATCCGGCGGAGTCAAAATGGAGATGATTTGTTCAGCCGTATCGCTGCCGCAGGTATTTTCTGTAA
>DAINSQ010000162.1:0-10416 GCA_036741235.1 Saprospiraceae bacterium | reverse complement strand
AGCACATCAGCAAATTAGCACATCAGCAAATCAGCAAATCAGCAAATCAGCAAATTAATTTTTCCTCGCCTTCTCCGCCTGCTTATCCTTGCGTTTGGCTTTATTTTCGGCGCGTAGCGCCTGTTTTTCAGCCTTAATAGCGTCGGCGCGGGCTTTAGCGGCTTTTTCGCGGGCCTGGGCGGCCTGCTTTTCCTTGCGGGAAGCTCTCACCTCCTTTTTAGCCTCGCGGTGAGATTCGGATAGGGCGCGTTTATCCTTTGAGGAGGCATTTTCTGCGTCTTTATCTTTCTTTTTAAAAGGCGACCAGCTATCGTCCTTTTCCTTTTCGGCGTTGGCAGTTTTTTCTTTGTCTTCTTTTTTGTTTTTGGCTTGTTGTGCCTGGGCAGGCGCCGTGAACATCATAGAGAGGGCGGCGGTAAGCAGCCAGGCCAAAGCGATTCGCGTCATGAGCAAGTAGTTAATTAGTGGAGTGAATATTGTTTTTTGGTAAACGCACGCGAAAGGCCTTTTATTGATAAATGTCCTACAACTTTTTACTACCTTAGCCGTGTTTATTGTAAAAAGTATAAAAACCATCGGCGTGGCGAATTCCTCCCTGTGGCTTTTCCTTTTTACCTACTTTATTTTCAAACTATTCTCACAATGATTATTGAAAACAACATGGTAGTGACATTGCACTACCGCCTCCAGGAAGGCAACGCCGAGGGCGCCTTGGTGGAAGAAACCTTTGGCGGCGAGCCGTTGGTCTTTTTGTACGGCGCCGGCAGTATGATCCCCGAATTTGAACGCAACCTGTCGGGCAAAAAAGCGGGCGATGAATTTGCTTTCGGTATCGTAGCCGCCCAGGCATACGGCGATGTAGACCCCGATGCCGTTGTCGAACTGCCTTCCTCTACTTTTGTCGTCGATGGCCGCCTGGCTACCGAACTACTACAGGTAGGCCGCACCATACCAATGGCCGATCAATACGGCAATCGCCTGCTGGGCACCGTCAAAGCCGTCAATGCCGATTCCGTGCTCATCGATTTTAACCACCCGATGGCCGGCCAGGATCTCTATTTTACCGGCGTAGTGGAGTCTATCCGACTGGCTACCCCCTCTGAAATAGAACACGGCCACGTTCACGGCCCCGGCGACCACCACCACCATTGATCTTTTGGGTTTGCAGGTTGCAGGTTGACAAAAACCTGCAACCTGCAACTCACAATCTGCAACCTCCCCGCAATCCATAACCTGCCAACTATGCGACATTATATTCTCTTCACCTCTCTTCTATTGGTATCTACTTCCTTTTGGACATGCAAATCCGAGCCGACAGCGGAAGAAAAAGCGAGCGAACAAACTTCTACCGGTATTCAGACGGGCAGCTATTATTATTATACAGGCAAAGTTGGCGATATGCCGGTGGCTTTGCATTTGTTTATGCGCAAAAAACTGGATACAGACGGAAAACCGCTGTCTTTTTATTATGGCCATTATTGGTATGACAACTACCAATCGCCTATCCTGATAGAAGGGGCCGTCGACTCTTCGGGAAAAATTAATATGCTGGAGTATGAAGGCGGCGATAATCCCCCGGAATGGCGCATTGACCTACTCGACGATAAAATGTTAAAAGGAACCTGGGTATCAGGGCGTGAATTGCCTATTGAGCTGCAAGCCGCTGCATTGCCGTCTGGCAGCGTAGCTTTTTCACTTATCGCATTAACAGGAGAAGAAAAGCTTCGCCCCAGCGACCCCCATTCTCCAGGCGCCATGTACAGCCTCTCCGCCATCTGGCCGCAGGGTGTCAGCGATGCCTCACTTGATCAGTTTTTGCGCGCAGAAATAGCCGGCGGCATCCTCGGAGATTCCGCCAGCACTATCTTTTCCAGCGCGGAAGAACTGCTCAACAGTCAGCGGAAAGAATTTGTGGATTCCTATCAAATTGATATGGAGGATTTTGTAGAAGATACGACTACTTTTTCTGAAGACAACAAATACATGTACTCCTACGACTTGCAGTCGGATGTGTCGGTGATTTGGAATCAGGATAACCTGCTCAGCCTGGCATTTTTTACCTATGTTTTTTCGGGCGGCGCCCACGGCAATTACGCCACCGGGCTTGCTTCCTACGACCTTTCGCAAAAGAAACTCCTGGCCATCAGCGATGTTTTCAAACCGGGATTCGAGGCCGTGCTGAACCCGGCATTGGAGAAATCTCTGCGGAAAAAATTCGGGCTTGCAGCCAATGCGCCCCTAACAGACGTGTTGTTTGACGAACAATTCAGCTTTACCGATAATTTCTGTCTTACAGGAAAAGGAATTTTATTCAGTTACCCCCCCTACGAAATTGCGGCCTACGCCATGGGCGAAATCAAGCTTTTTGTGCCGTTCAGCGAGCTAAAAGCCGTTTTACAACCGGCATTTGTGAAATAAGAATAAAAAAGGCGGCCCCCCATTGCTGGAGGGCCGCTTCACTTTACACTCACTAGTTTATGAAACTTAAAGTCAACAATAAATTCTCCTATTAGAACTATGGTACGTATTCTTTATTGTTTATGTTTCAGATATTTGTGTTAAAAATATCCTAAACATTACCAAAGTAAATACTACTTATTACCATAGACCCCAAAAGCCGCATTTTGGTTGGTCGGCACACTGACAAATTCCAAAGTTATTGGTCGGATAATACGGGGATGCGGTTAATGCGCACGGTGGGTTTACCTAAAAGCGCTTCGTCGGCGATTTTTTCTTCTACTACTTCCGTATAGGTTTTATCGGCGTAAACGTATGAGATGGTTACGGCCAGTACTTTCACGTTTACATTGATGGCGTCAACGTAGTTATCGTTGCCAAGCCGGAATGCGAAGGTACCTTGCAGCGGTTTGTCGACGCGGCGGTAGGCTGTAACGCTGCTGCCTTCGTCAATGGCCTGGTGTTTGCCGCCCACGTCGATTTTCAGCAATCGGTAATGCACATTATCGCCTTTGGGAGGGTTGGTAAACAGCGCAACGCCTTTTAGGGCCAACACGGCGAGCGCGCCATAGCCGCCGGTAGCCACCAACTTAAGGCTCACCGCAGCATCGGCCATCTTGCTGAGCGCCTTGGTATTGGCCTGCTGAAAACTGCGATCGGCTTCATCGCCCACGCCTATCCAATAGGCCCACGATACGACTTCCGTTTTGCGGTAGGGGTTTTTGGCATCGGGGTAATAGGTGTTGGCAGGCAGCGTAAACTCGAGGGCCGATTCGCTATCGCCATACAACAAACCCGCTTTGGCATAGATGCGTTCGCTGCGTTCCAGCAGGGTTACGACCTGGGTATCAGCCGATACCAGCACTTTCTTTGTTTTTTCAACTTCTCGACGCTGATAGCCGCTGTGTTCCTCTTTGCCCGACCGGTATACCGTGTCCACTTTTTCAATCCACTGCACGGCGGTATTAAAGGCGGCATAACGCGCCTCCGCCGGAATGCGCTTGATGATGACCCGGCAATTGCGCTCGCCCAGCAATGCCGTGTTTTTTAATCGAATAGCATACACCTCGCTGCGCAATACCTTGATCTCGCGATTGGTAAATCCGGCAGTCTCCCGCTCCAGCAATTTCACCTGGTCGGGATATACGGCCATTTCCACCTCTTTGATCGCCTTCCCGCCTAATTCCTCAACGGTCAACAATACGCGGTCGCCCGCTGCAAAACCGTAGAACAACTCTTCCGTACTTCCCGGCGCAATACGCAGCGTAAGCTGGGCTACTTCAATAACTTGCTGCGCCTGTATGCCCAAGGCCAGGTTAACACAAATGAACAAGGTGGTGAAAATGTGTTTCATGATTGATGCGCTGATCCGGATATTTTCCACTAATTTAATGATTATCAAATAATTAATAAAAAAGAACATTCAACATTCATCATCAAACACCCAACATTTAAAATCATCACTTCCCCTTGCCCTGCAACAACACCAGCACCGTATAAAACATAATTTTAAAATCGAGTGCCAGCGACATATTTTCGATATACAAGATATCGAATTTAAGCCTTTGAATCATTTGATCGACATTGGAAGCGTAGCCGTATTTTACCTGTCCCCAAGATGTAATGCCGGGGCGTACTTTGAGCAGGTGTTTATAGTGAGGTGCGCGCTGCACGATAAGATCGATATAATACTGGCGTTCGGGGCGGGGGCCCACCAGCGACATATCGCCGATGAGTACGTTCCAGAACTGGGGCAATTCGTCGAGGCGCCACTTGCGCATCACAGCGCCCCAGGGCGTACAGCGGTTGTCGTGGTCGCTCGACAATTGCGGGCCGTCTTCTTCGGCATTTACAAACATCGAGCGAAATTTGTAGATAATAAAAGGCTTGCCGTTTAACCCGATGCGTTCCTGCCTGTAAAATATAGGGCCGCTGGACGACAACCCGACCCGCAGGGCAATGTATGCGTATAGCGGGGCGAGCAGCAATAGTAATAGCGCAGAAACAGTGATATCCATCAGCCGCTTGATAAGGCGCTGCCACTTGGGCATCAGGTCCTGCCTGATCTCTATCAGCACGGCGCCGTACACGTGGTTCATTTTAACATTGCCGAGCAGGATATCGTACATGTCGGGAATAATCTTGACCAGCACCTGTTCGCCAAAGTCGAAAAGGATATTGAGTATATCGCGCAACCGATTGTGGTCGGAGGTTTCAATAGCGATGATCACTTCTTCGATCTGATATTGGCGGATCACCTCGCCAAGTTGTACGATGCCGCCCATACTGGGCAAGTAGGCTGCCAATTCATGGTCGTTGCGGCCATTAGCCTCAATAAAACCTACAAAGTCGTAGCCCAGTTTTTTCTTCCTGCCTGTAATCTCTTTGTAGAGGTCAACGGCGTTGTTGTTGCCGCCGATGATGAGGGTGTTAAATGCCACTTTGCCCGCTTTCAGGCGCCGACTGGCGCGCGTAAGCAATACCATGCGCACAATTGCCGTAAAACAGAAATGATAACCGAATAGCGTAAAAAACGAAGCGTAATACGTGGTGTAATTGGTCACCACATCGTCCAGAATGAGTGTAAAAAACAGGAACAACACCCCCAGAAAACTGAGGAACAGGGTGCGGGTCAGCGTAGCTAATCTCGACAAGCGGTAGATATCGGTATATTGATCGAAAATGCTGTAAAACAACAACCATCCGATAGGAATCAGGATGGTACCGTACCAGAAATTGGGGTCGACAAATACGTTGAGATTTACAGGCACGCCTTCCACCTGCTTGCGATACAAAAAAAAGCAAGCCCATGCCAGCATGGCGGTGGCGAAATCGGCTGCTTTGTAGACCGTCGTGTCTATACGTCGCTGACGAGTCATTGATCAGATAGTTGCTTTGGCCTTTTATTTAAAATAGACCAACTTGATATTGTCGAGCCATACCCGGGCTTCCATCCGCTCATAACGGCCATTGGAATAAGGTATAGCGGCAAATATACCGATTTGGTAGTTGTCAAATTTGTTGTTGAACATCAAGGCGCTGAGGTTGAAATAGATTTTATTCCACTCTCCTTTCGACAAAAAGCCGGGGTCGTAAAATGGATTTGAACCGCTCGTACCGTTGTCGCGCCCTATGATGCCGAACAAAACGGGAATATCCGATTTGTAGTTGAGTTCAAGATACACATAAACGCTTTTGTCTTGCAAACCGGTAAATTGGGCGGTAGTGGCCAATTCTACGAGGGCATGGGCGGTATCGAGGAAAATCAGCCCCGACTGGTCGCCTTCGAAGGCGCCGTCTGCCGTCGGTTGAATCCGGCTTTCTTCGGCGCCCTGGCGGAGGTCTTGAAACAAGTGGTTATTGCCTTCAAAAGTTTCAATAAAAGCAAACCCCACATTGTCGAGGTAACGGGCCACGGGCAGCAGGGTATCGACTACGTTGGGTTCGAGCGTGACGATCGTGCGCCAGGGTTCGTAAAACGGGTAGATTTCGGGGGTGGAATTGATGCCGTTGTCTTTGATGCCGGCTTCGACGCGCACTTCCACGGCGCCTTCATTGAGCACGGGCAATAGGGCAGGCAGGGCGTAGGCGCCCAAAAACTCGTTGTCGACAAATACCCAGGCCTCGGTGATTCTGTGCGAATTACTGCCTTCCGTGGCCGCATCGGTCACTTTGTCGATAGTGGGTATGTAAAGATAAGCGGGCACATCCTCCGGCGGGTTGATGAGGTCGCAGGCGTTGAAGAGCAGGATCGCCGCTGCGGTTAACAAGGCTAATTTGTTTTTCATAGCTTCGGTTGTTGGTCGCGCCGCTCTATTTCATCGATGATGCGGTAGGCCAGTTTGAGGGCTTCGTAGCCGTCGTCGATGCTTACGCGAGGCGAAATATCGTTAATAATGCTGTCGGCAAAGGTTTCCAACTCCATTTTGATGGCGTTGACGGGTTCTATGGGCGGCATGTATACCTGTATCCACTTGTTGCCTTTGGGCGTGGAGAGTTCCATCAATTGGCTGGTATCGGGCAGATGCGGGTCTTCCTGGTCGAAAAGGCGCACCACTTGCGCTTGTTTATCGAGGAAATCGAGGCTGATATAGGCGTCTTTTTGAAAAAGCCGCACTTTGCGCATTTGCTTGAGCGACATGCGGCTGGCGGTGAGATTGGCCACGCAGCCGTTGGCGAATTCGATACGGGCATTGGCAATGTCGGGGGTGTCGCTGACTACCGCTACTCCGCTGGCGCTCACAAAGGTCACTTCTGAGCGAACCAGGCTGAGGATGATATCGAGATCGTGGATCATGAGGTCGAGTATGACCGATACGTCGGTGCCCCGCGGGTTGAAGGCCGCCAGTCGATGCGCCTCGATAAACATGGGATTGAGGCTTACATCTTCGAGTGCCAGTAAAGCGGGGTTGAAGCGCTCTACATGGCCTACCTGCACTTTGCACCCGTATTGCCGGCTCAGCGCCACCAATTGCTCGGCTTCTTCGATGGTATGGGTGAGCGGTTTTTCGATAAAAACGTGTTTGCCTTTTTCAAGCGCCTGCTTGGCCAATGCGAAGTGGGTAGTAGTCGGCGTAACGATATCGACCACGTCAACGGCGTCAAGCATGGCTTCTACGCTGGGAAACGCCGTAATGCCGAAGTCGGCAGCCACCCGCTGCGCATTGGCTTCGATGGGATCGTAAAATCCGGCCAATTGATATGTGGAAGCGGCCATTTGCAGGCATTTCAAATGAATTTTGCCCAAATGCCCCGCGCCTAAAACCCCTATGGTTAACATGTCGATAATCTGCTGTTGTTATGTATGAACGATTTTGCCCGGCAAAAGTACGCGAAAAAAGCGCTGGTTGGTCAGCGGTAATACATTAAAATAGCGCCAAAGAGGGTGATCAGGGCAATGAGCACGGTAGCCATTCGGATGGAATAGCGCAGGTGATTGACAAAAACGGCGATGTCGTCTTTCATGTGCGGATACCGGGGATAGATTTCTTCCTCCATTTTTTTCCTGTTGAATACGTGGGCGGCGCCGAATTCGACTTTGTTTTGCACCAGCTTTTTGTACGATTTGATGACGCGCACCCGAAAGTAAACGTTGACGAACAACATGGCTACGAACAACCCTATTACCACCGATACAAGTAAAATGTACATGATAGCAAGTTTTACCGCAAAGGTACCGAATAAAAAATAACCGCAACACTTATACTGTATATCCTGCCCATCCGGTAAAATACAGGAGGCTGCCTCTAAAAAAGAGACAGCCTCCAGGCGTATGATATGTTAAGGAATTGGCTTATTGGCCGGCTTTTACAAAGCGCTTGCTCTGCACCGTATCGCCGTCTTTGATTTGTAACAGGTAAACGCCGTTGCCCAGGCCCATGGCGCTGAGGTCGAGGCGGGTGTTTTCGCTTTCGAGACGGTCATTGAATACGCGGCGGCCGTTCATGTCGTAAACGCTGATCAGCGCAGCATCGCCGTTTTTCACCGGGTAAACTACTTCGAGGTAGTCGCCTGCCGGGTTGGGCGCGATGGCCAATTCTGTTACTGATGATGTGCGCTCCAGCGATTCGCTATAAAGCTCCTGTTCCATGCCTTTATCTCCAACTACGAGTGCAGGAGGACCTGAAATCATAAAGTTGCGGAACGTGGCGGACGTGGTGGCGCCGTCTACGTTGCTGTATACTGCCATACCTGCCAGCGAGCAAGTGTTCATAAAGATTTGGGTCTGATACAGCAATTGCCATGCTACGCCGTTGTTGGACACATAACCCTTAAAGACGTTGCCCTGGCGCTGGAGGCGCAACCAGCGCTTGCCGATTTGCGGGGCGCTTTGGTTAAACTGAATGGCGCCGCCGGTAGAACTACGGTATACCCAGTTAAACTGGCCGTTGGCGCGCAAGTTGATCCACACGTATTTGGCGCCCGTGCCGGCGTTTTCGCGGATCATGAGTCCGGCAAAGCCCAAACCGGTGATGGTCGGAATTTCAACTTTCATGTCGATATCGCCGCACACTTCCTGGAAAGTGTAGGTGATGTCGTCGAAATGAGCTGATGGATTAAAGCAGTTGGAAGTAAGCGTAAAGGCGCCGGTACCGGAGTTGAAGGTGCTGGTACCGTTCGGGCAGTTGCGGTTGATAGAGGCCAGGCCGCCAGGCAGTGCGGGGCGGCAGCTTGTAGCGTGGTAGCCCAGGTTGTTGGTATTGTCGACTTCGTAGCCGATCCATTCTGCAGATACATCAAAAGCATCCGTACCTACGTTGTCGCCCTTAAGCACAAACGGGCTGCGGCGCAGCGTGCGGTTTTCAGTGCTCAGCCCGCCGCCGGTCCAGGCAGAACCCGGGTCGAAGCCAATTTGTCCGATGACGTCGAGGGTGCCCTGGTTGTTGAGCAACTCGATGGCGTCGTCGCCGTTGAAGAAGTTGGAAGTCGAGAGTTGGTTGATGGCGGCCAGTATGTCGGCGCTGGCATTGTCATCGCATAATACATACGTGCCGCCGCTGGGGATGGTACCCGTCAGGTTGATCGTAGAACCTGCGCTGGTACTGCCGTTGAAGTATATCTTGATCTGGTAGCCGCCCGTGGCCAGGTTGATCATCGAAGCTGTGGGGTTGTAAATCTCGATACACTTGTTGTTGCTGGCGCCTTCTACGTATTCAGAGATGAAGGGCAGGCCGCAATCGGGGATGACCGAACAGGGCGGCGGCGCCGTCATGCTGTTATTTGTCAATGTACAAGCCGGGTCGGCATCAAATGTGGCCGTAACCTGAACAGGCGTGCCGTCGGCAGGCGTTTGAAGGTTGACTACAGGGTAAGAGTTGGTGCCGATGCCGCTCACCGGGACGGAAAAGTTAACGTCGCCGCTCAACACGAGATTGCCGGTCGACGGTCTGTTGCTGTAGTTGATCACCACACTGACCAGTGCATAATCGTCTGATGCATTAAGCGGTGTGCCATTGTCATTGCAACTGCCCACCGATACTCCTACAGAATTGATTGCGCAGGGCGTAGGCGGCACACAACCGCTGCTGTGAGTGCCGATGCCGTCGAAAACATCTTGAGCGTAACCATCCCATTCAACAGAGGGATCAAAGGCATCGCCGCCGTTGGCATCGCCCAGGCTTACGCCAAATTTGCGGCGGATGGTGTTGTTCTCCGTAGAAGCATCTCCAGTACCCCATTGTGCGCCAGGGTCAAAGCCGATCTGGCCGATGACATCTACGGGAGTTCCCGATTTAACCAGGGCAATGGCATCGTCGCCATTGAAAAAATTGGAGGTTGAAATTTGATCGGCCTGATCTAATAACGCTTGTGCGGAATTGTCATCACAAAGGACAAATACGCTATAGGCGGCTATAGAGCCGGTTAGATTGATGGTAGTACCGGCAGTACCAGACCCATTAAAATACATCAGGACGCTATAAACCCCCGTTAAAGTAACAGTCGACCCCGTCGGGTTATAAATTTCCAGGCACTTGTTATTGCCTGAGCCTTCGACATACTCCGAAAAGAAGAGCTCGTTGCAGCCTTGGGCCTGTGCTGAAGACATTCCGCCGATTACCACGGCGGCAATCAGCAACAATGCTTTGTAAAAGAACTTACGCATAAGTTAGTAGATTTAGTATTTCGCTAATGTTGTTCAAATATGAAAGCGCCCTCACCCGGCAGGCAGGTAAGGCCGTCTTGTACAAAAGAAAATACAGGCGTCAAGCCCGGTGGTGTAGACCTCTCAAAAAACGGGGGGAAATATGATTGTTATCAGCGATTGGAATGCTAGGCAAATATACGTGCTTTTGGCAATTAAGTTGCCTGAAAACCCACAAAATGGAAAGATATGTGAAATTTTAATATTGGGTTAATACCGGCAGCCAATATCAGCAGTCGGCTAGAACAACTTTCCTTGAATAACCTCCGGCAAGAGCCGGAAACTGCGCCGGTGATGAGGCGTGGCGCCGTATTGCG
>DAINSQ010000161.1:0-10483 GCA_036741235.1 Saprospiraceae bacterium | reverse complement strand
ACGCTCGCCTAAAATAAAATTTGCTCGCTTTCGCTCAATCACGAAAATCCAAACATGCTCTAAATTTGATTTACACAACAGCATAACATGCATTAGCATATGCCGGCAATTTCCATTCAAGGTCTTTCCGTTTCTTACGAGCGCAAGCGCGTACTCAGCAATATCTACCTCGATATCGAGCCGGGGCATCTGTACGGCGTTATTGGGCCCAACGGAGCGGGGAAGTCGACTTTGTTCAAAGCCATTTTAGGGTTAATATCTTTTAATTCGGGGCAAATTTTCATTGAAGGGGCGCCCTTGGCGCAGATGCGCCGTCGTTTGGCTTACGTACCGCAGAAAAACGATGTAGACTGGAATTTTCCGGCCACTGTTGCCGATGTGGTACTAATGGGCCGCTACCCCTATAAAAAAGTTTTTGAGCGCCTTTCTGCGTCAGACAAGCAGATAGCCCGTCAGGCCATGCAGGAACTCGGTATTGAGCAACTGGCAGGCCGTCAGATCGGGGAGCTCTCCGGCGGGCAACAGCAACGCGTGTTTTTGTCGCGCGCCTTGTGCCAGCAGCCCGATATCCTGTTGCTTGACGAGCCATTTGTGGGCGTAGACATGACTACCGAAGAAAAGATTATCCAACTGCTCAAAAAACTGGCTGCCGATGGCAAAACCATACTGGTCGTACACCACGATCTGGCCTCGGCGCCTCGCTATTTTAACCGGGTGGTTTTTATCAACCAACGCCTCATCGCATACGGAGATACGGCTACCACATTTACCCAGGAGAATATAGAAAAGACCTACACCAGTCAACTGCCGATTTTGCACCAAACGGGGATGCTGGAGCGACGTTGAAAGCATATTTGGACTTCGTCTATTGGCTACAACCTATATATCCAGCGGCTACAACCATTCTTTGAAAATACTGTTGTGCTACAATAAGTATAGGGCAACTATTTTTTTTCGCACAAAGAATGCTGCTTTTTTGCAGTATCAACCCGTTTAGAATTAGCAAGACCATGAAATACGCATTTTTACACCCGACACTTTTTATTTGCTTTTCGATTATTTCAGGCAGCCTTTTTGCCCAGCAGGGCGATATCGAAATCCTCGGCAAGGTGGTGGAGAACAACAGCGGTCAGCCCATCGAATTTGCTTCTGTGCTGATAGCCGACAAAACAACGCAACTACCCATAACAGGCGTTACTACTGATATTGACGGAGCTTTCAGCGTGCAGGTCAGCTCGCCTGACTTTTACGTGGAGGTCAGTTTTCTGGGATTTGCCACCAAAACTATTAAAGATATCCCTATCGTTGACGGCAGGGTGGACCTGGGCAGGATCATCCTTTCAGAAAACAGCGAAATGCTGGATGAGGTGGTGGTGCGGGCAGATAAGTCGACGACGGAATTTAAGCTCGACAAAAGGGTCTTTAACGTGGGAAAAGACCTGAGCAGCACGGGCGCCAGCGTTTTTGAGGTATTGAACAATGTGCCCTCCGTTAATGTGAGTATCGAAGGGCGCGTCAGCTTGCGAGGCAGCGCGGGCGTTCAGATTCTCATCAACGGCAAACCCTCGGTGATCGCCAACGAACAAGGCACCGCCCTGGGAACCAACACTGCCGACATGAATGAACGTATTGAGGTGATCACCAACCCTTCCGCCAAATACGAAGCCGAAGGCACTGCCGGTATTATCAATATTGTAATAAAAAAAGAAGAACGCAAAGGCATGAACGGTTCGGTGAGCATCAACACCGGAGCGCCCCACAATCATAGCGTGGGCCTCAGCCTCAACCGCCGCACGGAGAAGTTCAACCTGTTTAGCCAACTGGGCGTCGGCTACCGGGAGCTTCCCACCAAATCCAGGAATATCAACCGCGATTTGATTAACAATACCTCAATTCTTAGCGAAGGCAAAGATTTCCGCAACGAAGGTTTTTTCAATTTTATACTGGGCTCAGATTACCACATCAATAAATACAATATCCTGACCCTTTCAGGGAATTTTGCCTACGAAATTGAAGACCAGCCCTCGCGGACCGATTTTACAATACCCGACGAAAATGGTAACGCCGTCTCGGAGTGGTACCGCGCGGAAACAACCGAAGCCACCAACCCGAAATACCAGTATGAATTGCAATACAAAAAACAATTTCGCGACGACGAGGAGCACACCCTGCTTTTCAGCGCCCTGGGCAGTTTTTTTGGAAAAGATCAAAATTCGGAGTTCCGCAACGTCAACCTGCTTGGCGACGGCGCCACCAACGACCAGCAGACCAGAACGAATTTCAAAGAGGAAAGACATACCTTTAATGCCGATTACACCAGGCCCTTTTCCGATAAATGGATGCTGGAGGCCGGCGCCCAATACGTAATCAATGATGTGAGCAACGATTTTGCCGTAAACGACCTGATCAACGGCCAATGGATTCAAAACGACAATCTGACCAATATCTTTGAATACAGCCAGGATGTGTTGGGCATTTATGGTACAGGCGCTTATGAAGGCGACAAATGGGGGCTGAAACTCGGCCTTCGGGTAGAAAACACCGACCTTCGCACCTTGCTTGTAAATACAGAGCAGTCGAACAACCAGAATTTCACCAACCTGTTCCCAACGCTGCATACCTCATACAAACTCACAGACAGGTTTTCCCTTCAGGCGGGTTATTCCAAACGCGTTTTCCGCCCGCGGCTATGGGATTTGAACCCGTTTTTCAACATCCGCAATAATTTCAGTATTCGCACCGGCAACCCGAATCTGTTGCCGGAATTTACCGATTCCTACGAGTTGACGAGCATTTATATAGTCGGGCAAGCCTCTCTTAATTTCGGCGTGTATTACCGCTTCACCACCGACGTCATTGAGCAGGTTTCTACTTTCGAAAACAATGTCAGCATTTTTATGCCCATGAATATCGGTACCAACCGCTCAACAGGTATCGAGATCAATGGCAAATACGACATCGCCAAGTGGTTAGCGGTGAACGGCGATTTCAATTACAATTATTTCAACCGGCAAGGCTCGCTGGAGGCTACTTCCTTCGATTTTTCGGCCGACCAGTGGTCGTCAAAGCTTACCGTCAAACTCAAATTGCCCGCCGATATAGAATTCGAGATGACCGGGCAATACCAGTCGAGGTACAAGACCGTACAAAGCGAAGTCTCCGAAATCCTTTTTGCCGACCTCGGCATGCGCAAAAAAATCATGAAAGGGAAAGGCGTTTTCAACCTGAGTATCCGCGATGTCTTTGCTTCGCGAATTCAGGAAAGCGCTACTAGTCAACCCAATTTTAATCTATACAACTGGAATATGCGCGGCCGGTTTGTCACCTTCGGGTTTAGCTACGGCTTTGGAAAAGGAGAAGCTATGGAGTATTCGGGGCAGAGAAGGCGGTTTTAAAAAGGAGTAGTAGAAACAGGCGAGATAATGGAAAATAAACGATTCATTCGCTGGTTGTTGGCAAATCGCTTAGATTTGGGAAAAGCAAAGAAATGGGACTAACGACACAAACCGCCGATCGCTTCCGCGAAGTCATTTTAAATGGTACCTGGGTGGCCAATACCAATTTCAAAGCCCAATTATCGGATGTAACGTGGCAACAAGCCACTCAAAAAGTACATTCCTTCAATACTATTGCGGCGCTTACCTACCATATTCACTACTATATTGCCGGCATTTTGAATGTATTCGAAGGCGGATCGCTAGATATCAGGGATAGATATAGTTATGATCTTCCGCCCATTGAGTCGCAAGAAGACTGGGAGCGGCTCCGCAATAAATTATGGAGCGATGCTGAAAAGTTTGCCGATTGGGTAGAAAAAATGCCGGAAGAACAACTATACGCCGTTTTTGTGGATGAGAAATACGGCACCTATCTGAGGAATATTGACGGAATGATCGAACACAGCTATTATCATTTAGGGCAAATTGTATTGATTAAAAAGATGCTATAACAATTTGCATTCCGGGCTTTTGTCGGCTATTGGCCAATCTGGCACTAGGGGGTAAAGGTCAGTACTGTGTCTTATATTTGTATAGCCCAATGAGAAGTCATTCTATTCCAGAAAACCGGAAGACAATAGCCCCATGAACCAATCGCGCCTCTTTGCGAACGTCTAATTTTCACTAAGGTTAATTTTTTGCTGCACCGGGTTTACTGCACGACATGTTGTAAACCCGGCTGTTTTTTATGCGCGTTGCCGTCAAAAACGGGGATAATTACCAACTCATATCCTCATCATTTCTTCTTTGGCGGCGAGAACCCTCGTATTCGTCCATATCGTCGTCATCGTCGTAATCGTCGTCGCGGCGATTAAATTCGTCATAGTCGTAGTTGGGCATCAATTCTGTTTTAATATAATTGATAACCTCTTCGAGGTTGCCCAAAAAGCGGTTGAAATCTTCTTTATACAAAAAGATTTTGTGGCGCTCATAGCCGTCGCCGTTAAACTTTTTGGTACTCTCGGTAAGCGTGAGATAGAAGTCATCCCCTTTGGTTCGGCGCACATCGAAAAAATAGGTTCTTCTCTTGCCCGCGCGAACTTTTTTTGAATACACGCTCTCGAATCTCCTTTGGCCCCTATCGTGATCCACGTTTTAGATATTTAGTGAACGAATGACAATACTTTACAAATGTAAAGATTTGCCCAAAATATCAAAACAATGCGCCGAAAAGATTCAGGTTGTTTGTTCGCCTTCTTCCTGGGTTTGTTTTTCAAACATTTCGGCGTAATAGCCCTTGCGGCTCATCAGTTCTTCGTGGGTGCCCGCTTCGGCGATACGGCCGTGGTCGAGGATGATTATTTTGTCAAATTGCAAAAGCGAGTAAATGCGGTGGGTAATAATGATAGCGGTTTTATCTGACAGGGCCTCGGTAAAATAGCCCAGGATTTGCTTTTCGGTATTGGTATCTACGGCCGAAAGGCAGTCGTCGAGCACTACGATATCGGGTTGTTTGATGAGCGCCCGGGCAATTGAAACGCGTTGTTTCTGGCCGCCCGACAGCGTAACGCCCCGTTCGCCCACAACGGTTTCGAATCCTTTGGGTAGCTCCATCACATCCTGGTATACGGCGGCATATTTAGCGAAAGCTTTAACTGCTTCATCGTCGGCGCCGGGTTTGCCGAAGGCGATATTGCCGGCAACAGTATCGGAAAAAAGGAAAACATCCTGCGGCACATAACCAATGCGGCGGCGCAGGTTATCGAGGTTGTGCTCGCGGATATCAATGCCGTCGATGCGAATGACGCCCGAGGTGACATCGTACATGCGCACCAGTAATTCTGCCAAGGTACTTTTGCCCGAGCCCGTGCGCCCAATGATGGCCATCTTTTGCCCGGGCTGCAAAGCAAAGCTCACTTGGTCGAGCGCCTTGATCCCGGTATCGGGGTACACAAACGAAACGTTGTCGAAGACGATCTGCCCTTCAAAATTAACCGGCGCCCGGGCTGCCGGCATATTGACGATATCAGGTTGGGTATGCAAAAATTCGTTGATGCGCTTTTGCGAAGCCGCCGCCTGTTGCATGATGGAAGCGATCCAGCCAATGGCGGTCACGGGCCAGGTTAGCATATTGACATAAATAACAAACTCGGCGATATTGCCGGGCGTTACTTCTCCTTTGATGACCTGCAGCCCGCCCATGTATACGGTGAGCAATGTGCTGGCGCCCACCATGAGCAGCATGAGCGGATAAAAATACGCATCGACTTTGGCCAACTTAAGCGATTTGCCTTTGTAGTCTTCGCTTTCATGAGCGAAGTGCTGTGACATTGGCTTTTCCTGTACATAGGATTTTACTACCCGAATGCCGGAATAAACTTCCTGCGCGATGCTGTTGAGCCGCGCCAACTGTTGTTGAATCACTTCGCTGCGCTTGTTGATGAGATCGCTTACGTAATAGATTGAGATGGACAACAGGGGCAGCGGCGCCAGGCAGTATAGCGTGAGTTTTGGGCTCACGCTCACCATTGCATAGATGACCATTACAAACAGCGAGATCAGGTTGATGCCGTACAACACAGCCGGACCGATGTACATGCGAACTTTGGAAACGTCTTCGGTGATGCGGGCCATCAAGTCGCCGGTATTGTTTCTTCTGTAAAAAGACGTGGAAAGGCGCTCGTAGTGGGCGAATACTTCCTTGCGCAAGTCATATTCGACAAGGCGCGACATCACAATGATCGTCTGCCGCATAAAATACATGAAAATGCCCATTATCAGCGCCTGTATCAACACCAGCACGCCGAAATAAAGCAATATTCTTCCCAATGATCCATACACTTCGCTTTGTAGCGCAGCGCCTTTATACAGCTGGTGCAAGCCGATATTTTCCACTACCAGATCGAGCGCCTCTCTGATCATCTGTGGTTGTAATACGCGAAAATAGTTGGATATGGATACAAAAAGAATACCGCCCAGCAAATGCCAGCGATACTTCAGGAAATAGCGGTTCAGGTAGGCGAGGTGCTTCACAAGGCCAATTTAGCGTACAAACATAAACCCATATAACCCGCAAATACGCCGAATGGTTGCATGTGCCGAATATTTGCACTACAATCTCGGCAAGGCGTCGCAAAAAAACGCTTACCTTTATAGCGACTTATACCTAACCACATATGAACCGGATTATCACGCTCGATGAATTCATCATTCGCCGGCAAAAAGATTTCCCTTTTGCTTCAGGCGAGCTCACCGGACTGCTGCGCGATATCGGCGTAGCCGCCAAGATTGTCAACCGCGAGGTCAACAAAGCCGGCCTGCTCAACATCCTCGGCACAGCGGAAGTAGAAAACGCTACCGGCGATGCCGTGCAAAAATTAGACCTCTACGCCAATGAAAAACTCATAGAATGCCTCAAAAATAGCGGCGAATGTGCAGGCGTAGCTTCTGAAGAGATAGAGGAGATCATCACATTTCCCACGGTCAATGACAAACCCTCGAAGTACGTGGTGGTCTTCGATCCGCTCGACGGCTCGTCTAACATCGATGTGAATGTATCGGTGGGCACCATTTTTGGCATTTACCGCCGCATCAGCGATACCGGCGATTCCTGCACGCTTGATGATTTTCTGCAAAAAGGCGTCCAGTTGGTTGCCGCAGGGTATGTGCTCTACGGTACGTCTACGCTGCTGGTATATACTACCGGCCGAGGTGTAAATGCCTTTACCCTTGACCCTACTATTGGCGAATTCTGCCTGTCGCACCGCGATATCCAGATTCCCCGGCGCGGCAACTATTACTCGGTAAACCAAGGCTATTATCTCAAATTCGACGTTGATATGCGACGTTATATCGACCATTGCTCCGATATGAACCTGCGCCTGCGCTATATCGGCTCGATGGTGTCGGATATCCACCGCATTCTGTTGCAAGGCGGCATCTTTTTGTATCCCAATACGCGTAAGTATCCGCTGGGAAAATTGCGGCTGGTATACGAATGTAATCCACTCAGCTTTATCGTTGAACAAGCCGGCGGAAAGGCGATTACCTGCCAATTGGAACGGGTGCTCGATCTGGAAGTACACGACTTGCACCAGCGCGCTACTATAGCTATGGGCTCGCCTGAAATGGTAGACGAGATGAAGGCTTTTGTGGAGCGGTATAGCGATATTGCTTACAAGAGCAAATAAGTACACTGCTACTTACTGCCCTGCTATTTTGAACAAACGTGCTTTGATGTGGGTTTTCATTGCCTATGGAAACCAGACTCAAGCTAGCTGTACAGAAATCGGGGCGTTTACAGGAGGACTCCCTGGCACTGC
Source organism: Saprospiraceae bacterium (assembly GCA_036741235.1). Classification (GTDB taxonomy): domain Bacteria; phylum Bacteroidota; class Bacteroidia; order Chitinophagales; family Saprospiraceae; genus JABWBR01. The sequence continues at coordinate 2,724 of DAINSQ010000161.1, read as the reverse complement.
TCCGCGAGTGCGGCGTCAGTATCGATAATGGACGCGACCAACTCAAAGCCGGCGCCCGCAATTTTCCGCTCGACGTGCTTTTTTTGCGCAATTCCGATATTCCGCAGTACGTGGAAGACGGCGTCGCCGATATTGGTATTATCGGCGAAAATACGATGATAGAGAAACAACGCGCTATACATAAGGTATTGCCGCTGGGTTTTTCCCGCTGTCGCCTGTCAATTGCAGTGCCGCGCGCTACGCCGTATACCGGAATTCAGTGGCTGCAAGACAAAAAAATTGCCACCTCGTATCCCCAAACCCTGCGGCAATTTTTGGCGCAGCACCAGATTAAAGCAGATATCCATGAAATTTCAGGCTCGGTAGAAATTGCCCCCAACATCGGCCTTGCCGATGCTGTGTGCGACCTGGTGAGTTCGGGCAGTACCCTTTTTCAAAATAATCTTGAAGAAAAGGAAATATTGCTTCGCTCGGAAGCCGTACTGGTCAGTTCGCCGAAATTAAGCGGCGCCGCCCGCGAATTGCTGGACAAACTATTGTTTCGCATTCGCTCGGTCCTCGCCGCCCGCCAATACCGGTATCTGTTGATGAATGCCCCCAACGATAAAATCGACGATATCATCCGTATTCTTCCAGGCATGAAAAGCCCTACCGTGATGCCGTTGGCCGCCGAAGGCTGGAGTTCTATCCACACCGTCATTGCCGAAGAATCTTTCTGGGATATTATCGACCAACTTAAGACCGTTGGCGCGCAGGGTATTCTGATCGTTCCTATCGAAAAAATGATTATCTGAATCTGATTTGAGAAAACGCTGCGGTACTACGGCCTATCTATCGATAAAACATAAATTTTCCTTGTATGCGGTATGTAAAATACCCTCCCAAGTCCGATTGGCCCTCATTATTAAAACGCCCGACGCTAGACACGGCGCAACTGGAAGCCGGCGTTAACGCCGTTTTGCAGGCGGTGCGGCAGCAAGGAGATGCAGCGCTGAAGCGCTATACCCTCGAATTCGACAAAGTATTGCTCGAAGAACTACTGGTACAGCCCGGCGCTTTTGCCGAAGCGGAAGCGCAACTCGCCCCTGCGCTTAAAGCGGCTATGCAAACCGCCTATGCCAATATTCGCGTATTTCACGAGCAGCAACGCATCGCAGCATCGCGGGTAGAAACCATGCCGGGGGTGTCGTGCTGGCGCAAAAGCGTGCCTATTGAAAAAGTAGGACTTTATATCCCGGGCGGCACTGCGCCGTTGTTTTCCACCGTACTTATGCTGGGTATTCCCGCACAAATAGCCGGGTGCAGCGAAATAATCCTTTGCACGCCGCCGCAACGCGACGGACAAATACACCCTGCCATCCTTCATGCCGCCCAACTCGTGGGCGTGACCCGCGTGGTGAAAGCCGGCGGCGCCCAAGCCATCGGCGCCCTGGCTTATGGTACGGAAAGCGTGCCGCAGGTATACAAAATCTTCGGCCCCGGTAACCAATACGTCACAGCCGCCAAGCAGATCGTAAGCCGCGACGGCATAGCCATCGATATGCCGGCAGGGCCGTCGGAGGTGCTGGTATGCGCCGACGACAGCGCCAACCCGGCTTTCGTGGCCGCCGACCTGCTTTCGCAAGCCGAACACGGCGCCGATAGTCAGGTGGTGCTCGTGGCTTTTAGTGAAGCGATGGTGACGGCGGTACAAGAAGCCCTCCAATCCCAACTTGCCGCCCTGCCCCGCCGCGATATGGCCGCCAAAGCCCTCGATAACAGCTTGGCCGTAGTGGTGGAAAACCGGGAATCCGCTCTTGAATTGATCAATGCCTACGCCCCCGAACACCTTATACTGAGCGTGGGCGACCCCGAAGCGATGGCAGAAGCTGTGATTAATGCCGGGTCAGTATTCCTGGGGCATTATACGCCGGAATCAGTGGGCGATTACGCCTCCGGCACCAACCATACCCTGCCTACCAACGGTTATGCGCGCGCATATAGCGGCGTTTCGCTCGATGCTTTTGTAAAAAAAATCACCTTCCAGCAACTCAGCCCCGACGGACTGCTTCGCCTCGGCCCCGTAGTAGCAATTATGGCCGAAGCCGAACAACTGGCTGCCCACGGCCGCGCTGTGGCAATTCGACTAGAGGAATTGAAAAAACAAGCATAAATGAATTTGCCAAACCTCGTCCGGCCCAATATTCTGGCGTTGAAACCCTACTCGTCTGCGCGCAGTGAATTTACCGGCGACGCCGAGGTCTTCCTCGACGCCAACGAAAACCCGTTTGACACGGGCCTCAACCGCTATCCCGACCCTTTGCAGTGGGAGGTGAAGGAAAAACTGGGAGCGATCAAAGGCATTGCCCCTCAACGCATTTTCCTTGGCAATGGCAGCGACGAAGTGATCGACCTGCTGGTGCGTATCTTTTGCAACCCCGGCGTCGACCGTGTCGTGATCCTGCCGCCTACCTACGGCATGTACCGCGTTTGCGCCGACATATGCGGAGTGGAGGTAGAAGAAATACCGCTCACTACCCAATTTCAGCCCGATGTAGCCGCTATTTTGGCCAACGCAGATGCGCACGGCAAACTCCTGTTTTTGTGTAGCCCCAATAACCCTACCGGCAATGTTTTCGAATTGAACCGCATAGAGGCGCTTTTACAGGGATTTCCGGGTATCGTGGTGATCGACGAGGCCTATATCGACTTTGCCGCCGGCAAAAGCTGTCTGAGCTTATTGGA
>DAINSQ010000160.1:9110-10549 GCA_036741235.1 Saprospiraceae bacterium | reverse complement strand
GATCAGCATTCAACACACCGACGGACGCGTTACCGATTTGTCAATCGCTGAAAGTGAACTCGCTACTGCCAACATCAATTTCGATGACGTGATGGCTTGTACTTACCAGTTTTCAAACGGAGAATGTACCGTGACCGCTTCAACTTGCGCCGCCGCTTCGGCCGGGTTCAGAGCATGCGCTTGCGCTGCCGGACACTCCACCTTCTGCGGAGCCGCTACTGAATAATTACCAAAATCGCAAGCCTATGATGTTGGGGCTTCGCATTGTCAATGTACCCAATATTGACGAGTTTTCGTTATTGCAAAACAGCGATTATTTAGTGTTCAGAAGCGCTGTCCAGGCCGTACCGGCGTTTGCTTTGATCAATGTGGATTATTCGTTTTGACAGGGGCTTCCATATTCCAATTTACGTTCTACTCCTCTTTTTTGTAGTGTTTAAGAAACAGGTTTATAAATCTTATTATTAGAAAAACCACGTTACCAAAGTCTACCAGATTATCAACGAATATGCTGGTTCAGAAAGCGCAATTTTACTAGTTCTAAAACGGTTTCTTAGCGCTTGTATGGATTGAAATATTGCCTATTTTTTCAATTTGGTTTCATAAATATTTATCCATTCTTTCACACTCATTTTTTTCATTAATTCGCCGATGAGTTCATAGGGGATATCATTCAGCTTTTTAAAGCGGATACAACTTTTTCCCATGTCAAGTTTTTGCTTACAGTGCCTGGGGTATTCTGTTACGAACCATTCCAATAGTTCAGGATCGGAATAAATTCCCATATGGTATAAATTAATAGAATGTTTTTGCGAAGCAATTCCTGCAAATGGCAGCGGCTCGCTAGGTTTACAATGGTATCCCGCAGGATAAATGCTATGGGGAACCACATAACCCAACCCGCCATAACTAATGGCTGCTTCAAAACCTTCGGGCAGGTTTTGCACAATGACATCGTGTAGCTTGTTAAAAGGCTCTGCTCTATCCTCCGGGAGGTTGATCAGAATTTCTTTGACGGTGTTACCGGCGGCTTTCATATTATTGTGTTTGTAGTTTTTCTGGCATATTCAGGTCGAAAGATAGTGAATATGCCTGAAATATAATCACCAAGACCCGCGTAGTGGTTTTCGGAGGATTTGTATATCAGTCTTCAGATTGCGGGTAATCGCTGGTATAGTGGCTGGATTTAGATAGCGGACTACAGGCATACGAAAAAAAAACGAGGAAGTTTTTTTTGAAATCAGAATATACAATATTATATCGGAGTATAAAAAAATAAAATTCGGAATAAAAATAAAATTTGGAACAATATAAGATAAAGCTACCAATATCTCATAACAAGATGTTTTTGTTGAGAAAAATCCTTTTTTGAAGTAAAATTCTGAATTATCTTTGCGTCGCATTTTGAATGATTAAAATACCTTTAATGCAGCTCAATC
>DAINSQ010000160.1:0-9100 GCA_036741235.1 Saprospiraceae bacterium | reverse complement strand
GTTATGCAGTTGAAATTTAGTTTCCTCTTGGCACTTGTACTGGGATGCTTGAGCGGCGTAGTGGCGCAGGAAGCAGTGGCTGATGCTCAACCGGCCGGTCAGGCAAGCGTTGATTACTCCAACTCGGACAACAAGGGTTGGGCCATGTACCTCGACGAGGAAAATCAAATTTACTACATCGATTTTGAGACGCTGAGCGTCAATCTGAGCAGCATCGTGGTAAAAGACAGCAATGGCAAAACGTTGTTGAATGACGACGTTTTTGATTTGCCGGTAAATACGATCTACGAACTGGATCTCACGCAATTTTCTGCAGGCAGTTATATCCTGGAATTGCATTCTTTTACCGGAATTGTGCGAAAAGCCGAGTTTACACGGTCCTGATCAACGCTCTGACGCTTGTTCAACAGCTTCCCTGAGGCGCCCCATCATGGCGTTAATGTCATAGTTTTTCTCTGACATAACGTGTGTTTTTCCGCTTTTTTCCTCTATCACCAGCAGGCGAACCGCCCGTCTCGATGCATTGGGGTCGATAACCGACGGCTCTTTGTTGTCGATGATGCTTGCTTTTTCAATGGCGTCAAATGATACGTCGCCATACGGAGTTAGCAAATGAGTGCGATACAATATCACTTCTCCCGTTTTCCGCATCGACAAATAGCTGAACATTGCTGCGCCGCCGGCGATGATTGTGGCAAAAAATACCAGCATTTGCAGCAGGTGATGCCTGATGCGTTGGTCTTTTTCTACTTTTTTTCGGTATAGAAAATACAATCCGACGCCGCCGGCCAAAGTTATAGCCAGCGCAATGCCCAGCGACAGGGCATCTTCGGTCGTGTCGGGCTGAAAAATGTATAACGGCTCTTCCATTTTTTTCCGGTTTGTGCGGCTAAGTTAATATGCTTATCAACGTCGGTTGCAGGTTGCAGGTTGTAAGTTTTGTGTTTTTTGCATGGGTTGAGCCAAGATTAATACAGCAATACAGTAGTTTAAACAGGTAAAAGAGACTATTTTTATAGCTGCACTTATACTTTTAGTAATAATAGACAGCACTATGGCGGAAGCCACCATCCGATACTGGTTATTCCAGTCCAATCCCCGGGTTTTCCGGCTGCGTGATGCATTGCAAGCCAATGCCTTGAAAAGTTTTGCCGTTACCTCGCATGCTAAAGATATTAACGCGGGCGACAAAGTAATTTTGTGGCAGTCGGGCCGCTCGCCGGCATGTTACGGGCTGGCCACGGTATCTGCCCCGCCCGGCGATTACCCGATTGACGAGGCAGAGGCAGCTTTTTTTGTAGAGCCGCCCGCTGATGCCCCGCGGGTTTTACTTCAACTGGATTACAACCTGTGGCAAAAACCGGTATCTCGCGACACTATCGCCGGCGATGTTCAACTGGCAGGTTTGCCCGTCGGGCTGCCCGGTTCAAATTTTGCCGTTACCGAAATGCAGTACCGCCACATGGAACAATGGGCGCAGCGTATAGACCTTGCTGCGGAGCCTTCCGTACCCTACGAAACCCGCCCTCCGTTTAGCCACCCGCTCAACCTGATCCTTTACGGCCCGCCCGGCACTGGAAAAACTTACCTGACGATTAATCATGCGCTTTCCATTATCGAAAACCGACCTTTGGAAGAATTGGCGCTGGAAGACAGGATATTCCTCAAACGCCGCTTTGAGGAATATCTCGGCGCCGGGCAAATCGCTTTTATCACGTTTCATCAGGCTTTTAGCTATGAAGATTTCGTTGAGGGCATCAAACCCCTGGCTACACAAGAAGGACTCAGTTATGTCATCCAGGACGGCATTTTTAAATTGATGTGTACGGATGCCCGAAATACTTTTATTGAAACGCTGCTCACTGAACAACCTCCCCCAGCTACACAATTGAAATTCAGTCGCTTGTATGCCGAATTTTTGGCCTACCTCAAGACGCCCGCATTTTCTTTTTTCCAAACTCCCGATAACAAGCGGCTTTTTTTGCATCGCGTATTGCCTTACGGGAATCTGGCAGTGAGGCCCGAGAAATCGTTTACTGTGTATACGATTCAAAAGAAAATTTTGCGAAAGCTATACAACCGGTTTGCTTCAGTAGAGGAAATGATGGCCGACGAGGCGCTGCCACACCTCGTCGGCGCCAAAGATACCAGCGCTTATATCGCTATTATGGGCGCTTTGCATCAATTTGAGCTGGACTACCATCTGCAACAGATGGTACAACAGCAATGGACTCCCGACGGGGAAACCGCGCTGGATGTGATTGAAGATGTTGCCGCCTTGCCCGACCAGCTTATCGATAAGTGCAAAAAATATGTGCTCATCATCGATGAGATCAACCGGGGCAATGTGCCGGCGATTTTTGGCGACCTGATCTCCCTGATCGAAACCGATAAACGCGAAGGACGGCTGGAGGCCTTGAGTGTAGTATTACCTTATTCAAAAACGTATTTTTCGGTTCCGCCCAATCTTTTTATCATTGGTACAATGAATTCTTCCGACCGGTCGACAACCCAGCTCGACCTGGCGCTGCGCCGCCGGTTTGCCTTCCAGTCGCTGCGCCCCGACCCCGCTCTGCTGCCCAAAATGGCGATCTCGCCAATGATTGCGGGAATAGACTTGCAGCGTTTGCTGACTGCCATCAACGACCGTATCGAGGTTTTGCTGGGTAGCGATTATGCGATCGGCCATGCTTATTTTCTTGAGATTGATACGCTCGATGGGCTCAAGGAGGTGTTCGCCCAATCTGTACTGCCGCTATTGGAAGCTTATTTTTATGGCGATTACCAGAAAATCGGCTGGGTGCTGGGGCGTGATTTTGTGACAAAAATGGAGCCGCATCGCTTCGAAATGGCCGATTTTGATGATGCCATGCCCGGCGACTGGCAAGCGGGACCGCGCTATGAGCCGGTGTCGTTTGAACAACTTCAGGAGGCGGCTTTCATTCGGATTTATGATAAAAACTACCAGTCATGAGGCCGATTCCTGCTATTGGGGCTGGCCTATGGATGCTGTGTTTTCTGAGCTGCAGCCGTCAACCTCCAGGGCCCTCCATCAATGCCCGTTTATTGGAAGCAGTGCAGCAAGCGAATGTTGTTGTGGTGGATTCTTGTTTGCGACGCGGCGCTGACCCCAATTTGCGCGATGATGAGGGAAATCCTCTAATTATACTGGCACTTGAGAAAAACCGGCCCGAACTGCTTAAAGTATTGTTGGATCATGGCGTGCAAGTGGACGCGCGCCGGCAATCGGGTTATCAAAGCACGGCTTTGATGGAAACGGCGTTGCGCAACGACCTGGAGGCTGCCAGTTTATTACTTGCAAAAGGAGCGGGGCTTAACCTTCGGGATAGTACGGGCGATACCGCCCTGCATTGGGCCGCCTTTTATGGCCGGATTGAATTGACAAGATTGTTGGTTGAACACGGCGCAAACCACCAATCTGAAAGCGGACAGGGAACCCCGCTTGAGGTAGCATTGTGGCAGTTTCACGACGAATTGGCAGTTTATCTGGCCGGTGTAGCCGGGGCCAGGCCGCCGGGCGACTTCATCGATGCGGTAAAAAAGGGAGATGTCGCTCGAGTGAGCGAGTTGTTGAAAAGAGGCGCCGACCCCGATCAAACGGATGAAACCGGCAACCCCGCGCTTCACTTGGCAGTTTCACAGGGTATTGAAGCAGTTGTATTTTTATTGTTAAAAAACAAAGCCAATCCCAATGCGCTGAATAGGGTAGGGCAGACGGCTTTGTGCCGGGCGGCCTATTTTGGGAGGACAGCTATTGCCCGTTTATTGGTTGAACGAGGCGCCGGGGTGAATAGCGCCGGGGTTCGGTACCGGTATACGCCGTTGCATGCTGCAGCAAGAAGCGGTTTTGCCGAGTTGGGCCGGTGGTTGATTGACAAAGGCGCAGCGGTAGACGCCCAGGAGGCCGTCAGCGGCTATACGCCCTTGATGATCGCCACTGCATACGGCCGGCGCGACATGGTAGAAGTTTTGATCAACGCCGGGGCCAATCCACAAGTCAAGGGTTTTGACGGCGCGGCCCTGCCCGATTTGATCAATTATGCCAGCCATCCCGAGATTGCCAAGTTGCTGGAAAATTATATGCTGCAGCGATGACAACTCAGAAGTCCATAATATTGCGGGTATTCGAACACCAACGACTGCGCATTGGCGAACTGGCGGGCAATACGGAGTTTACCCGTGAAATGTGGGCGCATTTGCGTTACTTGTTGACGCAGCAGTCTCGCCCATTTTACAAAATCGAGCCGGAAGGCGTCGTATTCGGCAGTTATGTGGGCGCAATACAAACGCCGGCGGGCCTTGTCGAAATATGGCCAAAAACGGATGAAACAACGACGCCGGGCTGGCAGCCATTTCTATTGGAATTGCTTGCAGATTGCGGATTCTTGCCTACTTACGCGGCTGGATTGGGCCGGTTGCGCACCGGTTCTTCTCCCTTAATGACAGCACTACTCTCGTATTTTATCGATGAAGTTGAAAATTGGCTCGGCAGGGGCCCCTCGCGCCGATACGTCGCTATGGAGCAAACCGCCGGCGTATGGAAAGGTCAAATTCTTTGGCGTGAGCAAATCAAAAATCAATTGACCCGCGCACATGAGTTCAGGACCCTCTCCCAGGTTTACAGCCCCGATAACCTGCCCAACCAAATGGTGAAACTTGCCTTGTATTACGCCGCTGATATGTTGCCTTCCGGCGCTATAAAAACCAGAGCTACGGGTATGCTTGGCTATTTGCCTGATTGTGCTGCGTTGCACCCCCGGCAAATCAATTGGGGACAATTGAGTTGGCCTGCCATTGACCCCGCTGACGAGATGCTGATCGGCCTGTCAAAAGCCATTATTCAAGGTTATGCAGGCGGTATTAGCGCAGGAAGGGCGCCTGCTATGGCTCTTTTATTCGATATGAACCGCCTGTTTGAAACATTCGTCTACCGGCAGTTGGCCGGTTCGGGTTTACCGGAGTTATCCGTCAGTCGTCAACCAGGGCGCAATTTCTGGCTCGATCGAACTCTCATACCAGACTTGTTGGTGCAATACCAGGGTAAAAAGTGGATTTTAGACACCAAATGGAAAATACTGAGCCAGGCAAAACCTTCTATGGATGATTTGCGGCAGCTATACGTATATCTCCATTATTTCCAGGCGGAACGGGGGGTGCTGCTGTACCCGCGGTCGGGTAATCTGAAGGACATTTCGCCTACGCCTTTTGCAGATGGCAAGACCTATGCGCAGGTTTGTTTTATCGATATTATAGAAAATGGGCGCTTGGCGCGCAATATAGGGAAAAAGCTTTTGGAAAAAATATCCACAGGCTAGTGCGTGCGGCAGTTTGGCAGGGGTAAATTCGAGGGAATTACTGTGCAGCCCTGAAAGTGGACTGCACAGTAATGATAACGTAAGCGGTTATTTGCTTTGTAGTAAAATTTTCTTCGACAGGCGCTTGTCGCCCTGGCGGATATCCAGGTAATAATTGCCGGCGCCGTTTTGAGAAATATCGATTTCATCGCTAAAATCTCCGTTATAAACGCCCAGGTCGTAGTCGTAAATCAGTCTGCCCGCGCCGTTATAAACGCGAATGCTCGTTTCGCCGCCACCGGGGAGCCTGAATTGTAACCTGAACATGCCCATTGATGCATTGGGTATAAGTTGAAGATTTTCAACAACCAGGTTGTTATTAACAGCTATGTCAACGCCATAACGCTGCTTAAACTGGGCGGCCTCATCTTCCGGCATATCGAGCAGGGCCACATTAACGTCATTTACATTCACGCGTTCGCTGCCGGCAGCATTGTCGGTTTCATCTTCATTCTCATTTTTACGCAACTCAAAGCCTCCCCAGTTCCATTCGCCTTCCTTTTTGGTGTCGCAATACGATTTAATAGCCTGCTTTCCGGCAATTTTTTCGCCCTTTCGCAGGTAATTTACTTCAATATTGTCGCCAACTTTCAGGGTGTTAATAGCGATCGTAATATCTTCCCAATCGTAAATGGGATGGCCGTTAATACCCGTAATCAGGTCGCCGTCTTGCATTCCCATTGCCTTTGCAGTTGAGTTATCGATAATGGTTACTGCTACGCCCTGCCGGTCGTCGGGCTGATGGCTTTGGCTGATGCCAAAAAACGGCTTTTTACAGTCGTCCATATCCCATTCAAATTCAAAAGTAGTACTGCGCTTAACGAAAGTGACCCTGGCGGATTGGGCTTTGCCGTTGCGGATAAAATACACCGTAGCTTCGTCGCCGTTTTTAAAGCGTTTGAGGATATCGGTGAGGTTTTGATCCTTGTCCACACGGAAGTCGTTAATGCCAACTACATAATCGAAGGGTTGCAAGCCGGCTTTGGCGGCGGCGGTATTATCGATTACTTTGGTTATGTAGCTGCCGTAGGGATTATCATAGCCGAGATATTTGGCTTTTTCGGCAGAAATCGTCGTGGAATTTATACCTAAAAATGCGCTGTTGCCGCTTTCGCTTTTATCGCTCCAATCCCAGCCGTCGGTAACGATCTCAAAGGTGCGTTCTTCCTCCTGGCGGGCCTCGGCTTTTTGCTCGGCCTTGGCTGTTTTACCGTCGCGTTGATATTCTATTACGAAGGTATCGCCCACCTTGACGGTTTTGATAGCCATAGACAAATCTTGCCAGTCTATTAGGCTATAGCCGTTGAGCGAAGTGATCACATCGCCGTCTTTTAGGCCCATTTTTTCGGCGGTTGATTTGCGCACCACCGTAATTTTTACGCCGGGTTCTTCTGATGATTCATCTTCATGAGGGCTAACGCCGAGGAACGCTTCTTCTTTTTTCTCAACTTCGCCGCCCCGCTCTGCGTCGCTCCTTTTGCCGAATACGATATCTACAGAAACGGATTTGTTCTTGCGGATCAGGTGTAGCGTGCCTTTGTCGCCCGCCTGGTATTTTCTGATAATACTGGTGAGATTGCGATCTTCGTTAGTTCGAAAATTATCAATGCCGTAAATGTAGTCGAATGGTTGCAGGCCGGCTTTTTCCGCTACCGAGTTTGGAACCACACTGGTTACATAGCTGCCGTAGTGGTTGTTAAAGCCCAGCAGTTTGGCCTTTTCAACCGGTAACTGCTCTGAATTGATGCCTAAAAAAGCAGTTTTGTCGTCTGAGTTCGTCCAGGAATATTGTTGTGCAAGCGTTACATGGGTTTGTAGCAACAATAGTGCCAGCGCGAGCAAGCTAAGGTGTCTCATATAATTTATTGGTTTAAGTCATCAGTAAACGACAATAAATTCTTAGCGGGGTTGCATGCTTATGCCGCTAATCATTCAAATTGGCTTAATTTTGCGAAAAAAGCAATAAACAGGCTACATGAATTCATCTGTTAATTCCTTTATTCCGCTGCCGTTGGGCGCTTGTGTTATATGGCTGTTGGCTATGACTTCAGGCTGCAAAACGGCACAGCAACCCGCCAGGCCTATGGAAAGTTATGAAACCCGCCAGGAAGAAAAAAACTCCGTCATTAATATTCCGGTGAAAATTACGGTTGCCGACCTGGAGCAAGAAGTGAACAAACGCCTCAGCGGGGTGATTTACGAAGACAAAACTTTTGACGACGGCGATGATCTGAAGGTGAAAGCCACCAAGCGCGATCGCATTAATATCGTTATCGACAGCCAGCTGGTCAAATACCGGGTACCGCTTTCTTTGAACATCCAGTACAACGCCGGCATAACCACGCTAGAGGCCACCGGCGATATTGCGTTGCATTTTAAAACCCAATACGCGGTCAAACCGGATTGGAGCCTGGAGACGGCTACATCTATTGAGGGGTACGACTGGCTGCAAAAACCGCGGGTTAAAATGGTGGGCATCAACCTGCCGGTAGGGTTTATTGCCGATATGATCATGAAAAACAGCAAAAAGACAATAGCCAAGGCCATTGACGAACAAGTCGGCGAGCAGTTGCAATTGGGCAATATCATGAAGGAAGCCTGGCGCAATATGTTCAATCCTGTATTGGTATCGCCCGAATACAAAACCTGGCTGCTGGTCAATCCGCAGCGCATAGGTATGGCCCCGTTGAAAATGCAAAATAACGAGATCACCACTACTATCGTCGTCGAATCAAAACCGGCGGTGAGGATCGGTGAAAAACCGGCAACGCCCAATCTGACGGCTTTACCCGATTTCAAATACCTGCAGCCCAGTAACGACGAATTTATCGTGAATCTCAACGCAGAGATCAGCTATCGGGAGGCCGAACAAATGGCCAAACAGCAATTGGTGGGCGAAACCTTTAGCCAGGGCAAACGATCAGTAAAAGTGGAAGACCTGCAACTTTACGGGCAAGGTAATCAGTTGATCGTCAATACGAGATTGTCGGGGGCCTACAACGGCAGTATCTACCTCGCCGGAAACCCCGTTTTTCACCCGGAGAAGAATGTAATTGATGTTGAGGACCTGCGATTTACGCTCGATACCGAGAACTTTTTATACCGCTCGGCGGGTTGGTTGCTCAAAAGTACTATCAACAAAAAGATTCAGGAAAATCTCGATTTTTTACTTGACTACAACCTGAAAGACCTTCAGTCGCAATTGCAGCAACAGTTGGCCGATTACCAGATTGCGCCGGGAATCCGGCTCAAAGGGCAACTTTCCCAGTTGCAATTGCAAAATGCTTTTCTGACTGTAGACGGCTTCAACGTGCAGTTGGGCTTGAAAGGCAAGGTAAACGTATGGGTTAGCCAGTTGAATTAATCGATTCTGATACAGCGCAATTCCCGGTTTTTGTCGTTGTCTTTCATTTTGATAAACAGCGAGTCGGGGCTGAGGAAATGGAGCTCGACGGCTTTCGTCTCTGTGGCATTTCTTGTTGTATCTGTGGTATACAGATATTGTTGCTCCACATAATACGTACCCGCTTCGCGGTAATTTAAATTGCCGTTATAATTATACCGGCCATTTTGATCAAAAGAAAAACGGACGGTAGAGATATCAATTTGCAGGGTGCTGTCTTCCTCTATAATGGCGATAGCTTTCCAGTTGCCGCGCAACATTTCTTCGGGGGTAGGGCCGCAGGCAGTAGTGATGAGGGCCAGTATAAGGCCCGTAAGTCGTA
>DAINSQ010000159.1:0-10593 GCA_036741235.1 Saprospiraceae bacterium | reverse complement strand
TTTTTTTTTTTTTTTTGGTGGGTTTTGGGGTCTAAAAGCAAAGATCCCCCCCTCCCACACTCCCACCCTCCCACCCTCCCCTCATAGCCCTCCACACCGTTCCATCAGTGCTGCATACAGCGGGCTATTGCTCAAAATATCCTTGTTACCCAGGATAATCACCTGCTCCCGGGCGCGGGTCAGCGCCACATTGAGGCGGCGGTCGGTGCCTTCGTCCGACAGCGATACCAGGGCGCTGAGCTGGCTGAGCGAATTGGTGCAAAGCGATAACAAAATGATATCGCGGGCGCCGCCCTGGTAGCGCTCCACGGTGTCAACGGTGAGTAAAGCGGGGTTGATGCCGCGTTGTTCGAGTACGCTCCTGATCTGGGCAATCTGGGCGCGGTATGGCGTTATGATACCTACGCTCTGGGCGTGAAATTCCCGCCCGGCGGCCGTATACAGTTTTTGAATGCGCTGCACCAGATCGGCAGCCAGCGTCGCTTCGTGAACGTTGGTTTTCTGGTTGGCGCTGCTGTCGTCTACCGGGGTTGACAAATAGATATTGCGCTGGCGGAACTGCTGGTGTTCTTGTTTGTAAAAACTGCCCTGGTGGGGGGGGGTAAGGGGCGCTGTTTGGCGTTGCCGGTAGGGGACTTCAGGCGGCAGTATGTGTAAGGAATTATTGTAAAAATACCGGTTTGGAAAATCCATGATGTCCTGGTGCATGCGTCCCTGGTGGCTCAACTGTGCGTATGCCCAATGCCAGGTTTCAGACTGGCAGCGTTTATACAGCCGCTCAAACAGCGAATTGCGCAGGTTGTAGAGACCCAGGGCCTGCAAATCCGCATCGGCTACGGCGGAAACCTGCTGCGGCTGCGCCACCACTGCCGGCAACTGCTGGTGGTCGCCGATCAGAATAAAACGCTCAAACCGGGGCAACAAACCGGCCAGCGCAGGCTCCAATACCTGTGAAGCTTCGTCGATGATGACGCGCTGGAATTTTTTGAGTTGCAACAATTCCGGCTTGGCCATCACGCCGGCAACCGTACCCACTACAATTCGGTGCCCTTCAATGATCGTCAGCAATTCCTGCCGGGTGCGCGCCCGGGCCGTCTTGGCATCCAGCAATTGCGGCAGGAAACGGGTCTCGGTGGAATAACGCGAGCCGATGCGCAGGTATTGATCGCGAATATCGCCGCCCAGTTCCTCTATGGCGGCGCAAATTTCGTCTACCGCCCGGTTGGTATAGGCCAGCAGAAGCACGTTTTCTCCGGTGTGTTGCAGCAACCAGCCTACCAGGTGTTTGAGCATGAGACTGGTTTTGCCGGTACCGGGAGGCCCCCACAGCAAAAAGTAATCGGGCGCGCTGAGCGCCTTTTGCAAAATATCGTATTGCTCGGCTGTGAGCTCTTCAATGGTCGGTAGCGCAACCGGTTTTCCCTGCGATGGGGCCCGCTGTGTCAGCAGCAATTGCCTTTTGGAGGGGCTTGCCGTTGCCCATTCCAGCAGGCTTCGGTACTGCGAATTAAACGTACTGTCGAGCAGGTCGTGTTCGAGGTTCCAATAGTCGACTTCGCTGAAAACGCGGTCGTTGAACTGCGGCGAGCGCAGCCGCACGATGACCTCGTTGTTGACCATTTCGACGATGGTGCATTTGAAAATTTGACCCGACAATACGTCTTCGGCCAGCGGATACAACACGGCAATATCGCCCTTGCGGAAATTGGCCAGCGCATTGGTACGCGAAGTACGCGCAAAGATGATGAGCGGGTCTTCTTCGCGGGCCCGGTTGTTGATAACCTGCAAGTGGCTGAGCACTTCAAAGTTCTCCTTTTTTTCTTCCAGCCTGTTGAGCCAAAGTGCGGCCATGCCGTTAGGGGCGTCGATGCCTTGCTGCCCCGTTTTGGCCAGTTGCTGCTCGCGGGCAATAAACCCCGAAAAGGCGATAAAGTATTTGCGCTCGAGCGGAGTTAATTGCTGAAAAGCTTGCAGAAATAGTTCTATGTCGCGAAGGGCAAATCCCTTGGCGTTTTGCACGCTGAGCCTCCCAAACAAGCGATGCCCGGCGTCAAGCAGGTCTTCGCCGGCGGCGCTGAGCCCCGCCAGCAGCCATTCGATGGCCACCAGCTGGTTGCGGGCCTGCAAGGCCTCGTATTGCTGCGATTTGACCGCCGGGGCATACCGCAGGGGTTTCTCTTCCTGCCCGGAATACAGGATATAACAAATGGGGTCTAACTGTTTGCCGTATGCCGAGCGGATCAACAGGTCGTACAATAATGTCTGAATATAATGCGAAGCGCCCACGCCGTAAGCGTTGGGCATAAACGGCTTGCCGCTTTTTAATTCAACGATGGCCGAACGGGCGCTACCTGCAGGATCGCGGTAGAAGACGTCGAGGCGCCCCTGAAGCCCGTAGGTTTCGGAAAAAAAGGTGGGCTCCAGTATGCAGTCTTCGGGTTGGATGCCCTCCTGCTGGAAACCGCCTTTGATCATGGCGCTGAGTGTGACGTAGTGTTTCTGTATGTCTTGTAAAATAGCCTTGATCTCGCCGTCGGCAAACAGGCAAAACGCCAGCGGGTTGGTGTGAAAGAGCTTTTGGCGCAAATCCTGGAAGGTAATACCCGGAAATGTCATCAATTGATCGAGAAAATAGTTGGCGATATTACCCACAACCAGCGCGGCGGAAGAACTGAAAGGCAGGTATCTTTTGAGCAAAAAACTCCAGGGATCCGCCTGCCTGTCGCGAAAGGCCTCCGCCACCGCCGATACGTCGAGCAGATAATCGGGGGCGATGACAATAGCCTTGGGCCGGTATATGCCTTCGTCGTCAATTTCTATGTCGAGCAAATTCAGCGTAGTGGGAAATCCAAAAACGCTGCGCAGGGTTTTGATAGTCAGCTCAAAATTGTCGTTGTGGCCGGTGATGCCGTATTGAATGCGAACGGGGTCTTCGGGGCGGGCCTCGTCGCGGGCAATCAGCACGTGGTTGTCGGGGTCGTCGGAGAGGGCCAACACCCGGGCTTTGGCGCGAAAACTCTGCGCTCTGGCGCCGGCAAAAGGTATGGGCCAATCGGCGGGCAATAGCGCTTTCAGGCTATCCGGGATCGGCGCCTGCCACAATTCCGCAATAATGGTTGCAATCACTTTCAGGCCCAGGGCCACCGTGGCCGCTTCCTGCCCCTGCCGCCTGTCCGTAGCCATTCGCCGAAAGGCGTGCAAATAAAATTGCAATCGCCGCTCTACCTGCCGCTGGTGGCATACGTAGGCCATTCGCGCAAACAAAGTAGAAAACAGCAGTTGCTCTTTTTTGGAGGCTTCTACAAAAATCAGGCTCAACAACCGATATAGGGCATCCGTTTTGCCCACCGCATCCAGAACCTGGTTGCCGGCAATTTTTTCTGTTTCTTTAAATAATAAAATAGGTAACGGATCGGACGACATACAACATTTTTTCCTGCTGCAAAATACTATCTCTCCCCGGGATTGCGGAATGCTGATTGTGATTTGCGATTTTTTATTACCTTAGAGCTTATTTTTTCAAAAAACAACTATCTATAAACCCATGACAATGTATCGTCTGCTGAGATATGTCGCCCTCTCCGCTATTGTGATCGGTCTTTTCGCTTGCGCGCAAAAATCAAAAACTCCCCGCCAAAGCGGCGCCGGCCTCGCCATGGAACAGTGGGCCCTGACCCGCTCCTGGCCCGACGGGCGCATCTACGCCGGTCATATCAGCGCAGCGCTTGCCCAGCGCAACCTCGAACTCGATTTTCGCACCAACACCCCCCAATGGGAAGCCCTGGGACCCAAAAATATCGGCGGGCGCACCATCAGCCTTGCTTTTCACCCCACCGACAGCAATATCATATACGTGGGTACTTGCGGCGGCGGATTGTGGCGCACTACCTCCGCCGGCGTCGGCGTGGACGCCTGGGAACGCATCCCTACGGGATTCCCGGTTCTGGCCGTGGGCGCCATCGCTATCAACCCCGACAACCCCGACGAGATGTACATCGGCACCGGCGAGGTATACAACTATACCGCCGCCGCCCCCAATGTATACAACCGCCTTACCCGCGGATCCTACGGCATCGGCATCCTGAAAACCGTCGACGGCGGCGCTACGTGGACCAAGTCGCTCGACTGGTCGCTCGACGAGCTTACCGGCGTTTGGGACCTGGTTATTAATCAACAAAACCCCTCTACCGTGTGGGCCGCCACTACCCGCGGCCTCTACCGCAGCAACGACGCCGGGCAAAGCTGGACCCTCGCCCACGACCTCGAAATGGCCGTCGACCTCGAAATCCACCCCGCCGATACCTCCAAAATGTGGGTCAGCCACGGCGCTTACCTCAGCCCCGATGCCGGCGTTTACCGCTCGACCGACGGCGGCGCCACCTGGAATCTATCGCCGGGCCTGCCCTCCGATTACACCGGAAAAACCAAGCTGGCTATCAGCCCCTACCAACCCGATGTGATGTACGCCTCCGTCGCCGATGCGTTTGTCAGCCGAGGCCTCTACCGCTCAACCGACGGCGGCAATAACTGGCAACTGATGAGCAACAAAGACGTGGCTGCCTACCAGGGCTGGTATTCCCACGACGTGGCCATTGTGCCCAACAACCCCAATACCGTCTTATACTGCGGCGTCGATATGCATAAATCAACTACCGGCGGTACCAACCCCATTCAGAAAACATACTGGTACAACTGGGATTTCGGCGTAACGCCCGTGGGCGGCCCCGAAGGCCCGCCCAACTACGTGCATGCCGACATCCACGGCATTTATTTTTCACCTTACGATACGCACTACGTTTTTGCGGTTACCGACGGCGGCATCTTCTTCTCGTCCGACGCCGGCGAATCATGGGAGGGCCGCAACGGCGGCTTCCAGACACAGCAGTTTTATGCCAATTTTTCAAACTCCGCTACAGACGCCAACTTCGCTATCGGCGGCATGCAGGACAACGCCACGGCCATCTACCTCGGCGGCGACGCCTGGCGCCGCGTCATCGGCGGCGACGGCATGAGCACCGCCATCAACCCCAATAATGATATGGTGGTGTACGGAACCTCTCAAAACCTCAACCTGCAACGCTCGCTCAACAGGGGGCAGACCTTCAGCTCAGCCGCCGTTACTTCCGCCAACGGCGAAGCCAAAAACTTTAACGCCCCCTACGAATTGTCGCCCCACGACCCCAATGTGATCTATGCCGGCGCCCAGCGCCTGCACCGGACCACCAACGGCGGAACAACCTGGACCGCCACCTCTACCGCATTGGTCGACGGCGGCAATTCTATCCTTACTATCGCAATTTCACCATTTGACGAAGACGTCATCTACATCGGCACTTCGCCCAATTTTAACGACCCCCGTATTCTCAAAAGCACCAACGGCGGCAGTACCTGGACTTACCTCAGCGGACTGCCTAACCGCACGGCGATGGACATCGTGTTCCACCCCGAAGAACCCGAAACCGTCTTTGCGGTTTTTTCGGGCTTCAATACCCAGCACGTCTACCGCAGCACCGACGGCGGCGCCACCTGGACTGCCATCGACAACGGATTACCCGACGTGCCCACTAATACCCTGTTTATCGACCCTGATTACCCCGATCATCTCTATGTCGGCAATGATATTGGGCTGTATATCTCCTACGACAACGGCGACAACTGGGAACCCTACGGCGAAGGCCCCGAAGACGCTGTGCTGGTGATGCACCTCAGCCGTTCGCCTGCCAATAATAAGTTGCGCATTGCCACGCACGGCCTGGGCGTCTACCAGGTCGACCTGGCCGAACCGCCCGTCACGTCTGGCAACGAGCCGGCAAAAGAACGGCTGCTGCTCAAAGCGCCCTATCCCAACCCCGCCAGCGATGTTGTCACGATTGAATGGCAATTGCCAACGCCCAGCCGGGCCCGGCTGTCGCTCTACAATGCCCAGGGCCGGTTGATCCGCGTGCTGGAAAACCGCGTCATGCCCGCCGGTGAGCATCAATATCAATTATCGGTAAAGGATCTCGCAAGTGGAGTTTACGCTTTTGTGCTGGAAGGCAACGAGGCAGGAAAAACAGGGTTCAGAATGGCAAAGGCGTTCATCGTCTCTCCTTGATTGCCCTCGTCCCGGGATTTTTGAACTAAGATGTGGGGGATGAGGAAGGATGTTTGATGTTGGATTTTTTATCGGTCATTTCGCGTAAGAATAACCAGGTTGGCCGAAAACAAGGATTGTTGCCATCAATTGCCATTTGAAGTCATCATATAGCATAAAGCCCGAAGGGCTGACATAATTGCCATAATCCTGTCACCCCTTCGGGGTTGGGGTTCATTCCATAGCATTGAGCTGTATAAGTCATGCTTAAAATCCGGCGATGTGCGGTATGTATGCCAATTATAGCCTTGAACTAATCTTTTCTTTACGCGAAAAAACCGATCCAACATCCAACATCAAAAATCAAAAATCAAACATCCCTCCCTCTCACCCTCCCTCCCTCTCCCCCTCACACCGGGTACCACCGTCCCTCCCGGCCTGCCGTGCAGTCGGGGAAGACCACCCGGGCCTCCGCCTCCAGCAGCGCCTCATCGGGGTAGCGGGGAGAGAAATGGCCCAGCAGCAGGCGACCGGCGCCGGCCCTGCGGGCAATCTCGGCAGCCTGGGCGGCGGTGGAATGGCGGCTGATCTCCGCCTCCTTTTCGTGCGTGCTGTCGAAAGTAGATTCGTGGTAGAGCAGGTCGACGCCTTGCAGGTAAGCCGGAAGGCGTTCATCAAAGGCCGTATCGGAGCAATAGGCATAGCGGCGCAGCGGCGCCGGCGGGTTTGTGAGTTCGGTATGGGGGATCAACCTGCCGTCGGATAATACTACATCCCGGCCTGCCTTGGCCTGTTTGATTTGTGTAAAATCGAGGGCGTATTCCGCGATTTTCTCCGGGCGAATATTGAGCGGGCGCGGTTTTTCGCAAAACAAAAAACCGGACGTCGGAATGCGGTGCAGCAACGGCAGGCTATACACCTCCAGGTAGGCGTCTTCAAATAACAGATAATGGCGCGTAGTATCGATGACGTGAAAAGCGACGGGGTAGGAGAGCGTGCACTGGCTGAGTCGCAATTGCACCGCAATCATTTCCTCCAATCCTGCCGGGGCAAAAATATCGAGGGGTGTCTGGCGGTTAAACAGCGTATACGAAGTGAGCAGTCCGATGAGTCCGTACACATGATCGCCGTGTAAATGGGTAATAAATAGCTGGTTCAGCTTCTGTTTGGGCGCGCGGCAATCCGACAGTCGGAGTTGCGTGCCCTCCCCGCAATCGATGAGGTAATAATTTTCGGCAAAGCGAAGCACCTGCGCCGAAGGATGCCTGCCCCTGTCGGGCAGCGCGGCGCCCGTACCCAACAGCAAAACTTCAAAAGGCAGCACTATACGCCGGTTTAGCGTTCGTCTTCTTCCTCGATGCCCTCCTCCAGGTCGGCATTCAACTCACGCTCGATCTCCTCCATAAACACGTAGTCGATTGCTTCCGACACCGTAGGCAGGATCGTCAATACGGCATCCAGGCGCGATATTTCGATAAGCTTTTGCACCGAAGGGTGGCTCACTTCCGTCAGGACAAACGAACCCATAGCCTTCCACAGGCGGTTGGCGGTGAGAATGGCGCTCAGGCCCGACGAGTCAATGTATTCAACGGCGGAAAGGTCAAAAATGAGGTTATTAAACCCTTCATTGGCCAAAATCACGAATTCCGATTTGAGGTCGGGCGCTACAATGGAATTGAGGTTTTTTTCTTCCAGTTTGATGACCGCGTATCTTCCGTCTTTGTCTTTGTCTATGGAGAATTTCATCTTCTGTTCAATTAATTATTTCGCAAAAGTACCAATTTTAAATGAATTTGCTAGCGTAAATTTCAGCGGTAACGGTCGGACCGCTAGCGGGGAGTGGAATGTTGAAAAAAAACATATCTTTGCCAAAGACCCACATCTAAAACGCCGACATGACCCTGTTTGAACTAAAAGACCAATGTTCGACCCTCCTCGGAAAAAGCGATTTTGAAGGAGTGTTCAATCTTTTGGAGAAATGGCACAACCCCGGGCGCGAGGTATTTAACAAAAAAGTCGTCTTGCTAAAAAGCGGCCACTCGCGCACATTAGAGGATGACATGCTGGGGCTGATCACATACGACGAGGCACAGGTGAAATATACCCGGTTGGCGGATGCTTTGCGGCAGTTGGTGGCCGGCCTGGAGCAGGCCGACCTGGGCAACGGCGGCGCCCTCGTGGACCAACTCGACAAAACAGCAGCCGAATTGCCCCTGGACAAAACCCTGACGCCGCTGTATTTGGTCAACTGCGACCGCCGCAAACCTGCCCGCATTTTCTGGAACGCTTTCGATCAATTTCAACAAGACAACCGCCGCTTCCAGTATTATTTTATCCTGGCCTGTCCAACGCAGGAGCCCGAGGGTTTCTCCGAACGCGCAGTATACGAAGTGCTGGAAAAAGAACTCCAGGACGACAAGCAGTCTATCGACTTTCGGCGGCGCGCCGACGAACGCCTGCGCGTGGACCCGCTGCCCCTGGGCCATAATTTGATTACCAGCCAAAAAGCTTTTAAAAAATATTTTAGCGAACGCTTCGAACTGGCCCACTCAGAAACCGCTTTTGAGGAATACCTTGCTACCGGCCTGCCCAAACTGCCCTGGCAATACGCGGCTACCGTATTCAAAATCATAGCCGCAGACTGGGACGAGGCCCTCATGGGGCCCTATCTCCATTGGCTCATGGACACCTTCAGCCATACCAGGTCGGATATTCCTGTTTTTTTGTTCTTTTTTGTAATAACAGCCAAAAACGCCCATAAAGACGCCGCAATGAACCGCGACAACCGCGAAGCGGTGGAAGACCTGCGCCGATTTGCCGTCGCCAACGACAACCGAGTCGTGCTGATAGAACCCCTGCCGCCCGTACCCGTCGAAGACCTCGAAAACTGGCTCGAAAACCTGGGTGTAAGTGATATAACCAAACGACGCATCATCGACTTGCTCGCCGACCGCCTCGACGCCGATGAACTCAGCCAATACAAGTCGGAGCAGTCGTTTAACATGGAACGCATCGAAGAATTACAGGAAAAAATTTACCGATACCATAAATAAGCCCTCATTATGTCCTGGTATTCATTGGAAAAAAGGCAGGCCTACCTGCAAGACCACACCCAACGGCAGCCGCTGCCGCCCTTCGAACCCAACCAACGGCTCGACGACCCCGCGTTGTACCAGCCCTCGCCGGAATTGGCCGACGCCATCAACGTGGCCTTGCGATTGGGGCTGCCCCTGCTGCTCACCGGCGAACCCGGCTGCGGAAAAACCCAGTTGGCCGACCATATCGCCTGGTTTTTCAACCTCGGCGATACCCTCGTCTTTAACGCCCAAACCACTTCTTCGGCTACCGATTTGTTTTATCAATACGACGCCCTGGGCCATTTTCAGTATAGCCAGAACAACAGCGAACCCCTGAGCGACGAAGAACTGGAACGCCGATTTATCCGCTACCGGGCCCTGGGCGAGGCCATCCGCTCGAAACGCCGCTGCGTGGTACTCATCGACGAAATCGACAAGGCCCCCCGCGACCTGCCCAACGACGTACTCGACGCCATGGACAAGCTGCGCTTTTACGTGCCGGAAATTGATACCTGGTACGAAACCACCCCCGAAAACCGCCCGGTGATTATTCTTACATCAAATTCCGAAAAAAACCTGCCCGACGCCTTCCTGCGCCGCGTGGTGTATTTTCATATTGATTTCCCAAAACCCGACAAGATGCTGGAAATCGTGGGCGCCAAAATCAACGGCCTCGACGCCGCCCGGCTCAAACCCGTGATCGACTATTTCTACGGCATCCGCGAGGACCGCAACCTCAAACTCAAAAAAGCGCCGGCCACCGCCGAGTTGCTCCAATGGGCCGCCTACCTGCGCGACGCCGCTTTCCCCATAGCCAAACTCAATAACCCCGACCGCCTCAACGATGCCGAACGCCATTTGCTGCAAACGTCGTTTTCTATCCTGGCCAAAACCCGGGAAGACCTCGGCGAACTTCGCAAGCGGATGGAGTGAGGCGCCCTATGGTGAATTCATTCACTCAAAACAATACAAATGAAAACAACACCGGATTCATCGCGCTATCACTATTACAACAACAGGCTTCAACCCAATGCCAACAAACTCAGAAAAAACGGTACAAAAGCAGAAGCTTGTTTATGGAAATATGTATTAAGCCGCAGACAGATGCTGGGCTTTCAGTTCCGGCGGCAAAGGCCGATTTTGAAGTACATCGCCGATTTTGCCTGCCTGGATTTGAAGCTGATCATCGAAGTCGACGGCAGTTGGCACAATAAAAAAGGAGAATTTGAAAAAGATCAAATTCGCCAGCAAGCGCTGGAAGCAGCGGGGTTTACGGTGCTGCGATTTAAAAACGAGGATGTGCTCCATCATATCAATGATGTAGCCAAGGCCATCAAGGACTGGATTATTGAACAGGTGACGATGCCTTAGTCCGCGCAGCGCCGGCCACGGAGGCCCGGGGTGCCGCGCCTGCGGCGCGGCGCGGGGGAGGCACCACCCCCG
>DAINSQ010000158.1:0-10613 GCA_036741235.1 Saprospiraceae bacterium | reverse complement strand
AAATGACCAACAGCGGCCAGACCTTGCAAAGCCATCGAAGTCTACCTTTTCATACAAGCGGAATCATTAACACATACAGATTTCACGGAAAGGAAAAACTGCGAAGAAAATTCAGGAGGTGATTTGAAATCACCGCCTGAATTATTACTGCAGGACGCTGTGGACTATTAGACTGTTGGGCTTTGCGAACCCTGGCGTTGATCCATAAACCCATGAGATTGGGTTGGGGTGTAGGTGTGAGGTGTGAAAGTGTGTAAATGCGCGAGCAAAACTCCGGCAAAAAAGCCGGCGAGTGGGTCTTCCTCGAAGACGTGCAGAAAAGCGGCTACGAGCTCGTCAACAAAAAAGACATCGAACAGGTCAAACTCAGCGCCGATGAGCCAAATCATTAAGTCTCCATTGGGTAAACACGCCGTGCAAATTTTAACTCCAATAACGTAAAAAATAACTGTGTTTATTTATATTTGCAGTAGTTTTTTACAAATGAATGCACAATCAAAAATAGAACACATCTTTTCGGCAGGACATGGATATGCCCGGACGGCGGACATTCTCGCGGCGGGCATTCATTTCTCGTATTTGAAGCAATTGCTGCAAGCAGGAGTCATTACCCAAATCAAGAGGGGCTATTACCGCTGGGAGAGCAAGGCTTTTTGGGGCAGTGAACTACCCGAAGTTGCCCTCTTGGTGCCTAAAGGAGTCTTTTGCCTGTTTTCTGCAGCCGAATTTCACGGGCTGACAACTTATCAACCCTGGCAGCACCATATGGCAGTTGAACGATCTACAAAAATTACCGGTCTGCCAGGTGAACGCATTAAATTGTACTATTGGTCAAAATCAGTGCTTGAATTCGGCATTCAAACCACACAGACCGAAGGTGGCCCCATCCGCATTACCGACCCGGAGCGCACCGTATGCGATTTGGTGAAATACCGCAATAAAGTCGGCAAGGACAGCATGCTGGAAGCCATCCGGACATACCTGTCCCGAAAAAACAAAAACATCCCCTTGCTACTGGATTATGCCCGGCGTTTGCGCGTAGAGAAGATTATTAAACCCTATATAGAAATTGCCTTATGAAAAACTACGCCGAATCTGTCCGCACCCGACTAAGCGAGTTGGGGCGGCGGGAAGACATTTGGTTCAACTACCTCATTACGCGATACCTGCATGAGCGGTTTTTATACCGACTTTCGAAGTCCTCGTACACAGACAACTTTTGCCTCAAAGGCGGCGCCTTACTCTACGCGCTTGAAGGGATATCTGCCCGCCAGACCAGAGATCTCGATCTGCTGGGGAGGCATTTGAGTAATGCCCCTGATAAGCTGAAAAGTTGTTTTGAGGAAATACTCTCTATTGAGTTCGAAACCGATGGGGTGGTTTTCGATATTGCCAGCCTAAGTACAAGCGAAATTACCAAAGAGGGAAATTACAGAGGAACTCGGTTGGAGTTTTGGGCTATCCTGGGACAAATCCGTGAAAAAATGCAGGTAGATGTCGGTTTTGGCGATATAGTTATCCCTGCTCCTGTCCTTATGCAATTTCCAACCTTGCTCAACCTTCCTGCACCTGAAATCCAGGCATATTCAGTTGAAACGGTTATTGCTGAAAAATTTCATGCCATGATTCAACTCGGTGAACTCAACAGCCGAATGAAGGATTATTATGACCTCTATTGTCTGTTGCGCCCCGATCGGTTCAATCCTGAAGTATTACTGCTTGCCATTACGGAAACTTTTAAGGCACGAGGGAGTACTCTTCCTGCAGATACTATTTCGTTTTTATCGGCATTCGTCACAAATGAAGACCGCAGAAAACAATGGGTAGCATTTTTGAAAAAATCGCGCCTTGACCCAATTGATTTTGAAGAGGCAGTAAATTATATTCAAAAGGAGATAACGCCATTTATTGATGTGATACAGCGCATGTCAGAGGAAAAATATGAATAGATATACCGCACAGCATCGGGTTATGTGTATTCCGGCCACTACCACCCCCATGTCTCCCGAATCACGGATGAACAGTGATTCAGGAGACAAGGCAGTAATCAGCCCCCCCACTCCGCACAACTCCGTTTGACTCAGTGGTAAAAAAAAGGCGCTCCCAGGCCAACGAACCGCCTACACCCCGCAGTCCGCAATCACCCCCGCATACCACCGCCCGCCCGCCTTGATCGTCCGCTGTTGCGTGGCGTAATCGACGTGAATGAGGCCGAAACGCATCTTGTAGCCGTGCTGCCACTCGAAATTATCGGTAAGCGACCACACCATATATCCCTTCACCGGTACGCCCTCCTGTATGGCGCGGTGCACTTCCCGCAGGTGCGCTTCGAGGTATTGGATGCGGAAATTTTCGTCGGTAGTGGCTACGCCGTTTTCGGTGACGATGATGGGCAGATCAACGCTGCGGCCCAGGTAGCGCAATATCTCATAGATACCCCGGGGGTAGTGTATCCAGCCCATGTCGGTGACCAGGTCGCCGGGTTTTTTCTCCACAGGGCGCAGGCCTTTCATATACAGCGTAGTGTAATAGTTGAGTCCCACAAAATCCATAGCGCCGCGCAATTCCGGCATCGAATCGCCCAGTCCGAGGGGAAAGCCGATGCGTCCGGTTTTGACCGCTTCAAAAAAGCAGAGATTGGCGGCCCTGTTGGCAAAAGCGGCGCCCCAGCGGTGCAGGATGTTGCCGGGGTTGTAGGGCTGGAAGTGCATAAAGGCGAAGGCCACCCCTACAGGCGACTCCGGGAAATGGTCTTTGATAACCCGGTAACTCCGGGCGTGCATGGCAAAAAAGGTGCGGTAGACTTTTATAAATGCCAGGAAGTTGGCTTTGAAAGGCGGGAACAGTTTGCCGAAAAAACCCGCCAGCGGCACTACGTTGGGTTCATTGATGGGCAGCCAGTAGTCGACCAGGTCGCCCACTGCCGGCACTACAGCCTGGAGGTAGCGCTCGAAGTGGCCCATAAAAAGCTCGCGTTTTTCAAAACCGCCCTGCTGTAATACCCAGCGCGGGATGGTAAAATGGTGCAGGCATAACATCACCTTGATGCCCCTTCGGCGCAAGGCTTCCATCATGGCCCGGTAATGGGCGATAGCGCCGTGGTCGATGTCGTTTTCGGCGGGGAAAATCCGCGACCACTCTATCGACAGGCGGTGCATTTGAATGCCCATCTCGCGGGCCAACTCGAAGTCTTCTTCGTAGCGGTTCCAGTGGTCGCAGGCGGCGCCGCAGCATTCCGCGAGGCGGCGGCGGGAGGCGGGTTGCGCTTGTTCTGCCAGTTCGGCGTCATGCCAATCGTTGTTGTTATTGTGGCCTTCGGTCTGGTAGGCCGAGGCGGCTGTACCCCAGAGGAAATGTGCAGGAAAAGAATAAGTTGACATAAACTGCTTATGTTTGTATAATCATGAGTGCGTTTTCTGCCGTGTAAGACGTGACTTAATGCATGGACTTCGTCAAATCACATATACACATCTAAAAACTACTATTAACATGGAAAAGTACCTGGAACTTCTCCCCACGCTGGTTGCCGCCTATTTGCCGACCATCCTTTTGGCCCTTTTGGTGCTGATCGTAGGCTTTCGCATTATTGCCTGGATCACTCGTTTGGCTGATAAAGCCATGGGGGTCCGGAATTTTGACGTTAACGTTCGTCCTTTTTTGAGGTCGTTGGTAAATGTAGGCCTGAAGGTAATGCTTTTGCTCAGCGTTGCCGGCATTTTCGGTATAGAAACCACCTCGTTTATCGCCATTTTCAGCGCTTTGGCGTTTGCCATCGGACTGGCATTGCAAGGCAGTATCGGGCACTTCGCAAGCGGCGTTTTGATTTTGATTTTCAAACCATACAAAGTCGGCGATTTAGTGACTATCGGCGGCGGACAAACCGGGGATGTAGAAGAAGTGGGCGTATTCAATACGGTATTGCGCACCCTCGACAATAAAAAAATTATCGTTCCCAATGGCGTGGTGACTTCCAATATCATCACCAATATCAGCGGGCAGGGAGAAATCAGGGTTGATATGACCTACGGCGTAGGCGCCGGCAATTCGATAGATGCGGTGAGAGCAACCATACAGCAAGTAGCCGACGCTTGCCCGACGGTAATGAAGACCAAACCCGTCGATATTTTAGTATCGGAGCTTCACCCCGACAGAATTGTATTTGCAGTTCGCCCCTGGTGCAATAGCGCCCATTACTGGGATACCTACTTTTTCATGCACGAACACCTGAAAAAAGCGTTTGACCGGGAAGGTATTGCCGCTCCTATCAATAGGGTTTTTGTTGAAAAACACTAAGCATATCACGCAACATGCATATTATCGCGCGATTTTTGCGTTTTTAGTATGCATGTTGTTTTTAGAATAAAAATACTTATTGCTGTAACATTTTACCCTGATCACAGTATACACCCAAGGCGGCTAAAACAGCCGCCAACCAAAAATCGATCTGAAGTCTTGAAGAGAACTGCTTTAATACTACTGTTATCGCTGCTCGGCCTGTATGCTATAGCGCAGCAAGACCGGCCCGGGCAGGAAGAAAAGCCGCTGGAGCTGCTGTTTGCGCCGCAGGGTGGATTTTACGAGCAGGGGGTGGAAGTCAAGCTGATTTGCCCCGGCGCCGAGATATACTACACGCTCGACGGCAGCCTGCCGACGCCTGATAAACTGGTATACGAAGGGCCGATACAATTGTCCGCCACGACCGTAATCCGTGCGGTGGCATATCTCGATGGAAAAAAAAGCCTGCTCAGTGGGCAAACCTACTTCATTGACGAACCCGCCACCACTTTCCCGGTAGTATCTATCGGCGTGACCGACGCCTTGTTGTTCGACCCCCGGAAAGGGTTGTTTATGCAGGGCGGTACTTCCCGCGACACCCTTTGGCACAAACCCGGCGCCAACTTCTGGAGCCGCAAGGAGGCGCGGGTGCATATCGATATTTTTGAAAGCGACGGCAAGCTGGTGCACAGCAGCCTCACGGGTATGCGCCTCTTCGGCGGCATGAGCCGGCTTTTTCCTCAGAAATCGCTAGCGTTGGTGGCTCGCAAGCAATACGGCGCATCGCGTTTCGATTATCCCATTTTTGGCGACGACGGCCCCAAGGATGTCAAGTTTATGGTGCTGCGCAACAGCGGCAGCGATTTCAGTAAAACGCATTTCCGCGACGCCCTGATGACCGGGCTGCTCGACGAGTGGGATATCGACAAACAAGCCTACCGGCCCGCGCACGTATATATCAACGGCAAATACTGGGGCATCTATAACATCCGCGAAAAAGTCAACCGCTTCTTTATCGCCGACCACCACGACGTTGACAAAGACAGCATCGACCTGTTGGAGCACAAGGGGCAGGCGCGCCGCGGCAGCATTCGCCATTACCGGCATATGCTGTCATTTATCGAAAAAAAAGGCTTGATCGACTCGTCCAACTTCGCTTATGTGCAAAAGCTGATGGATGTCGACAATTTTATGAATTACCAAATCGCGCAGATCTACTACGACAACCAGGACGCCGGCGGCAACATCAAATACTGGCGCCCCCGCACACCCGGCGGGCGCTGGCGCTGGATATTGTATGATACCGACTGGGGTTTCGGCCTGCAAACCAAAAAAGCGTATAAAAACAACAGTCTGGCCTTTCACACCGAGCCCAACGGCCCGCACTGGCCCAATCCGCCCTGGAGTACCTTTTTGCTGCGCAAACTGCTGGAAAACCCGGCGTTCAGAGTTGCCTTTGTCAATCGATTCGCCGACCATCTGAATACCACGTTTGAGGCCGATCGCGTATTGAATCGCATTGACGACTTTTATTTCAACCTCGAACCCGAGATGCCGCGCCATTTGCAACGCTGGAACCTCAGCTCCGCCCGGTGGAACGAGCAGGTCGACGTATTGCGCGCCTTCGCCCAGGAACGACCGCGTTATATGCGCATGCACCTTATGGAAAAATTCAACACCGGCGCCCTGCGACAAGTAGAAGCCGTGGCAACCGTGGGTGGAACTATACTCATCAACGGCAATGTGCGCGTGCGCGACCGCTATTTCCAGGGCATTTATTTCGAGCGATACCCCATCACATTCAAAGTAATACCCGACTACGGCTACCGCTTCGCCGGTTGGGAAGGCGCCCCGGTACCTGACGACCGCCGCGAATTCAAGCTAGTTCTCAAAGAAAAAAAATACGTCGTCAAAGCGCGTTTCGAGCGCTTCGAAGACCCGCTGGCCGGCAAAATCATGATCAACGAAATCTGCGCCAATAACAAGCGCACCGGCGACTGGGTAGAGTTGTACAACCACAGCGACGGCGAAGTCTCGCTGCGCAACTGGATACTCACCGACGGCAAAAACGAGTTTGTCTTCCCCGATGTGCGCATCGGCCCGAAAGACTACCTCATCGTTTGTCGCGACGGCAGCAAGTTTATCCGGAATTTCCCGGAGGCCTACAACGTCATTGGCGGACTCGGCTTCGGCCTCAACAAACGCAGAGAAACGCTGGCGCTTTTCTCTCACCTCGGCGCTTCAGTCGACAGCATCGGCTACGATATTCCGCTGATGGATACCGTATTCACCCTCAGCTTATTATTGCCCAATCTCGACAATAGCGATCCCGGCAACTGGGAGCAACGCCTCGGCCCCGGATCACCCAACCTGCCCAACCCGCACTACGTGGAAAGCAGCATTCAGAGCGTTCAAACCCAGTGGATGCAAATCGGCGTAGCCGCCGCCGTGCTTATTCTCGCTTTATTTGCCCTATACTTGCGCAACCGAGGGATATTGTAGTGCAATTGCGTACATTCGTCGCTGAAAATGCGTTAATTACGTAGAGAAACAAGCATTCGATGCGATGAAATACAAATCCTGCTTTTTTGCATTATTCCTACTCGCAGCATGGGCTGCCCGGGCGCAACAGCTATCGGGCATTGCCACCCGCTGGAGCGATTCTTTTGGCGAATGGGTCGTTTTTGCTGAAGAGGAAGAAGAATCCGGCGAGTTGCGCTTGCGCTGGATCGGCCTCGACAACTGGACGGAATGGGAATACCGACTGGGCGAATCTACCGGCCAGATCAAGCTAAAATGGAATGAAGACCCCAATGAATGGGAAATCAGGGGCGACAACCGCATCATCTCGGCCAGAACACTTTTCAACGGCGACTTCCGCGAGTGGCGCATAACCGACAACGACCGCCAACTCACTTTCAGCAGCCGATACGGTAATTCGAGCGATCACTGGGCACTCAGAGAATCCGACTACGGCTACTTCTCCATTTACACTGCCTGGGAAGGCGACCCGCGCGACTGGGTCGTCGAAGACGAGCTTGACCCCGCCATTGACCTGCCCATGAAAATGGCCCTCGTATTTATCACCATCTATCAAAGCATACTCAAAGAGTAGCTCTGAAATTTTTTTTTACCTTTGCAGTTCTTATAAAACAGCACATATCGACATTCGAAAACCTTAACCCAATGGGATCATCTAACTTGTTGCATAAAATCGCCGGGTGGCTCGTATTTGCCATTGCCCTGGCGGTTTATTATTTGTCTGCGGAAAGAACAGGAAGTTTGTGGGACTGCGGTGAATTTATCCTTGGCGCCTACAAACTTCAGGTAGTGCACCCCCCGGGAGCGCCGTTTTTCCTGCTGGTGGGCCGCCTTTTTACCTGGGTAGCCACCCTGTTGTCTGACAATCCGGAAGACATCGCCTTCTCAGTCAACCTCATGTCGGGCATTTGTACCGCGCTGACGGCGGCATTGGTAAGCTGGACGACCATCATAATGGGCCGGCTGGCTTTGGTTGGCCGCGACAAAGAGCTGCTGAGCGGTCAGGATATCGCCCTGGCAGGCGCCGGCATCGTTGCCGGCCTGGCAACGGCCTTCAGCACCTCCATCTGGTTTTCGGCAGTAGAAGGCGAGGTTTACGCCATGTCTACTTTCTTCACGGCCTTGACCCTGTGGTCTACCGTAAAGTGGTACAGCCTTCCTGACGATCCGCAAAACGACCGCTGGATATTATTTATGGTGTATGCCGCCGGTCTTTCTATCGGCGTTCACCTCCTGAGCTTGCTCACTTTCCCGGCCCTGGCATTATTTTATTATTTTAAAAAATACAAAAAACACACCTTTTTGGGAATGGCTGCTGCGGCAGGCGTCGGCGTTTTGCTGATCGTAGCTACCCAGAAACTGATCATCGTGGGCATTCCGGTGCTATGGAGCAAAATGGAATTGCTAATGGTGAACACATTTGGTTTGCCCTTCCATACGGGTATCATCCCCACTTTGCTGATTGTGGCCGGCATCCTGGTTTTTGCCTTGCGCTATGCGCACCAAAAACAAAACAGCACCATACAGAATCTGGCTATGGGCGCCGCCCTGCTGGTGATTTCATTTTCAACCATCGGCGTGGTGGTCATTCGCGCCAATACCGATCCGCCGGTGAATATGAACGCTCCCACCGACGCTATGCGCCTGATTCCCTACATCAACCGCGAGCAATATGGCGAGCGGGCGCTGTTGCGCGGCCCCAATTTCAATGCCGAACCTATCGACACGGAAATTGAAGACCGCTACGGACGTGTGGGTGATAAATACGAATACACCGACTACAAGATCACCCTGGAATATAAAGACAGCGACAAGACCCTGCTGCCGCGTATGGGCGACAACACCCAGAACCGCCCCGAGCAATATCTGCAATGGATGGGCCTCGACCCCAAAGCCAAGCTGCCTCCGGGCCGTCCCAGCGGCCTGGACAACATCAGCTTTATGATGCGCTACCAGATCGGCTGGATGTACTGGCGGTATTTCATGTGGAACTTCTCGGGCCGCCAGAACGGCGACCAGGGCTTCGCACCATGGGATAAGTCGAGCGGACACTGGATTACGGGTATCAAAGCCATCGACGCTATGCGACTGGGCAACCAAAATGAGTTGCCAAAGGCAGCCGAGGAAAACCCGGCGCGCAATAAATACTATGCTTTGCCCTTCCTCTTCGGTATCCTCGGCTTGCTGTACCATTTCCGCCGCCGCTCCGAAGACGCTATGGCGCTGCTGGGTTTGTTTGTGATCACCGGTATCGGCATCATCATATACTCCAACCAGCCGCCCAGTGAGCCGCGCGAACGCGACTACGTACTTGTGGGTTCGTTTTTCACCTTCTGTATCTGGATCGGTATGGCCGTTTTGGCTATATCCGAATTTTTACGCACCAGGCTGAAAGGTAGCGGCCCGGTCATGGCGGTGTTGTCTTCTGCATTAGTACTCATAGCTCCCGCGCTGATGGGCTTCCAGAATTTCGACGACCACAGCCGCCGCCATCACAAAGCTTCGCGCGACTATGCCGCCAACTTCCTCAACTCATGCGAGGAAAACGCCATCATCTTTACGTATGGCGACAACGATACCTATCCGCTCTGGTACGCCCAGGAAGTAGAGGGTATCCGCACCGACGTGCGGGTGGTTAACCTCAGTCTGATCGCCGTCGACTGGTACATCGACCTGCTTCGCCGCAAAGTGAACAAGTCGGCGCCGATCAAAATGACCATCCCCTCGGATGCATACCGCGGCCGCAAGCGCAACCAGGTATTCTACTACAACCCCGGCGGCGCCGATAAAGAAATGACGTTGAAAGACGCTCTGCAATTTATCGGCGAAGACCACCCGCTGTCGGCCGGCCGCGGGCGCACCCTGGAGAGCTACCTGCCCTCCAAAAACCTGTATATCCCGGTTGACAGGCAGCAGGCCATCGCCGCCGGCCTGATTACCGAGCAAGACTCGGTAGTAGACCGCATTCCCCTGCGCATCCCCGGAGAGCAACTCATCAAGGACGACATCGCCGTACTCGATATTATTGCCTCCAACCTTTGGGACCGCCCCATCTATTTTGCCGTCACCTGCCGCGACGACAAGCTGTTCGGCATGAACGATTTTGTGCAATTGGAAGGCCTCGGACTTCGCCTCACCCCCAAACGCGGCGCCTCCGACCCCCAATACGGCATGATCGGCAACGGCACGGTAGCGGCTGACAAGGTCTACGAAAATATTATGACCAAGTTTAAATGGGGTAACTTCGACAAGCAAAAATTGTATGTCGATAAGAGCTATCTGCCCAGCGTGCAAAGTATTCAGTTGGCTATGCGCCGCACCGGCTTTGAATTGCTTCGCGAGGGCAAAAAAGACGAGGCGCTCAAGCTGATCGACAAGTACTTCGAGGTGTATCCCAATATGAATTTCCCCTACGACTACCGCGCTATGTATATGCTGGCCGTATACTTCCAGGCCGACGCCTACGACAAAGCCAAGCCGCACCTGGAAATTTTGGCCGCCAACATCCAGGATCAACTCGAATATCTCGACTCTCTCGATTCGGAAACGCTGAAGAGCTACGAAACAGACTACCGCCTCGCTTATCAGACTATGGAGAATATCCTGGCAGAAGCGCGCCGGGCTAACGACGATGAATTTGTAAAGAAACTGGAGGAGATGTTCGGCCCGCACTTGCTTGAAGATACAGCGCCGGCAATGCCGGATAGTTTGAGAAATTAAAGGGTTATGAGGGGTTATGAGGGGTTATGAGGGGTTATGAAAGGTTATGAGGGGTTATGAAAGGTTATGAGGGGTTA
>DAINSQ010000157.1:10296-10618 GCA_036741235.1 Saprospiraceae bacterium | reverse complement strand
ATGATACCCTTTCCCGAAAAGGTTGGCATGTTATCAGGATTTGGGAATGTGATCTTAAGAAGGGAAGATTCGAATCAGAACTTCTTAAAATTCTTATCTATTAAAAAGACTTCAATTTTTCGGCAAGCTGAAAACAAACAATAAGCCCTCATAAGCAATTAACTTACAAGGGCTTAATATATGTTTTTTTTAATTCTTAATCTTGTCAAACAAAACTTTAGAGTAAAAGAAAGATGCCTTAAGTCCGCTATCTATTCACTAATTTAGCTCACTTCAGCCCCTTATCGGCGCCATTCACCCCTACCAAATACACTCCCGCCGG
>DAINSQ010000157.1:0-10286 GCA_036741235.1 Saprospiraceae bacterium | reverse complement strand
CCTCGCTCTTTGTCACGCTGTGTGCATTCTGTTTAACGCTGTGTTGATAAAATCGGCGCAAGTTGACGACATTACCCCCTACCTTTTTATCACTCTCGCAGTATCTACCTGTTTCCCCCCATCATTCAACCTAATCAAATACAAACCGGCGGGATAATTTTGCAAATCCAATTCCAGCAGCGATTGGTCATTGGCCGGGAGGGTGTGCAATAAGCCGCCGCGGGCATCGATCAATTGCACCGACAGCGTGGAGCTTTGCCAGGGTGACAGATCGACAAAAAGGGTTGTACTTGCCGGGTTGGGATATACTTCCAACGCTTCGACGGCCGGAGCCGCTTCGGGCCGCTGAGCCCCCCCGGCCAGCGGTAAAACCGCATTTTGCCCGGGGTCGCAGAGTTGATACGTGCCGTTGACACAATTCAGCAATTCGAGCAGATGGGGCAGGTGCGGCGGACCGATAATGTTGCCCAGGCCCAAATTCGTGAGCTTCATCAAGTCGGTAATCGTGTAAAAACTGGTCATGTATTGATACAAAACAGGATGGATATTACAACCCACCTCCGACAAGAGCGTATTGCCAAACGCCGGGTCAATGCGGAGTTTGAGACTGAGCAGCAACCCTTGTCCCAACAGGGGGTTGACAAAATGCCCTTCAGGGTCGAGCGGGTTGGGGCCTATGCCACAGTCGGTGGTAGCAGTTACCCGGGCGCGCACCAGTGATGTTGGAGTTGCGCCGGATGCCGGAATCCATTGCCCCAGACAATGGGCCACATCAGGGCCAAGGCTGAGCGAGTGCTGCCAGCCGCCGAGTATCAGCGGATCGGCCTGGCCGTCGCCGTTGATATCCATGTCAAGCGCCGTTTCTATCAAGTCGATGGTCGAGCTGGTGATCACTTGCTCACAAGTAGTGGTATTGTCGCAGGCATCGCTTGCCGTCCAGGTGCGCACAATGGTGCAGTCCCAGTTGCAGTCGCTGCCGGTGACAACGTCGCTGTAAATCACGCTTATAGATGAATTGCAGGCATCAAGCACATAGGGTTCCCCCGTCGCAGATGGCGAAAAATCGCCTCCGCAGGAGATATTGGCTGCCGGCGGACAGGTTATATCAGGCCCTGTTTCGTCTTTGACCATAATCGTTTGGGGGTAAGACCGGGTATTGCCGCAGCGGTCCGTAACGATCACCGAGCGGGAAATGATGTATTCAAAATCGGTACACGACCCGTTATTGGTTTGGGTGGTGGTACTGATCAAAGCGATTTCGGGATTAGGGTCGCAATTGTCGGATACTTCGAGTTGCGGCAGGTCGGGAATCGGATCGCCGCAGCCCAGTGCGAGGTCGCCCGGGCAATTCAGGCATTCGGGCGCTTCCTGGTCTTTTACTACGTTGATGAGTTGAATACAATTGGAAATATTGCCGGCATTATCGGTAGCCGACCAGGTGCGCGCCACCTGCAGTTCGTCGGCACAGCTCAACGAAGTAACATCGTCGCTATAGTCCAGCCCCATCACGCCGCAGTTATCGATGGCTGTTGCAAACCCGGTAGTTTCCGGCGACAGGTCGGCGCCGCAGGTCGTAGCTACGCCGGGGCAGTTAACAACCGGCGACAATGGGTCGCTTACGGTCACAATCGCTGTACAATTGCTGCTATTGCCGCTTGCATCGGTCACGGTGAGCGCCACCTGCTGCGCGCCGGCGGCGGCACAGCCGAAATCCTGTATATCAATGG
Source organism: Saprospiraceae bacterium (assembly GCA_036741235.1). Classification (GTDB taxonomy): domain Bacteria; phylum Bacteroidota; class Bacteroidia; order Chitinophagales; family Saprospiraceae; genus JABWBR01. The sequence continues at coordinate 8,559 of DAINSQ010000157.1, read as the reverse complement.
ATATGGAAGCAAGTTGGCAGTTGTCGACCGAGCCGTCGTCGACATCGGCAGCGCTAATCGAAACTTGCCCGGCGGCATCAAGCGGGGCCGAGATATTGCGACAACGGGCTTCCGGCGGCGTCTGGTCGGGCACAAAACCCACTTCAATGGTATAATCGCTGGCACAACCTCCGGCATCAATCACCGACAGTGTATAAGTGCCGGCCGGCACGCCGGCGAGGTCCTCCGTTGTAGCGCCGGTGTTCCACAAAAAAGTAAAACCGGGCCCGGCCGTGAAATCAATAGCCCCGTCTGAGGCATTGGGGCAGGAAGCATCAGTAACCACATAAGGAATTGACTCGGTGGCGGTTACGCTGTTGATACATACGCGTTGGTTGTTAACAGCGGCGCCGGTAGCTGCGGTGAAACCCCAGAAGACCTGCGGATTACCGCCGAATATATCGGCTACAATATCGCCGTTGTATGTCAATTCTATCATGCCGTCGAAATAAACGAATAGCGTCTTGAGCGTGGCATCCCACTGAATGGTCGTGGTATGGTCAAGTCCGTCTTCAATATTGCCCATCAGCGCCAGGCCGGTCAAGGCAAAAGGAGGCTGGTGAACGACGGAACCGTTTTGTTGAACCGAAATATGGTCGTCAAAGGGATCGCCCACGTTGCTGTTCGTCCAGGTGTCGTATTCAACGGCCAAAGAAGGGGTAATACCTTCGTAACCCAAACCGCCGCCCGAGCTGCCCAGTCCGGTACACAAGGGCTGAAAAACGAAGGCAATGCCGTCGGCGCCGTTGCCGTTAAGGGTTCCAAAATTCAGGGTTGCCTGCACTTCAAAATCAAAGCTGAGGTCTACCTTGTTTTGCGACCAAACGGAGCCCGCCTGGGTGGTCAAGGCAGGCGTGAGCAGAAAACAATCGCTGCCCTGCGATACTGCACTGCCGTTGGCGACATATACCTGCGAAAGCAATAAAGCGGGCATCAGCAGTACATAACACAATGTAAGTACGACATTAAGCGTGAAAGCTTTTTTCATAGGGTTCAGGTGTTTATATGAAAAAAATGGAAAACAATATCCGGCGAATGCCAAGGGGGGAGGGAATCGGATACAGCCGGCGGCGAGCCAAATATAAAATTTTATTTCATATTTTCATCAACAAAAAAAACCGCTTCGCTTGCGCGAGGCGGCTTTAGTGATCCCGATGGGATTCGAACCCATGACACCTTGATTAAAAGTCAAGTGCTCTACCGGCTGAGCTACGGGATCTTTTGGGGCAAAAATACCCCTTCTCTCAAAAGCGTTGCAAATATAGGGGTTTTTCCATTATAGCCAAGAAAAGGAACACTATTTTTTATCAAATAGTTCCGTTCCGTCGACGCTTTCGGTGAGGTAAGCTTCCGGTTGAATACCGGTATGGAGCAAATAATAAGCCATCGCCTGATCGATAAAATCCTGGATGCGATTTTTGTGCACGAGGTTGATCGTGCAGCCGCCGAAGCCCCCGCCCATGACGCGCGCGCCGATGACGCCTTCGAATGACCGCGCAAAATCGACGAGCAGATCTATTTCGGGGCAACTCACTTCGTACAGATAGCGCAGCCCGTCGTGGGTTTCAAACATAAGTCGGCCCAGTTCCATGATGTCGCCGTTGCGCAGCGCTGCACAGGCCGCCATCACGCGGTTATTTTCGGCAACTACGTAGCTGGCCCGGTTGTATACCACCGGCGATAGCGGGTGGCGACAGGCTTCGAGTTGACCGGCGGTCAGGTCGCGCAGACTGCCCACGCCGGCCACGGCGGCAGCCTCGCGGCATTCTTGTACCCTGGCGACGTATGCGGAAGAGGCCAGTTCGTGATGCACCCTGGAATTGAGCAAAACGACCCGGTAATTGCCGGTATCAAAGGGGATATAAGCATATTCAAGCGAACGGCAGTCGAGCAGGATGAGTTGGCGTTCTTTGCCCATCAGACTGGCAAACTGGTCCATGATGCCGCAGGGAATGCCTACGAAGGTATGCGAAGAGCGCTGGGCCAGCTTCGCCAGCGCTTCGCGGCTATACCCAGCGTCAAACAGGTTGTTCAAACTCCAGGCCAACCCGCATTCGAGCGCCGCGCTCGAGCTCATACCGGAGCCGATAGGCAGGTTGCCGCCAAAAGCGCAATCAAAGCCGCGCACAGCTTTGCCGTCGTTGATAAATTGCAGCACAATACCCATGAGGTAGTTGGCCCACAATTTGGGCCCCGGCGTGAGCTCGCCAATCCTGGCGCTGTACTCCTCGTGGATATCGCAAGCCAAAAAGCGGCATTCATCCGTACCGTTTTCAGCTACCGCAAAAAACAGGTATTTGTCAATGGCGGAAGGCAACACATAACCGTCGTTGTAATCGGTATGCTCGCCAATAATGTTGATGCGACCACAGGCCCGCACCCATTGCGGTTGCCCGGAAAACCGGCCTTCAAAGGCCGATTGTACCCTGGCGATTGCCGCCAAATCAGAAGCGGAGAACTGTGACATTTATGTAGATTTATGCGACCGTGCGACTTTGCGACCGTGCGACTTTGCGACTTTTTTGAGTGACCATCACAACAATCAACTGCAAGGGATCGCCCCCTCGCCCCCTCGCCAAGTCGCCCCCTCGGCCGGCTACTCGCTCATATCCATATTGTGGAAAACGTTCACCACATCGTCGTCGTCTTCCAGTTTTTCGATTAGCTTGATGACGTCTTCGACTTCATCTTCTCCGATCGACTTGGTAAAGGTGGGCAGGCGGACCAATTCGGCGCTTTCCACTTCGATATTGCGTTCTTCGAGGGCTTTTTGCATAGCGCCGTAGTCCTCAAAAGCAGTTTGCAATACAACGTGTTCATCTTCGGCCTGCATTTGCTCCAGGCCGTGATCGATGAGTTCCAGCTCTAGCATTTCGAGGTCGAGTCCTTCCGTTTTTACTTTAAAAACCCCTTTGCGGGTAAATATATTTTTCACTGAACCCGAAACGCCCAGCGAGCCTCCGCATTTCGAGAAGATCGCGCGGATATTGGATACTGTGCGGTTGGTATTGTTAGTAGCGGTCTCCACCATAATAGCTACGCCATGGGGCGCATAGCCTTCATATACGATCTCGTCGTAGTTTTCGGCGTCTTTCGACGAGGCTTTTTTGATGGCGCTTTCTACGTTGGCCTTGGGCATATTGGCCGTCTTGGCGTTTTGGATGGCAATTCGCAAGCGGGAATTGTAGTTGGGGTCGGCGCCGCCTTCTTTTACGGCGATGGCAATTTCCCGCCCGATGCGGGTAAACGCTTTGGACATATTCGCCCAGCGTTTGAATTTGCGTTCCTTGCGGTATTCAAATGCGCGTCCCATATTGCTGAGTTGTAGTTCTGTTTAAAAAAGCGGTGCAAAGTTAACTACCTGTTGGCAGTTAAACAAATGATTTATCAGCGGGATGCACAGCGTTTTGATGTGGGTTATCCACCTTCCATTAACTGGGCGTATTTTTTCTTAACGCTCCTGAAAAAGTACTGCAACAGCGTTTTTTCTTCAATTATGATGACGGCGGCGCCGCTGAGTCCGGGAAAAAGGCGGCTGTCGAGTTTTCCGAGGTCGGTAAGCCGGATTTTTATGTTGTAGTTACCCGACTCATCGGGGGTGAGGCTTTGTTCGGCGATACGCCCCCTGACTATGCCCCATTCGTAAAATGGGAAAGAAGCCACTTTCAGGTGACATTGCTGCCCCCTGTTCAATTTACCGGCGGAAGCGGGCGGGCACTTAATAAAAGCATAGTTGGGTTGCGCGCCGGGAGAAATTTTCAGCAACGTAGCGCCGCTTTTGATCTCTTTTTCGCCTTCAAATACAAAAGAAATATTGCCCTGGTATGGCGCCACCAGCACCAGCTCGCCATTAGTGATTTCAAAGGGGCCGAAGGTATTGACCATTTTCTGATAAACCAACTCATGCCTGCGTTTGTAGCCTGTGGCGTCATTGGCGGCATTGGCTTCGATGACGGCTATTTCGTCGACTGCGCCGGCGCTTTCCAGCCTGATTTTTTCTATGGCGGACAAGATAGCTGCACTGTCGAGCCGGAATTGGTTTTGCGCCTTGTTCCACTCGTCACCCGCCCGGAATGCTTCGTTTTCTTTTTGCTGGAAATCCAGGCGGGATACGGATTTGTCTTCCCATAACTGCCGGTTGATCCGCTCCTGCTCTTTGGCGAGTTCCCATTCGAAGCTCAGCTTTTGAGACTGGGTCTTCCAGTTGTTATGGATGTATACGTATTGTTGTTTCAACTCGGCAATGCGAATGTCGTTTTGTCGAAGAGCAGCCGTTAATATCTCTTTGCGTTTTTGTGCCGACAATTTCCCATACTTGTCAAAACGCTGTTCCTGCTCTTGCGATTCGTTGAAGGCATGGATCATTTGGGCGATTTCAGGGGAAGATATGTGCGCCAGTTTTTGCCCCAACAGCACTGGGTCGCCTGGCTTGATATAGCTTTTTGTCAGATAAACTGGAAATGGAAATTTGTAAACGGCTTCTTGTTGTTCTGCTTTCAGCACGAAGGGCAATTCAATCTGATCAGGAAAACGAACCAGTGCAGCGACGGCGATGAGCACGAAAAACAAACCCAGCGAAACGTAAAACATGCGGCGGATCAAACCGCTGCGGTAATCCCTCACGGGCACGTCTTCTTCCCAATACAAGCGCTGGTATTGCTGGGGTTCGAGGTTGTAGGGCGGGTTATTTTCCATAACGCATTTTATTAATATGCCACATACGTTTTCATGAAATTGGCATAAATGCCTTCAGCTCTGCTCATCAATTCGTGGTGGGTTCCTTCTTCTGCAATTTGCCCCTGATCGACGACCCATATCCTGTCGGCATTTTTGAGGGTCTGTATACGGTGGGCGATACTGATAATGGTTTTGCCTTTAAAGTGCGATTTGATATTCTTCATGATCTTGAATTCGGATTCTACGTCGAGCATGCTGCTGGCTTCATCGAGGATGATCACATCGGGATTGCTGAGAAACAACCGCGCAAAGCCGATTTTTAGTTGTTGGCCGCCCGATAAATTTGACCCCAAATCGCCTATTTTATAATTATAACCCAAATATTGAGCGGCAATAAAGTCGTGAAGATCGGCAAGTTTGGCCGCTTCAATAACCTCTTCCAGACTGGCATTTAAATTACCGTATTGAATGTTTTCGCGAATGGCGCCGTTGAAGATGTATATATCCTGCGGAAACAGGAATATTTTTTTTCGCAATACATGGGGATTGATTTTTTGCAGGTCGACGCCGCCCATTTTGATCTGCCCCTCGTAGCCCGGATAAAGATTCAGCAACATTTTGACAAGCGTGGTTTTTCCCGATCCGTTCCTGCCCGCAATTCCGATGTGTTCTCCTTTTTGTATGGTGCAGTTGATATCTTTCAAGACATATTCGGGTTGGCTCTTCAGGTATTTAAAATTGAGATTTGTCAGGCTGATGGGGAATGTTTCGTAGTCGTTTATTTTTTCAATTACCGAACTGTTTTCGCTCTCCTGCAAAAAGACGTCGTTGAGCCGGTTTAAACTCACCGATAGCTCCACGAGATTAAACCATACGAGGGATAAATTATTCAAGGAATTAAGCACAATGATAAAAATAGAAGTGACGGCGAGGTATTGACCGATGGTAATTTCCTGGTTGAACGTCATATAAGCGCCCGTCCAGAAAACAGCCACCTGGCTCATAAAATAAATGCTTTTTTGAACGGAGTGCAACAGCGCGCTTTTTCGCTCGCCGTCCATCACTACATTAAGCGTTCGCTTGAATTTATTTTTCCACTGCCAGAATTTGAAATTTTCAATAACCAGAAGTTTTACCGATTGCATTCCCAATAAGGTATCCAAAAAATCGCCGAGGGTTTCGAGATTTTTATAAAATACTTTATAGATCAAGGCCCTGATTTTGGGCGTATAAATAACAGTGATTGTAGCGTATAGCAAGACAAAAATTAAAGCCAGCAACCCAAGTTTGGTATTGTAAAATATTAATAGCGGCACATACAGCAATATAAAAAGTAAATCCACAACACTTTCAATAACAGAAGGATTGACCAACTGCCGGATGGTGATGTTTTCCTGGAACCGCGCCATAAAGTCTTCTCTTTTGTTGCGGTCGTAGAAATCCTGGAACAGGGAAATGAAGTGTTTGAAAAAATGACTGAAAAAGTTGAGTTCAAAATGTACCCGCATGTGTACCAATAATATATTGCGGACGTACATGATCATTATTTGGGTGATAAATGTGGCAATCATGCCAAAAAGTATCACCATGAGTAGTTTTTTGTTTTGGTTGACCAACACCGCGTCAACAATCGTTTGCGTAAAAAAGGGGATGGCCAGACCCAGTAACTGGAGAATGGCCGTTGCAACAAGGATTTGCCCTATCACGCCTTTCAATGCAGATAATACGGGGCGATAAAATTTGCTGTACAAAGATTTCCGGCCGGCGAGGAATTCCTGTACCGACTCTTCCAAATCTTTATTTTTAAAAATATCAGGCGTGGGTTCAACTGTCAAAACAATACCGTTCCATTTTTTTAAAAATTCTGTCTTGCTGAGTTTGTCTTTGCCATAAGCCGGGTCAGCAATCCAGACTTCGTCTTTGGTTACTTTGTAAATAACAATAAAATGGACGCCGCTATAGTGGGCTATACAAGGCAATTTGATTTCAAACAGGTGCTCGTACCCCATTTCGTAAGCATCGGCATTAAATCCAAATTGTTGGGCCACTTCGGCGAGGTTATACAAATTTACGCCTGCCGTAGTGACCTCTGCCAGTTTGGAAATGAGCGGTTGTATGTTGTAATACCCGTAATACTTGAAAATCATGGCCAGGCAGGTAGGCCCGCATTCCATCATGCCGGTTTGCTGTATATACGGGAATGGGCGGTCAATTGTCCATTTCATTTTCCGTTGGTTGCAGGTGAGGGTTTATCTTTCAGGTATGTTCGGCCATGCCCGCTGTGCCGGGGTGAAGGCGGCTTAGTTCAAAAATATGCCGTTACTTAAACCGCCCGGCCCGCCCGAAACAGTAGCCATCTGGCTTTTACCCAGTTTTTTCATGGTTTTGTCTTTTTGTTGTGAATGCCTGCTCTATTGCGGGTTTTCGGCGGCCCCCGGTAAGTAGTTGTACACTATTGCAAGTTTGGCCCACCAGCCTGAATAGACGCAGCTTGCGTTTTATTAAGCTTTTTCATGGCTTTGTTTTTTTAAAATAAATGCCTACTCTCTTACGGGTTTTCATCAATGCCCGGAATACCTTACAAAGTTGCGATAAAGCAAAAAGCGGAAGGTTTAAGCAATTTTCAAAAAGTGTAAAAAAGGGTAAAAACGGGGAATACTATCATTCCCAACTTTTTAACCGCTGCTCAATTTCCTCAACAGTGGGCAAATTGGATTGCAGATCGGAAGGCAGCGTAGCTGTAAGCACGTATTCGGAGACGCTTATGGGTTTACTCAGGTCTTTGAGCGCATACTCTACGAGGATATTGTTTTTGTCTTTGCATAAAATAATGCCAATTGATGGAAGATCTGCTTCTGCTTTCACCAGATCGTCTACCGCCGACAGGTAAAAGTTCATCTTCCCTGCATCACCCGGCTGAAAAGCCCGGATTTTGAGATCAATAACTACATAACGCCTGAGTTTCAGATGGTAAAAAAGCAAATCAATCCGGTATTCTTCCCCGGCAATTGACAGCGGGTATTGACTGCCGACAAAGGCAAATCCGGCGCCTAATTCCAGCAAAAAACGCGTAATGTGCGCTACAATTTGCGATTCCAGTTCTTTTTCTTTTGCTCCCGCTGCAAGCGTCAGAAAGTCGAATAGGTAGGGGTCTTTTAAAGTTTGCTGAACCAAATCAGAATCAGGCTCCGGAAGCGTATGTTTGAAATTGGAAGTAATACCTCCTTGCCTTTCGTATAGCTTCGTATCAATATGATGAACCAGTACGTCTCTCGACCAGCCGTTTTCAAGCGCCGCTGCAGCATACCAAAACCGTTTTTGCTCGTCAGGACATTTTTGTAAAAGGGTAATGTTGTGGTACCAGCTGATTTGTGCAAGCGGCGCTTGCACAATTGGAAATGTCCGATAAGCACTCGCAAACTGCCTCATATACAATAAATTACGCTTAGAAAAACCTTGTAGCTCCGGGAATTCTAATCGTATGTCAATGGCTAGTTGTTCTACAACTTTTGCCCCCCAGCCCTTGTCTCGTTGTCTTTCCAAAATAGCCTTTCCAATCTCCCAGTACAATATCAGCAATTGCTGGTTGACCGTAATCATGGCCCTGATTTGTGCAGTGCGGATTTTGTCTTTTACTTCCTGGAGTAAATCGCGGTAAGCATTGTCAGTGAATAAAGTTGTCATGGCGTTTTCAGATTTTAATGGCGGTTAATTTGTTATCGAGGACAAGATATGGAGTATTTTAAAAAAAACAAAATGTTTAAAACAACAATTTTACAGCAATTTTAAAATAAATCATTGCCCCCTGCGCTGTTGCTGGTTTTCGACAATGCCCTGAATACC
>DAINSQ010000156.1:0-10877 GCA_036741235.1 Saprospiraceae bacterium | reverse complement strand
GACTGAAAGGAGTCCCGTACTGACCAAAGGGAAGTCGGGAAGGGGTTATGAAGGGTTAGGGGGTATGCGACTGAAAGGAGTCCCGTACTGACCAAAGGGAAGTCGGGAAGGGGGTATGAGGGGGTATGCACTTGCATCTTGTGGTTTTGTTACCTCGATACCTTTTTGCGCCATCGCCGGAACAGCCAGATGCCGATGCCGGCGGCCAGCACAAAAGGCCAGAGGTTGACCAGTCCGATAAAAAACCAGACCAGGTTTTTCCAGCCATTGTGGAATCCTTCGCGGAAATGCTTGCCGAAAGCGGTTTGGGCGGTCGTATTTTCATAAAAAGTAACAGAAAGCGTTGACCAGGCTACCTGGTCGTTGATATATCGCAATCGGCCTTCGATCGATTCAATTTCGGCGCGGATATTGCCCAGTTCGCGTTCAATTTCGAGCATATTGGATACTGTTTTGGCTTGTTTCAGCAGGTCCAGGTAGCGGGCTTCCATTTCTTTTTTAGCTTTCATCCGGGCGCTGATGTCGATAAATTCCTCCGTGACGTCGTTGACTGTGATTTGTTTAAAATCAAAATGTCTGACGCCCGTGGTAATAGCTGTCACCAGCGCATCGAAGCGATCGGCGGGTACTCGTATTTCGAGGGTGTGATTGATGCGGTCGCCGGTAAGGCTGATCTGATCGTCGGAGGTATACCCGCCATTGGCTTTGACGGCTGCGAAAATTTTTCGGCGGGTAGTTTCCAGGCTATCCGTTTCAAAGCTGAGGCTGCCGTTTTTGATGAGTTTGCGTTCTATGGCATTGGGTATTTGGTTGGGCCCCTCAATTTTCGATGGTGGTGGCGGCGGCGGCGGCGGGGCTTGGTCGGATTCAATGGACATCTCCAGGGGAACGTCTTTTGAAAAAGAACCTTCTTCCGCTTGCCGGTTGGTGCAATTGACAAGCGCCAGCGCTAAAATCAGAAATATCCAATTTGCTTTCATACAGTTTAGTTTTTTACTATTTATTGAGTAGATGACGGGGCGGCGTTTTTTGGCGGTTACGCAAACCTGCGGGGGTCAAATGGTTGCAGGTTGATGGCCGGTTGTTGTTCGTTGGCGATTTGGCTGACCAGTAGCCCGGTGCCGGCGCCGAGGCTGAGGCCCAGCATAGCGTGGCCTGTGGCGGCGATGGCGTTTTCGATGCCGTACAAACGACCGATATAGGGCAGTCCGTCGGCAGAACAGGGCCGGTAGCCATACCAAATATCGTCATCTTTGGGGGTATTTAGTTCAATACCGGGAAAAAAGCGTTTTACACTTTGTACGATACCTTCCACGCGTTTGTATCGGGGTGGGGCGTTGGTAGCTGTAATCTCCATTGTTCCGCCGAATCTGACCTGGTCTTTCATCGGCGTGATGGCCACGCGGCCCTCGGTGAGGATGACAGGGTGGCGAAAAGGGTAGTCCGCTTGGGGCTTTACAAAAGAATAACCTCTTCCGGCCACCATAGGCAGGTCGGCGGCCAGTTGGGCGGCCAGTTCGCTGCTCCAGGCGCCGGCGGCCAATACCACGAGGTCGGCCTCGTATTTATTACGGGTAGTGACAACTTGCCGGATGTGGCGGTTTTCTATTTTAAAACTAACAACTTCCTCATTGTCAATTATCTGTACGCCATTGTTGACAAGGTAAAGCGCCAGATTTTGCATTAATTCGGCTGGATTGCAATGGGCGTCGCATTTAAACAAAATGCCGCCTTTTGCGGCGCAGGGGAGTTCGGGTTCAAGCGCTTTAATTTGCTCTGCGTCGAGCAATTCGGCGTCGAGTTGCAATTGTTGGGCTTTTTCGACGGTATCTTTGGCGTGGCGTGTATTTTCAGCTGATAAAAACAATTCCAGCATGCCATCCTGGCGATAGAAAAAAGGCACGTCGCCGCTTTTTTTCCAATCCTGATAGCAAGCCATACTCAGCAGGGCGATATCCCGGAGCGGCTCTGCCGACCGGTTGACATGGCTTTGCGTGGCGCTGCGCATAAAAGCAAGCCCCCATTTTGCCAGAGAAAGACTAAGCCGGGGTTCAATATAAAAGGGGCTGCGCGAGTCGAGCATCCACTTGAGTCCCTGGCTGACAATGCCGGGCGCTGCCAGCGGCACAAAATGGCTTGGGCAGATATAACCCGCGTTGCCGGTAGAGCAGTTGTTTGTGCGGTCGCTGCGCTCGATCACAGTTACTTTCCAGCCCGCTTTGTGCAGGTAGTAAGCCGAGCTTAGCCCGATAATGCCGCCGCCGATGATTAGGGTTGTTGACATTCTCTGTTCTCTATTTGTTTATAAGTTTATGGGTTTATAAGTTTATGCGACTGAAGGGAGTCCCGTACTGACCGAAGGGAAGTCGGGAGGTTTACGGCCGCTCTTCGTCATAAACCTATAAACTCATAAACCTATAAACGAACTTATAACTAAATCACCTGAAAACCAAACGCATACGGGTCGTCGTCGGGGTCGATGGTGATGGTGTTATAGCCGTAAATGCGGGCCCAGCCTTCGATACTGGGGCGTATGGCTTTATGTCCGGCCAGGGTAGTTTCTTCTTCAATACGCCCGATAAACCGGGAGCCGATGATGCTTTCGTGGATGAATTCGTCGCCGGGGTGCAATTGGCCCTTGGCGTACCATTGCGCCATGCGGGCTGAAGTACCTGTGCCGCAGGGCGAGCGGTCGATGGCTTTGTCGCCGTAAAAAACGGCATTGCGGGCGGTAGACGCGGGGTCGAGGGTAGCGCCGGTCCACAAAATATGGCTACAGCCGTTGATCGTAGGGTTTTCCGGGTGGACAAAAGTATACAATTCATTAATGCGTTTGCGCAATTCCCGGCTCCAGCTGATGAGCTGGTCGGCTTTGAAATGCTCCAATCCCTGGAAGTTGGGTTGCACATCAACGATGGCATAAAAGTTGCCTCCATAGGCCACATCGACCTGCAATGGGCCCAGGTCGGGGCAGTCTACTGCCAGTTCCGTGGCCGCGAGGTAAGATTTGACGTTGGTGAGCTGCACGCTTTTGACTTTGTTGCCTTCCTGGCGATAGCTTACTTCGACAAGTCCGGCGGGGACTTCCAGCCGCAGCCGGCCCGGTATTTTGGGCGTGATAAGTCCTTGCTCAATGGCGATGGTTACAGTGCCTATTGTGCCGTGGCCGCACATGGGCAGACAGCCGCTGGTTTCAATAAACAAGACGGCCATATCGTTTTGGGGGTCGTGCGGGGGGTATAGGATGCTGCCGCTCATCATATCGTGGCCGCGGGGTTCAAACATAAGGCCTTTGCGGATCCAGTCGAATTCCTGCAGGAAATGCAGCCGTTTTTCGCTCATGTTGTTGCCCTGTAATATGGGGCCGCCACCGGCTACGAGGCGCACGGGATTGCCACAGGTATGGGCGTCGATGCAGAAGAAGGTTTTTGTTGGCATTGTTGTGGGACTGTGGGACTGTGCGACTCGTGCTTAAAGTTCAAATTTTCCATTCACCCGGCGCATAATCTGCCGCGGGTTGTTATCCTGAAGTTCGGGGGGGAGCAGGGCTTCGGGGCAGTTTTGGAAGCATACCGGGCGGGCCCAGCGTTTGATTGCGTCGGCGCCTACCGAGGTAAAGCGGCTATCGCCGGTGGCGGGGTAGGGGCCGCCGTGCATCATAGCGGGGCAAACTTCCACGCCAGTGGGCACGCCGTTAAAAACAATACGCCCGGCGAGTTGGGAAGCCTGGTCTACCAGATGCCTGTAGGCAGGCAATTCTTCGTGTTCAGCCATGAAAGTTATAGTGAGTTGTCCGGCGCCGGCTTTCAAAACCGATTCCAAATCGGCGGTATTCCGGCAGCGCACCAGCAGGGAATAGGGGCCGAAGACTTCCTCTTTGAGCATTGGATTGTCAAGGAAAGTCCGGCTATCTACCTGTGCGACGGCCATGTCGGGCACGATATCGTCGCTGTCGAGGGCTATTTGTGCAATAGTTTCTACGCCTTTTTGTGCCAGTGCGGCCTTCATTTTATCCATATAGGCGGTGTGGATACCGCTATGCAGCATTTTAGTTGCGGGAATCTGGTTAAAGGCGGCGGCCAGCATGGGCAGGAATCGGTCGAGTTCGGGGCCGTCAACGGCGAGTAGCAGTCCGGGGTTGGTGCAGAATTGCCCCATGCCCATCGTAATCGATCCGGCGTAAGCTGTTGCGATTGCTTCGGCGCGGTTGGCCAGCGCCTGGGGCAACAATACTACGGGGTTGATGCTGCCCATTTCCGCAAACACTGGGATGGGCTCGTCGCGCTCCTGGGCGTAGGCCATCAGGGACTTGCCGCCGGCGGCGGAACCCGTGAACCCCACTGCTTTGGCGGCCGGGTGTTGTACGAGCAGTCGCCCGATGGCAAAACTACTGCCCACCACATGTTGTACCAGGTGAGCGGGGGCATTGCACTGGGTGATGGCGTGCTGAATAGCTTCAAATACCAGTGACGAGGTAGCGGGGTGTGCGGGGTGGGCTTTGATTACAACCGGACAGCCCGCCGCCAGCGCCGAAGCGGTATCGCCTCCGGCGGTTGAAAAAGCCAGCGGGAAATTACTAGCCCCAAAAACCACTACGGGGCCGATGGGAAAAAGCATTTTGCGCAAGTCGGGACGGGGCGGAGTGCGGTCGGGAATAGCCGTATCAATTACTGCATCAACCCAGTGGCCTTCGCGAATCAAAGCGGCAAACATCCGGAGTTGTCCAGTAGTTCTGCCGCGTTCGCCAATGAGTCGCGCCGCCGGCAGGTTGGTTTCTTCACTTGCTACCTCGATCAGCCTGTCGCCCAGATCTTCGATGGCCGCGGCGATGGCGTCGAGCAGGGCAGCGCGTTGCTCAGAAGGGGCGTGACGGTAGTTTTCAAAAGCCATAGCGGCTTGTTGCATGATACCGTCTATTTGCGATAGGGGAGTTTCTTGCATGTCGGTTGTCGGTTGTCGGTTCTATGTTGTAGGTTGTAAGTTGTAGGTTGTAAGTTGTAGGTTGTAAGTTGTAGGTTGTAAGTTGTAGGTTTGGGTTGGCGTTTATCGGATTACGCAACAGTCCAACAGTCCAATAGTCCAACAAAAAAGGCTAAATTTAAGTGCCTTTGTGTGGTTTTTGAGCCTTTTTGTTAAAGAAATAGCTTATGCGCCGGTGTTATACCACAAAGGCCCAAAGGGCACGAAGTACCACTAAGGCTTAGGCGCAGTCGCCAAGTCGCACACAGGGATGCTCGTTTCGACTCCGCTCAACGAGCGGCTGTGGTTGCGCAGTCGCCAAGTCGCACAGTCCCAAAAATCGCCCTTTCAACATCAAGCATCCAACATCAGAGCTGCGGGCGCTGATTCAGGCCTTGACGGATAATAGCCTCTACCTGGTTTCGCTCTTCGCCGGTCAGGGTAAGGCGGGGTGCGCGCACATATTCCGAGCCGATGCCGGTCATAGACTCGGCCAGTTTGATATATTGAACCAGTTTGGGGTGCAGGTCGAGTTCGAGCAGGGGTAAAAACCAGCGGTAGATTGCCAGCGCCTGGTCGTAGCGGCCTGCTTTGGCCAGGTGGTAAACGGCCGTTGTTTCACGGGGAAAAGCGCAGACGAGTCCGGCCACCCAGCCATCGGCGCCGAGCATCAGTTCCTCCAGCGCCAGCGTATCCACGCCACAGAGAATTGCAAAACGCTTGCCAAAGCGATTGATAAGCCGGGTTACATTGGAAACGTCGCGGGTAGATTCCTTGACCGCCTGAATATTTTGCAATTCGGCCAGTTCTTCAAACATATCGAGCGTAATCTCGACTTTATAGTCTACCGGGTTGTTGTAGAGCATGATAGGCAGTGGGGTAGATTCCGCCACTGCGCGGAAAAAAGCCACCGTTTCGCGGTGGTCAGATTTATAGCGCATTGGCGGCAGCAGCATAAGTCCGTCGGCGCCCCATTGCTCGGCAAGCCGGGCTTGCATTACGGCTTCGCGGGTAGCGCCTTCGGCTACATTGAGCACGACAGGACAGCTATTTCCGGCGAAATCTTTGGCGAATTTGACCAGTCGCTCTTTTTCATCAATGGCGAGGGTACCGGCTTCGCCCAGGGTGCCCCCCAAAATGATGCCGTGAACGCCTGCGTCGAGTTGTGCGCGAAGGTTGACGCCAAAAAGCGGCAGATCAAGCTCGTCGTGAGCGGTAAATTTTGTTGTGAGGGCCGGGAATACGCCTTTCCAGTTCATGGTGTTGTAGGTTGTAGGTTGTAGGTTGTAGGTTGTAGGATGTAGGTTGTAGGTTGTAGGTTGTAGGTTTGTTGCAGAGCATGTAAATTAAAAACCTACAACATCCAGCATTCAACATTCAACATTAATTAAGAGAGTGCCATCACAATGGCAAAAATCAGCAATACCACTAGCACAATGACAATCAGGAAATTATTGTTATTGCGATATTTATTAAAGAGATACTGCATTAATTCGTACCATTCGAGTCTTCGGGCGAGGTGTTCGGCGACCAGTACGAAATACTTGTGGTTTTTTTCAAACTTGAGAGGGTTATTGAGTTTTTTGAGAATAAAAAATTCGGGATCGAGGAACACCAATTCGAAGGCTTCGCCAGTTGGATCTTCTTCATCGGGGTCCAATTTTCCAAAGATGAGTTTATTGGCCATAAATCGCCATTTGCCAAACCATACCGCTCCGTCGGTAGAGAGTACGTATTCTTCTTCGGGATTAAAAAAATGGAAAATAAGTTCGTGAAAACCTTCGTCGTCGCGCACCTCCACCCAATGGCGGCCCACGTAAAACTGCATTTCGCGCAGGTCTTCGCTGTGAGGGCGGATCAGGGGGATCATCTTGTCGATGAGGTCGTCCATGGCCTCGGCGTGGGGCACCTCAGAATTAAAGGCATTGGCGACGCGATCTAACCATTTACTTTCCAAAGCGGGTTGATTTTGTGGTAAAAATACCAAAAAAGTCTATTGAAATGCAATAAGGCGTTGGCGGAGTATAAAACCCTTTTCCGCTTTTAGTTCCCAGGGCAAATTTTCGCAGTCGGCAAAATTGCCATTGCAGCACACATTACACTGGGTATCGAGCAATTGCAGTTCGCGGTATACGAGTCCGACATTGCGGGCGTATTGTTCTTTTACAAATCGCCTTTCGATCAGATTTTCGCTATCGGCCGGCACGACGGTAGCTGTTTGGGGAAATTGAAAAGCGCCGAGGGTCAGCGGTTCGTCGACGGCGGTATATTGATAACTCCAGCCTTTAAAAAGCTGCATAGGTTCGCCGGCGATGGGGATAGAAGTGTTTACATCAATAAAGACATTGCCGTTCCATTCGGCAGCGACGTCTACTGGGAATACCAGCGCAATAAAACGCAGATTATCTTCGGTGCGTATCAGTTGTCTTTCGCCCGGGCTGAGGGCGTACACCGATTTCACCTGCCAGGGCAGCCCTTGTGCGGGTCGTTCGTAGCGAATAATGCGGTAGTTGAGTTTGCCGTTGTTATCGCGCAGGGTGTCGGCCACTTCTTCTTTCCATTGTACGTTCACCGTGTCGATCCGTGTGCCGGAGGGCGCCGGGTCATATATCAACGAGTCGACTTCATAGATCCACCAGCGGCCGATTGACAGGGGTTGGTATTCGTAACCCCAGTTGATGTCGCGTTTCTCTACTTCTTCGGGGGCGCAGGACAATCCGCACAGCAGTGCGACAAGAGGAACGAGCAACAGGATAATTTTTTTAATCATAATTCACTTCTACCTGAAAAAATGCGATTTGCAGCGCTAAACTCGACCCTGCTCAACAATAATACATCAAGCGCTGATCAAGCGCAGGATATCGGCAATTTCCATAGCGACATTAGACTGCCACAATTTATGGTCGACGACCAGCAGTTGGGCAAAATAGCGGTCGCGGTCAAGTCGCATCAGATAAGTTTCATTGACAATCATATTGACATCTTCAAAAGGCGAACATTTGAACAAAATATACGCCTCCTCGCGCACATCGTAGGCCACAATATACGAATAATGGGCATCATCGCCGGGGCAACAATGCAGTAAAACCGGATAATCGAAATAGGCTACCCGCCAGAGGCTGAACAGGTTGGCTTCAAAAAGGGGATAAAAAAGCACTTTTGAGGACACATGCAGCCGGCTGAGCGACTCTTGAAGCGCTGCGAGCTTATTCTGCATCGTTGTGATGGGTATATCGTCGGGTTTAAGCCGGTTGTAGGGCTGCCATTTGGCGGTGCGCAAGTCGTAATACTCTACATCGCCGATGCGGAGTTTGTAATCGAAGCGTTTGTAGCCGGGCACAATATAACCGGGGTAATAGTAGGGGATGCCGTGTTGTTGGCAATAGTGAATTTCGAGCAGCATCGTATAAAAACCGAGGCTATACTGCCGGTAATCGGGATCGTACATACCCAGTATACTGGCGGCGGTATCTTTGCCAACGTCAAAAAAGCTGGCCGCTACGAGTTGATCGCCGGCATAAACCCTGACTTCTTTGGTATCGTAGATATTGTGCTCTTCGCCGTCGAGCAGGGCTTCTTTGAGGCTGGAGGCCAATACGCCCGGGAAGTTATTTTTATAGCGATGGTAGAGTTGTTCTTTTTCCTTATTGAGCTTTACATCTCCGAATTCAACGCGAAAGAGCCTGTCGTTGCGGTTGAGCAACTTGCGCAGCTTTTTGCTGAAAGAGAACCCTTCCAGTGGCAGACGTATCCAGATGGCGGAATAAAAATTATCGCCGAAGCACAAAAAGTGGGTCGTAAAGATAGTCTGCCCCATCCTGTACCAGCCTTTGGCCAGGTAAGTATCCAACTCGGCGGGCTGCAAGTTTTCGGGGTAGTGCTTTTCTGCAAACATGCGTTTCGGCGCTGGAATTGTTATTCGACAAGCCGTCAATTGCCTGCGCCGGCTTTGCCGACCTCGGGCATTTTACAGGCTTCTTCGGGTTTTTTACCGCAAACAGAGCATTCGCCGATTTGGCTTTTTAACATCGGATTGGCGCTGGCACAGGTGCCCCTGAATTCCTGGCCGGTAACCCAGTGGCGAAGGTTCATCATGACGAACGACAACCCGAAAACAACGAAAATGATAGCGAAAATATATACAAATGCCATAATAATGAATTTACGATATCTTTGTGGTGACAGGGTGACAATGTGACAGGGTGACAGGGTGACAGGGTGATAACTCTTACCGTGTAACCTTGTAACCCTGTAACCGAGTAACCTTGTAACCTTGTAACCTTGTCACCGTGTCACCGTGTCACCTTGTCACCTTGTCACCTTGTCACCACAAAAGTAACAAATAAACATTTAGCCATGTTGCAAAAATTGGAGGCCTTCGGGCGCTTATTGAAAATAATGGACGAATTGCGCGAGCAATGCCCCTGGGATCGCAAGCAAACCTTTCAGAGTTTGCGCAACCTCACCATAGAAGAAACCTACGAATTAGCCGACGCCATCCTGGATGAAAATCTTGACGACATCAAAGAAGAAATCGGCGACCTGATGTTGCACATGGTATTTTACGCTAAAATAGCCTCGGAGACCGGCGCCTGGGATATTGCCGATGCGCTGCACGCCGTGTGCGACAAGCTCATCAAACGCCATCCGCATATCTACGGCGACTGGGTAGTGAGTTCGGAAGAAGAGGTGAAAAAAAACTGGGAGCAGCTCAAATTACAGGAAGGCAAAAAATCGGTATTAGCCGGCGTGCCGCGCTCGTTGCCCGCCATGGTCAAGGCCTACCGCATGCAGGAAAAAACCAAGCAGGTGGGTTTTGAATGGGAAAACAGCGAGCAGGTGTGGGAAAAAGTCGAGGAAGAAATGGTCGAATTCAAAGAAGCCATGCAGCAGGATTTGCCGGCGGAAAAACGCGAAGAAGAATTCGGCGATGTGCTGTTTTCGCTGGTCAACTACGCCCGTTTCGTGGGTATCGACCCCGAAACCGCCCTGGAGCGGGTAAACCAGAAGTTCAAACGCCGCTTTGAATACATCGAGGCCAAAGCCCCCAAAGACCTGCGGGAGATGACCCTGGCAGAGATGGACGCGCTGTGGAATGAGGCGAAGCGGGGGGAGTAGTTGGCGACTTGGCAGCCGAATTTACCAAAGTATTTGTAGGCCGGAACTTTGGCAATATAATTTCAGCAAAGGATCGATCGTGATGATTGGAATGTTCTCCACCAGAGCTTGTCCGATCAGTAATCGATCGAAAGGATCCCTGTGATGAAAAGGAAGAGAGGCAGATTGAAGTATGTGCTGATGATGAATAGGAAGTATGTTGAATCCTTTTGAGGTAATATCCTGGAAAAATGTGTCTAGAGGTGCGTGCAAAGTAAGTTTCCCAAAGGCTAGCCATACTGATCACAAAATCGTTATTCCGATTTTCGATTGCACTTATTGCATATTTGCTCATTTCAGAAGAGCCGGGATAGTACCAGAGAAAGGCGTGGGTATCCAACAGTAGTGTCATTCCATGTAGGCTTTAAAATCTTCAAGCGGCTCGTCAAAATCAGGAGCTATTACTATTTGTACGGCGCCGCAGCCAAAAGTCGGCTTGGTTTTGACTTTTGGGTTGTTTTTTTGATGCTTGGAAAGAAGAAAAGCAATGAAATCCAGCACCTCTTGCCTGAGGTTTTCGGGCATTTGCTTGAGTTGAAGCAATATTAATTGGTCATTCATAGCCATTGGTTTGATACAAAAATACAACCAAAATCTCAGGGCGTCAAGTTCGGGGAGGAGAATTGGGATGCTGCTGTGCACGGGAGGGGGCGACTGTACGACTGTGCGACTTTGCGACTGTGCGACTCTGCGATCTGTGCGATCTTTGCCGGTCGTTGAGCGGAGTCGAAACGACAGATCCCGGGCAGGCGACTGTGCGA
>DAINSQ010000155.1:0-10957 GCA_036741235.1 Saprospiraceae bacterium | reverse complement strand
TGTCACCCTGTCACCTTGTCACCCTGTCACCTTGTCACCTTGTCACCTTGTCACCCTAAAACTGGAAATAAATAAAGGGCACCACATCCGAACTGGCCGTCTGGATCACGATCCAGATGATGAAAGCCAGCGCAAATGCCTTGGCCAGGGCGGGCGCCCCGACGAAAATACGCTCAATGGCCTTATCCAGGCGCAAGGGCATAAAATGGGTGAGAAAAGCCAATATAATCAATCCAATCACGGGTTTATACCCCTCCACCACCTGCCAGAATAGCTCAGGGTGGAAGGCCGCAAAAATCTGGTTGAGTACTTCGGAAGTGGTTTGCATGGGCGGCACAGGATTATTGAAGGCCCCGGCACGGAAAAATACCCAGCACAGACATACAAAGTGAAAGACAAAAATGCTGCTCACCGCCCTGCTCAATAATGCCTGCAAGGGCTTGCGGCGCGCCATGGCTACAAGCTGATCAAACAGCAAGGCCCCAGCAAACAGCGCTATCCACATCAAGGCTATCAGGGCGTTGGCGCGCATATACAAACCAAATTCATAGCCGTCGATGTAATGGCGGCTATAGACGCCCCACAATACCGCTGCGCCGATGAGGTGTATGATGAGCAAAATGATGAGCGAACGCAGCGATTCCAGCCGAAACCAACGACCCAGATTGCTCAAGAAACGGTCAATGGTCAGGGCCAACCCGTGCAATCCCCCCCACACAATGAATACCCAACTGGCGCCGTGCCACAAACCGCCCAGCAACATGGTGATCATGAGGTTGACGTAGGTGCGCAGCTTGCCCTTGCGATTGCCGCCTAATGCAATATACAGGTAATCGCGCAACCAGGTAGACAACGATATGTGCCAGCGACGCCAAAATTCCTGAATACTGGTAGACTGGTAGGGCGTGTGGAAGTTTTCATTTAAATGAAAGCCCATCAACAATGCCAAACCGATGGCCATATCGGAATAACCCGAAAAATCGCAATAGATCTGAAATGCATAACCGTATACCGCCATCAGATTTTCGAGCCCGGAATACAATCCCGGATTTTCAAAAACGCGGTCGACGAAATTGACGCTGATATAATCGGAAATAACGGCTTTTTTAAACAAACCGCCGCAGATAAGCAGCAGCGCCCGCCCCATATCGGCATGGCTCAGCCCCAGGCGGCGGTTGATCTGCGGCAAAAAGTCGGCAGCCCTCACAATGGGCCCCGCTACCAACTGCGGGAAAAAACTGACAAAAAATCCAAAGTCCATGAATTGCACCAGAAAAGACTTTACGTCTTTGACTTTCTCCGTCAACGGTTCTAACTCTCTCCGGTACACGTCGATGCTGTAACTCATGGTCTGGAAGGTATAAAAGGAAATACCCGCAGGCAGGAAGATGTCCATGAGCTCGAAACCCGATCCGGTAAGGATGTTGATCGAGTCGATGAAGAAGTTGGTGTATTTGAAATAAAAAAGCAAACCCAGATTGGCCATTATGCTCAATACCAGAAAAAAACGCTGCCTGGCCCGGGTGGAGGCGTTGTAGATATAATGCCCCAATACAAAGTCGACAACGGTAGACAACACCAACAATAACAGGTAGATACCGCTGGATTTATAGTAAAAAAAGACGGAAAAAGCCAGGGTATACAGCGTACGGAGAATGGTTCTGTTTTTCAGAGAGATATAAATGGCGTAAAACAGCAGGAATACAACGAAAAACTGCGCACTGCTGAATATCAGCGGGCGCTTGGGGTCGTAAATAAAGTATTCGGCAATGGCCGCCCAGTTAATTCCTGCGCTCATACTCCCTCATTAATGCGGCGAATAATAATTCTCCTTGCACTTCATAACCTCTGCGGGTAAGGTGCACGTAATCGGATTGCGCCAACTGGGCCGTCCGCCAGCGGCGAATGCCCCCCTGTCCTCCCATCACGGTGTGCAAGTCCCAGTATGCTGCGCTGTATTTTTCCGCTGTTTGTTTGATCACCTTTTTTACGGTAAGCCCGTGAGGATTAATATATCGGCGGCGGCGCAGGGCGTCGGGGTTGCTCGACAGCAGTATGGCGGCGCCCGGGGCTACCTGGCGTATAGTGGCCAGGAGTTTGTCGAATTCGCGGATGACCTCGGCTTCGTCGAAGCGCCCTCCAAGGGCTTCATTGGTACCCAGTGAAATGATGATTAGATCGGGCGACAGCGCCGATAATTGCCCGGCGAAATATTCGGCCTGGTTGTAATGCCCCCCGGTAGCGCCGTTGACGCCGATGGCGCTGTACAAAATGCCGGAAGCCGCGGTATTTTCCAATAAAAGGCCGTGCAAGTGGAGCTCCCGCTGCGATTGGGCTGTTTTCTCGCCTTTGACGGCTACTTTGGCTGTTGCGCCGTCAAACCGGAATACAGCAGTATAATCGCTGCCGGCAACATTATCGGCGGTAAATACAATGGGCTCAAAAGCATCGGGGGCGTATTTGGGCACAGCAACCGAACCGCCGCTAACCACCAGGCGCTGCCCCGCCCTGATGCGTGTACTGCTTAATCCGTTGAGGCGTTGCAGCGTTCTCACGCTAGTGCCGTAGCGGCGGGCGATATGCGAGAGGGTTTCTCCCGATTTGATTTTGTGATAGCGTTTTGTGTTGGAAGCCGTGGTAGTGGATAAGACCGCCCCCGGTTTTATTTGTCCGGGTGTCAGACTATAAGCCGCATCTGTTTTGGGGTAAAAAACAGTCAGCTGGTTGAAGCTGTCGGCGGGATTTTTCAGGTTTACCTCCAGCAGGAAGGGTTGGTTCACCGTTTTGAGTCCAAACCCACAGATGCCCATCGGCGGCCCCGCCTCGCCATAGGCGCGCCGGCGCGATTCCCACACGGCATTGCTGCTGCAGCGATAATCGGTGGGGCCGTTGGTGCGGGCCAGTCGGTAGGGAAAAACCATGCCGCGGCCTGCCGAACCAAAACGCTGCTGCAGCAGCGCCCGTACCCTTCCGGAGAAAAAATCGGCCTGGATATGCGAATCGCCGAGGTGAAGAATATGCACTTGCCGGCGCTCGCCGCGCTCAAGGGCAGATAGTTTATTCCAGAAAGTATCCAATGCTGCTGATTGCGACAAGGTATCGGCTGCGATTAGCAAAAAAGGATAGGTTTGCGACAGGTTGTCGAGCAGCGACTGATAATGATTAGACGGCGCAACATCGGACGCCGCTACGGGGGCGACTGCCGGCTTTGGCGACGGCGGAGCAGCCGGCGAAGAAGCCGATAAAAGCAGGTTGAGCACCCATATTTGCAGCATCTCAATAGTAGTTTGTTAATCAATCAACTGTCCGATAGCGCCTTTTGACAGGTACTGCCGGTAGCCGTCCATCAAAAAATCAAGCAGCATTTGCGCGGCTTTGTCGGCGCCCTCAAAATTAAAGTGGGCGTAATCCAGGTTGGCCAGCCGGGGCGTTTCTTCTTCTACCCATTTTATCATGGCGCCTTCGCCCCCCATGGCTTCGTACATACTGAAAAAAGCCACGCCGGCTTTCTCAGCCGCCTGGCGCTGCGCCTGCGTAATGCGAGGCACACTGGGGTCGGTGCGCATCTTGCCGTCAATACGCGTAGCCTTGTCCGATACGCCCACTACCAGAATATCAACGCCGGGCAGGTGTTCCTGGTAATAGCGTATGAGCCGGAGCATCTCTTTTTCGTACCAACTGTAATCCTTCATTTCAGCATTCAACACATTCAATCCAAATTGGAGAATGACAAGCTCATAATCCAGTTTGTCCTGAAACTGCTCCATCACGGAAGCATTAATATTGGTGAGCAACACCCCCGAATTGCCGCGAGCTGCAAAATTATCGACGATGACGCCCTGCGGGCTCTCCAGACTGGCCCCAAAAACCGGCAGGGCCGAAGAAGCTTTGAAATCAAAACGTATGCGCCCTCCATTCACCGGCGTTATGCGAATTTCGTTGACGGCCTCGCCTCCATCCAGCGAAAAGGTCTGTTCTTCTTTGCCATAAGTTGCCGTCAACAAACCAGGTTTGGCCACCTCGCCGCTGTCGACTTCAACGGCGCCGTAAAATAGCCGTGCTTCACTAAAGGAGCTTGTGCCCGGATTGAGGCGGGTAGTACCGTAGCTGACCCAATGCCCGCCAGTGTATACCGGCGGAGGCAGGGTGTCAACCCGGGTAGAATCGGCTTGCAGGGAATCGCGCTGGGGCGCGTATCGCCAAATGGTGTAGTATTCGCCCGTAATGCCGCGGGGCAATTTGCGGTAATTATTGGTAACGACCTTGCAGGTAAACCAGTTGGGCGAAAACCGGTGCCGCACCGAACGCCGGAAGCCGCTGACATTCGTAGTTATGGGTACAAAACCCACTCCCTTGCCGCCAAACCGGCGCTGCAGGGAGTCGCGCAAGGTCTGGCTCACCAAATCGCCCTCTATGGAGGAGTCGCCGTAGTAAGCTATACGTATCTGCCCTTCACGCTGATGCAAAGCCCGGTAAAAATTAGACAAAGTAGAAAGACCGTCGTATAATACTGCGACATTCTGATTGTCAATTGTATTGGTATCCTGAACGGAAGTCGCGACAGTATCGGCGGGCGGCGGCGTTTGTAAAAAATGCCGCCAAAAATCGTATGCCCGGAAATTATTTTTCAAAAAAGGTACCCTGTCGTGCACATGCGGATAAGCCAACAGTAAAACAGCCGTTGACAGCAAAATCAAAAGGGTCGTTGTAAAATAATTCCGCTCCATATCAATTGGCGCCCAATTCAAGGCGTCAAAGATAAAGAATGGCTTGACAAGTCAAAAAAATAACAATAATTTGCACGTCAAATTGTATAACCAAAATTAACTAACATGATACGCAGTCTCCTATCGGCAGTATGCCTTGTACTTGCCTCTACTTCCTTGTTTTCACAATACAAGTACGAAAAATGGGGTAAAATCTCTGAAGAAGACCTCAAGATGGCGTTTTATCCGCAAGATAGCTCCGCAAAAGCAGTCATATTGCAAGATCACGGCTTTATCAACTCTTTTTTTGCGTCAAGCAAGATATTGGTCACGTTGGACATGCATCGCCGCATCAAGATTTTTGACGAAACCGCTATTGACCAGGGCAACATTGTTATCCCCTATTTGTCCGACAGAAGATCGATGAAGTTTAGTAATCTTGACGTACAGGTTATGTATCCCAACGGCGACAAGCAAAAAGTCAAATCTGACAATATTTTCACCCAACAACTTACCAAACGCTGGTCGGCAAAAAAAATATTTATTCCCAACCTGCAAAAGGGTTGTATTATTGAATACAAGTATACGCTTACTTCTGAAGACTTCATCACGCTCTACGACTGGTATTTTCAGCACGAGTTGCCGGTGAGGTGGAGTGAATTGATGGTTAAGTTTCCTCAATATTTTAATTATACCTATCTTCTTCGCACGCCGAAAAAATTTGACATCCAGACCAATGAAACCCAGGGCGGCGCTAATGCAAACGAGCAAATCACTTTTTTGCATTACGGCATTTCGCACCTGCCGGCACTCAAGGAAGAACCCTATATGACTACCCTCGACGACCACCGGGCGCATATCGGCTTTCAACTCAATGCGGTTATCGTTCCCTTCCAGCCTGTTCAAACATATATGAATACCTGGCATGACGCCGCCGACAAACTGGAAAGCCTTGAATCATTCGGCTATCAATACCTGAAACAAGGGCGTTACGATAAACTCTGGGCCGCTTTTGAGGCTGCAGGCCATTCCAGTGTGCCTTTGGCGGAACTACCCGAAAAGGCCCTTCGGTTTGTGAGTAGTCAAATCAAATGGAACGAATCCTTCGGTCTGATACCTGACGAAGACATCGACCAGGCTTTTGAGAAAAAAACCGGCAACAGCGCCGCTGTAAACCTGGCCGTAGTGGCGTTGCTTCGCAAAGCCGGTCTAGACGCCCGCCCCGCCCTGGTAAGCACGCGCGATAATGGCGAAATGTACCCGCAGTATCCTTTTATCGATCAGTTCAACTCCGTGCTGGCCTATGTGCGACAGGGCGATAAAGGCGTTTTTATCGACGCTACCGACCCATTCCACAACCTCAATGAAATTAGCACTTCTCACCAACAAGCCATGGCCTGGGTGGTGGACAGTAAACAGCCGCAGTGGGTAGATTACACGCCCGGAGAACACGCAGAAACCTGGTTCGGCGATTTTAAATTAACAGCCGACGGCGGGCTCAACGGCGTTTTTACCCTTAAACTCACCGGCCACCGCGCAAACGTTTGGCGCCACGAGCTACATGGAAAAGACCCCGCCAAGGTGCTCTATAGTTATTTCGAAGACAATTTCCCGGAAGTCGCTTTTGATTCAATTCAACTCAAAAATGTCGACGATTATAGCAAAGCGCTGGAAATCAAATTCCAATTAAGCATTCGCGAAGCATTTCCCGCCGTCAACGACCTGATATACATCAATCCGGTTTTTTATTATCCATTTTCCAAAAATCCTTTTAAATCGGTCAAAAGGGATTTTCCCGTGAGTTTTCCCTGGCCGGTGCATTTGAATTACGTCATTTCATTTACCCTGCCCGAAGGTTATGACCTGGAAGAAACGCCGGCGGCAACCAAGCTGCTTCTGCCGGAAAACGGCGGCAACCTGATCTACGCCTGTTCCAAAGTCAACAATCTCGACAAAGTGCAGCTAATGATGAAAACGACCATTAAGCAACTCGAATTCGGCCCAGCCGCTTACCCAACACTGCGCAATTTTTTTGACCTTTTAGCTGAAAAATCTCAATCGCCTATCGTCTTAAAGAAAAATCAATGAAACCAACTACCCTGTTTCTAACCCCGGGTTTAATCTGCCTGTTCGCCTGTACGTTTTCGCTCCAGGCCCAACCCAATTACAACGTCTTTGCCATTGCCCCGGCTTGCTTGCCCGCCGCCAACGCCGTGGTGCGATTCTCGGAAACGACCTACACGGTAGAAGGCCCCGGCAAAGCTGTTTTTCAACAAACGCTGGCGGTAACCATCCTAAACGAAAGGGGCAAATATCGCGCCGCCATGGCCTTGTCAGAAAACAAGTTTATTAAAATCAAAACGCTCCAGGGCCGCCTTTTTGACGCCTCCGGCCAATTGGTGCGCGCTACCGCAAAAAGCGATATTGAAGAACATAGCCTGAGCGACCAGCAGGAATTTGCCGATGTAAAGCTCAAAAGCCTTTTTCTGGACTACCTCGCCTATCCCTATACAGTTGAGTTTACCACAGCATACAGTACCGACGCTTTTTTCCTGGCGCCTTCCTTTACCATCCAGCATTTGGGCGAGTCCGTTGAAAAAACCACTTTTTCTATCGTTTTCCCTAACGACTACCGGTTTAAGTGGAAATTCACTTCGCTCGACCTGAAACCGGAAAAAACAACCAGAGGCAATATGCAGGTTTGGACCTGGAAAGTCGAACAATTACCTGCTATCCCGCAGGAAGTGTTTACGCCCTTTCACGATGATGTTTATGCCGAAATTCAAATAGCGCCCGAACAAATTTTTTTGGATAAAATGCCCGGCAACTTCTCCACCTGGCAAGAGGTTGGGCGTTTTTTTTACGAACTCAACAAAAACCGCGACCGACTCTCCCCCCAAATGCAAGCGCAAGTGGCCCAATTAACGGCTTCATTGAATACCCCCCAGGATAAAATCAAAGCCCTCTATCGATACCTTCAGGAACAATGCCGCTATGTGAGTATTCAAGTAGGCATCGGGGGCTGGCAAACTTTCGACGCGGCTTTTGTAGAGCAACGCAAATACGGCGATTGTAAAGCGCTCACCAACTATATGAAGGCTCTGCTCAAAGCGGCCGGCATCAATTCCTACCAGGCGCTGGTTCACGCCGGCGACGACGGCGCCCCCGAACTTTTCAGCGACCTGCCCCTGCCGCAGTTTAACCACGTTATCCTTTATGTGCCCGAAGTAGACTACTGGCTGGAATGTACAAGCCGCGACTTTCCTGCCAATTACCTGGGGACTTTTACCGCCGACAGGCCTACACTGCTGCTCACGGAAGAAGGCGGCCGGCTATTGCGAACCCCGGCGCTGGCTGACAGCCAAAATACCCGAACCAGCACCCTGGATATTGCGCTCGATGAAGACGGTAATGCGGCCATCCGGCGTTCAGCCCTGTTTTCAGGTTCCCTCCACGAGTATTACCGCACTACCGCCGCTCAGTCATCGCAAACCGAATTGGAAAAACAATTGATGGATAATATAAGTTTCTCTGTGATTAAAGTGCACCAACTCAAAGTACATTCCGCCCAGACTTCAGCGCAAGCCACGCTCAACTATCGCCTCGATGCCTCCAAGTACGCTACAAAAGCCGGCAGAAGGCTATTTGTTCCACTCACCAAAGCATCGCCATTTTCTTACAGCCTGCCGGCAGACACCAACAGAATCCACGAACTGGTGATGCCCGATGCATTCGCACTCAACGATACTTTTTTAATCCATTTCCCCCCGGGATATTCTCTCGAAAATCTGCCCGCAGGCAAATCTATCCAATCCGAATTTTTCAGCTATCAACTGCAACTGGAAAAAGGCGACAATCAAGTGACAGCGATCAGAAGCCTGGCAAAAAAACAGGTCAGACAACCCGCTGAAAATTACGAAACCATCCGCAAACAACTTGCCGATATCGCAAAACTCGACGCATCTCAAATGGTGCTGGTAAAAAAAGAATGAACGGTTTTCTTTATTAAATTTGCACCCGACTAAAACACTTTACTATGCTTCGCAATTTATTAATTATCACCCTCGCTGTTACATCTTTTGCCGCCTGCAAACAGAAAGGCCCCCAAAACGATAATACAATGGCTTTAAAGTACCCGGACACAAAACGAGTTGAACAAACCGACAACTACCACGGAACCGACATTGCCGACCCCTATCGCTGGCTCGAAGTCGACACCGCCGCCGAAGTCGGCGAATGGGTGAAAGCCCAAAACGCCGTCACTTTTGATTATCTGGAAAAAATTCCCTACCGCAATCAAATCAAGGATCGCCTGACCGAACTCTTCAACTACCCCCGCCAATCGGCGCCTTTCCGCGTCGGGGAATATTATTTCTTTACGAAAAACGACGGCCTCCAAAACCAGTCGGTGTATTATTATCAAAAAGGACTGGATGGCCAACCCGAAGTATTTATCGACCCCAATACCTTGTCGAAAGACGGCACGGTGTCTATTAGCCTCATCGGCTATTCCGACGATTACAAGTACTTCGCCTACGCCCGCCAGGAAGCCGGCTCCGACTGGGCCGAAATCCGCGTTATGGAAATCGCTACCAAAAAAGAACTGCCCGACGTACTCAAATGGGTGAAGTTCTCCGGCGCAGCCTGGCACAAAGACGGCTTTTTCTACAGCCGCTACCCCGAACCCGCCAAAGGTTCGGAACTCTCGGGCAACAACCAAAACCACTCGGTATACTATCACAAATTGGGTACTCCCCAATCGGCAGATAAAATCATCTATGAAGACAAAAAAAATCCCAACTATTACCACAATGCCAGCGTAACTGAAGACAACAAATACCTCATTATTTACGCCGCGCCCGGCACCGACGGCTTTGCCACTTATTTCAAAGACCTGGGCGCCGACGGCCCCATCAAGCCGCTGTTTGAAGGGTATGCCAACAAAAGCAGCGTGGTGCACCACACCAATGGCAAATTCCTGGTACTCACCGATATCGACGCGCCCAAATACCGCCTGATCGCAGTCGACCCCGCCAAACCCGGCAAGGCCAACTGGAAAGACGTCATCCCCCAGGCCGGCGAACTACTCGAAAGCGTCACTACCGGCGGCGGAAAACTCTTTGCCAATTACCTCAAAGACGCTACCTACCGCTTTTATCAACTCGACTACGACGGCAGCAATAAAAAGGAGATTAAATTGCCCGGACTCGGCACCGCAAGCGGCTTTAGCGGCGAAGAAGATGAAAAGGTGCTGTTTTATTTGTTTACCTCTTTCATTTATCCTTCAACTGTTTTCAAATACGATATCGCCACCGGCCAGTCCAGCGAGTTTTTTGCCACTGAACTCAAATTCGACCCGAAAGAATACGTCGAAAAGCAGGTGTTCTACACCAGCAAAGACGGTACCAAAGTGCCCATGTTTATCGTGCACCGCAAAGACCTCAAACTCAACGGACAAAACCCGACTTACCTATACGCTTACGGCGGTTTTAATATCAGCCTGACGCCCGGCTTCAGCGCCAACCGCCTGGTCTTGTTAGAAAACAACGGCGTATTTGCCATGCCCAACCTGCGCGGCGGCGGCGAATACGGCGAAGAATGGCACAAGGCAGGCATGTTGCTCAACAAGCAAAACGTATTCGACGACTTTATCGCCGCTGCCGAATACCTCATCAAGGAAGGTTATACTTCAAAAGAAAAACTGGGCATCGCCGGCGGCTCTAACGGCGGCCTCCTGGTTGGCGCCTGTATGACCCAA
Source organism: Saprospiraceae bacterium (assembly GCA_036741235.1). Classification (GTDB taxonomy): domain Bacteria; phylum Bacteroidota; class Bacteroidia; order Chitinophagales; family Saprospiraceae; genus JABWBR01. The sequence goes on along the minus strand of DAINSQ010000155.1, from coordinate 493 downwards.
CGCCCCGACCTCTTCGCCGTCGCCCTGCCCGCCGTGGGCGTGATGGATATGCTGCGCTACCACCAATTCACGGTCGGCAAAGGCTGGATTCCCGAATACGGCTCCAGCGACGACCCCGAACACTTCAAAAATTTATTGAGCTATTCGCCATTGCACCAACTCAAGGACGGCGTGAAGTACCCCTCCACCATGATCACAACCGCCGACCATGACGATCGCGTGGTGCCCGCCCACTCTTTTAAGTTTGCCGCCCAATTGCAGAAATCCCACGCCGGCAATAATCCGGTGATTATTCGCATCGAAACGCAGGCAGGCCACGGCGCCGGTAAACCAATTAGCAAGGTCATCGAGGAACAAGCTGATATCTGGTCGTTTTTGTTCTATAATACCAATGCGCCGGTGAAGTATTTGAAAAAATAATATGCTGATATGCTGATATGCTGATGCGACCGAAGGGAGTCCCGTACCGACTGCAAGGAGGTCGGGATGCTGA
>DAINSQ010000154.1:0-10979 GCA_036741235.1 Saprospiraceae bacterium | reverse complement strand
CGACTTCCCTTTGGTCAGTACGGGACTCCTTTCAGTCGCATAACCCCTCATAAACTCACAAAAAATAGTATCTTTGCGCCTTCAAACTTTTGACACCTCGACATGAACATCGTTTCGTTATTACAGGAAAAAGTAGCTGCGGGCATTTTGGCGCTTTACGGCGAATCGCCGGTTATCGACCAAATCGCCATTAGCAAGACGCGCAAGGAATTTGAGGGTGATTATACCGTCGTTACTTTCCCTTTTACCCGTGTTGCCGGCAAAAAACCGGAGGAAGTGGGCGCCGAACTAGGACAGTACCTGCAACGCGAGTTTCAATATGTGACGGGGTTTAATGTAGTGAAAGGCTTCCTGAACCTGGTCATTAGCGATGCCTTCTGGCTTGATTTCCTGGTAAAAGACGCCATCGCCCCCGATTACGGCCAACACCCTGCCAACGGCCGCAAGGTGATGGTAGAATTTTCCTCACCCAATACCAACAAACCCCTGCACCTGGGCCATATCCGCAATATCCTGCTCGGCTGGTCCACTTCTCGTTTACTCGAAGCCGCCGGTTACGAAGTGGTGCGCGTGCAAATCGTCAACGACCGCGGCATCGCTATCTGCAAAAGTATGCTGGGCTGGCAGCGCTTCGCCAACGGCAATACCCCCGAATCTACCGGCATCAAAGGCGATCATTTTGTCGGCAATTTTTATGTGGCTTTTGAAAAAGCTTTCCAGGAAGAATACAAGACCTGGCAGCTAAGCGCCCAGGGCCGCGAGGTTTTTAATAACCGGCAAGACCAATCGCAGGACGAAACGGCCTTCTTCAAAGCTTATAAAGACGCTTATTTCAATGTTTACAGCCAACTCGGCGCCGACGCCCGTGATATGCTGCGCCGCTGGGAAGCGGGCGACCCCGATACGGTAGCCCTCTGGCGCCGGCTCAACCAATGGGTCTACGACGGCTTCGACGCTACTTACCGCAGCCTGGGCGTGTCTTTTGATAAAATTTATTACGAATCTGATACCTACCTGCTGGGCAAAGACCTCATCCAGCAGGGCCTCGACAACGACGTCTTCTACAAAAAGGCCGACGGCTCGGTGTGGATAGACCTCACCGACGCCAAACTCGACCATAAGGTGGTGCTGCGTAGCGACGGCACTTCGGTATACATCACCCAGGATATCGGCACCGCCCGCCTTCGCTATAACGATTTTGGCGTCGAAAAAATGGTGTACGTGGTAGGCGATGAGCAAAACTACCACTTCCAGGTGCTCTTCGAAATCATGAAACGCCTCGGAGAACCTTACGCCCAGGGCCTCTACCACCTCTCCTACGGCATGGTCGACCTGCCCACAGGCCGTATGAAATCACGCGAAGGTACGGTTGTTGACGCCGACGACCTCGTCGCCGAAGTAATTGAAGAAGCTCGCCTCGGCTCACAGGAACGCGACGCAACCGCCGACCTGCCCCAGGAGGAAAAAGACAGGATCATCCGCCAAATCGGTCTGGCCGCGCTGAAGTATTTTATCGTTAAAGTCCACCCCCAAAAACGCATGATCTTCGACCCCAAAGAGTCGGTCGACCTGCAAGGCCAAACAGGCCCCTATATCCAGAATGCCTACGTGCGCGTGCAGTCCGTGCTGCGAAAAGCCCAGGACGAAGGTTATACCCTGACAAACGCCGGCGATGTGTCCAAATATGCTCTGCATACAGACGAAAAAGACTTGATAGCGTTGCTCTACGATTTTCCCGCGCAAATCGACGAGGCCGCCAATAACTACGACCCCTCGGTTATCGCCGCCTATTGCTATACTTTGGCCAAATCATTTCACAAGTTTTACCACGATTTTTCGATATTGCGCGCTGATAATGAAACAGCTAAACAATTTCGCATTATGCTGAGCTCCGCTATCGCCAACGCCCTTAAAAAAGGTATGGACCTGCTCGGCATCGAAATGCCGGAACGTATGTAAATCCGTTGTCAACCGACAACTCACAACTGACAACAACCATGACTACATCCACAGAAACAAAAGAACCCCTCAATTTTATCGAAGAAATTATCGAAGAAGACATCCGCAACGGCAAACACGCGGGGCGCGTACATACGCGTTTCCCGCCCGAACCCAACGGATATTTGCACATCGGTCATGCCAAGGCGCTGGTTGTCAATTTTGAAATCGCCCAAAAGTACGGCGGCAAAACCAACCTCCGCCTCGACGATACCAACCCTTCAACAGAAAATACCGACTATGTCGAGAATATCAAAAACGATATCCGCTGGCTGGGTTTTGAATGGGAAGGCGAGGAGTTGTACGCTTCCGATTATTTCGAGCAATTGTATGAATACGCCGTAACGCTTATCAAAAAAGGACTGGCGTATGTAGACGATTCTACCCCCGAAGAAATTGCCGCCCAAAAGGGTACGCCCATCGTACCCGGCACAGAAAGCCCCTACCGCTCGCGTTCGGTGGAGGAAAATCTCGACCTCTTTGCCCGTATGCGCAACGGTGAATTCCCCGACGGCAGCCGCGTGCTCAGAGCCAAGGTGGATATGACCTCTCCCAATATGCACATGCGCGACCCGGTCATCTACCGCATCAAACACGAACACCACCACCGCACGGGCGATGATTGGTGTATTTATCCTATGTACGACTTCGCGCACGGGCAAAGCGATTCGATAGAACGCATCACGCATTCGCTCTGCTCGCTGGAGTTTCGCCATCACCGCCCGCTGTACGACTGGTTTATCGAAAAACTGGAGATTTTTCCCTCCCGCCAAATCGAGTTCGCGCGCATGAACGTGGCCTACATGATCACCAGTAAGCGCCGATTGATGAAATTGGTCACTGAAAATTATGTCAGCGGCTGGGACGATCCCCGCATGCCCACCATCGCCGGCATGCGCCGCCGAGGCTACCCCGCGCCCGCTATCCGCGAGTTCTGCCGCCGCGCCGGCATCGCCCGCCGCGATAATGTGATCGAATACGAGCTCCTCGAATTTTGCGTACGCGAAGAACTCAACCGCAGCGCCTTGCGCGCTATGGTGGTCCTCGAACCGCTGAAGGTGGTAATCACCAACTACCCCGAAGGCCAGGTCGAGGAAATGAGCATCGAAAACAACCCGGAAGATCCCAACGCAGGCCACCGTACGATGCCTTTCTCTCGCGAACTCTATATCGAGCGCGACGATTATATGGAGGATCCGCCCAAAAATTACCACCGACTGGCGCCCGGCAAGGATGTTCGACTGAAAAGCGCTTATATCATCCATTGCGATGAAGCCGTCAAAGATGCCAACGGCGAAGTCATCGAATTGCGTTGCAGCTATTACCCCGATAGCCGCAGCGGTAGCGATACTTCAGGAATCAAGGCTAAGGGGGTTATTCATTGGGTGTCGGCGCCCCACGCTATTCAAGCTGAAGCACGGCTCTACGACCGCCTTTTCACCGATCCCGAACCCACCAACCACGAAGACCGCGATTACCTCGAGTTTTACAACCCAAACTCGCTCAATATCGTCAAGGCATTTGCCGAACCCAGCCTGAAAAATGCGCAACCAGGTCAATCGTTCCAGTTCCTGCGCAAAGGCTATTTTTGCGTCGATTCCGATTCCAGCTCCGACAAACCGGTGTTTAATCTCACCGTTAATCTGAAGGATAGCTGGTCGAAATAAAAAATGTCCCGCAAACTAGCCTTGAATAGTTTGCGGGACATCCCCCCCTCTCACCCTCTCACACTCTCACACTCCCCTACGGGCGCCACCAGGCCCTCACATGAATCGGCCTTGTATTTCCATTTTCCAGGGTAAGCATGGCATAGGGATCGCACGTGCCGTTGCCATAATTGATCAGGCGGGTAATGTTGCCCACCGTCATTTCGAGCGTACCGCTTTCTACCCAGCGGCACAGCCGGCGCTTGATCAACGGGTCTTCATCGTCTATGACAAAGCTGTAGGCTACGCCATTGCGGTTAACGCCGTTGGAGCCGCCTGTAATTTGTACTACATCGTCGAATAAAGCCGGCGTTGCAGCGCCTTCGATCAGCGTTATGGTGTGGTTAGCTTCCCAGGTAGTCTGCGAGCCGTCAGGGAAGGTGATGCTGCCGCCAGTTACCGTACGCGTCAACACCGGGTTGCCATTGTTGTCAAAGCCCTGGTTGGTCCAGGTTTTGGTACCCTCTACATGGGCGTCATCTACATAAAAATCGACCAGCGTAGCGGTGCGCACAGCGCCGGCATTGCGCATACTGTCGCTTTGCGTAACTACGATCTGTCCGCGGCGAATGCGCCCGTCGGGGCCTTCGCAGCCGTCAGTGCCGTAATCGATGGTTACTGTGCGCGGAAAACTGCCGTCGGCAGGCGAAAATGTCACAGTCGGGCAAGTATTGGGGCCGTTAGGGCCGCGGGATTCCAATTCGGTTTCGATTTCGTCCTCAGTGCTTTGGAATACGTCCATGGATGTCGTCAGGTCTTCACTCGTCATCACAGCATCGGCGGGGGCCTCATTGTCGGCTTTGTTGCAGGCAGTAAATACCAATCCAAGGGCAAAAACGGTTGCCCACAAAAGCAAGTGCTTTTTCATAGCAATAGATGTTTTTTTATTAAAATAAATGATGAGAAATTCAACAATCAGCGATGCGCGCATCTATTCGGCTATCCGCTGCGTTTGCAGGCGCTTGTTGGCCGAATACGCTTTTAAGACTTACGCGGTTAAAAAAGGTTTAAACGGATTTTCAGTTTTTTTTTAAAAAATCAAATCGCCCATTATCGGGCGCATCGCCTATCTTTGCAATTATGAACAAGGGACGCGTCATACTCGATCAGGAAAGGTTTTCATTAACCATCGACAGGTTGTGCCATCAACTGATCGAAGCTTATGACAACTTTGATGATACCTGCCTGGTGGGCATTCAGCCCAGGGGCGTTTGGCTGGCCGACCGCATCTACGCCCGGCTTCAACATTTTCTTGGAAAAACCAATTTTCCCTACGGCAAATTGGATATCACGTTTTATCGCGACGACTTTCGCATGCGCGCCAAACCCCTGAAAGCCAGCGTAACGGAAATGGAGTTTCTCGTTGATGACAAAAACGTCATATTGGTAGACGACGTATTGTACAGCGGCCGCACCGTTCAGGCGGCGCTCACCGCGCTCAACCACTATGGAAGAGCCCGCCAGGTGAAGCTGCTGGCTTTGGTCGATCGCCGGTTTAACCGCCACCTGCCTATTCAGGCTGATTACAAGGGCATCACGATTGACGCTTTGGACGAAGCCTACGTGCGGGTGGAATGGGCCGAAAGTAACGGCGCCGACAGGGTGCTTTTGTTCGCGAATAAACAGGAAGCAGAACAAGGATAAGGCATGAGCAGTATTCAACAATTGAGCGTAAATCACTTATTGGGCATCAAACCGCTCACGGCAGAAGATATTCAACTCATCTTCGAAACCGCCGACGAATTCAAAGAGGTGATCAACCGGCCTATCAAAAAAGTGCCTTCCCTGCGCGATCTCACTATTGCCAATCTGTTTTTTGAAAATTCTACGCGAACCCGCATTTCGTTTGAGCTGGCAGAAAAACGCCTGTCTGCCGATGTGCTCAACTTTTCTTCTTCGTCTTCCTCCGTCACTAAAGGCGAAACTTTGCTGGATACGGTCAATAATATCCTTTCCATGAAAGTGGATATGGTCGTGATGCGGCATCCGGCGCCGGGAGCGCCCCATTTTTTATCGCACCACATTAATGCCAATATTATCAACGCCGGCGACGGCACCCACGAGCACCCTACCCAGGCTTTGCTCGACGCCTACTCTATTCGCGAACAACTCGGCGATCCGGCCGGCAAAAAGGTGGCTATTTTCGGCGATATCCTGCATTCGCGCGTCGCTTTGAGCAATATATACTGCCTCAACAAACTGGGCGCCGAAGTCACCGTTTGCGGCCCCCCCACACTGATGCCCAAGTATATCCAGTCGCTGGGAGTAAGGGTGTCGCACCAGGTCAGAGAAACGCTGGAATGGTGCGATGTGGCCAACGTGCTGCGCATTCAACTAGAACGACAGGATCTCAAGTATTTCCCCTCGCTGCGCGAATACGCCCAATATTACGGCATCAACCGCCAGCTACTCGACAGCCTGGGCAAACCGATCGTCATTATGCACCCCGGCCCCATTAATCGCGGGGTGGAGATCACCAGCGACCTGGCCGATAGCTCCCATTCTATCATTCTCCAGCAAGTAGAAAACGGCGTGGCTATTCGCATGGCCGTGTTGTACCTGCTGGCAGCCAAGCGCTAATAATCAATACCTGTTTTTTTATAAATAAAATGAAGTAGCCACGCCGGGCCGATGAGCAGGAATTGAAGGTCTTCAAAAAACGAGGGTTTTTTGCCTTCAATTTTGTGGCCGATGAATTGCCCTATCCATGCCGCTACAAAAATGACCACAGAAATCAACGCCAACTGCCCCGCATTACGGCCTGTGGCTTCATAAATGGCGTTGTTGCCCCACAGCATGAGTCCCCCAATTACAACAAATCCGAGAAACATCGGCGTTGAGAGGCGCAGGTAGTACCCCAGTGCCAGTACCAGCGCTACTGCCGCCCAATTGGCGTACAAATGGCGCTCGGCCAAAAAAGGTATGCTGTACAATAAGCCGAATAAGCTGAACATGATACTGGGCACACATACCCAGTGTATGAGTTTATTGGTCGCATTTTGGTGGCTCTCGCCGTATTTGTCGAGAAACCATTGCATCGTTTTGGCCATAGACGTCCGTTTTTGTTTTGCTTTTCAACCCAAAATACGAACAAACCTCGATTTTTTACGCTAGTATGCGGTAAAAAGGCGCTCAGCCATTACAACAGACTTGCCGAATTGCTCCAGGTCAATGCCCATCGGCGCTTGCCGCTCCAGAAAAAAATATACCATGTTTTCGGTGGGCATGTTGCCGGTGAGGTCGTCTTTGGCCATGGGGCAGCCCCCGTAACCCTTGATGGCCCCGTCAAAACGCCGACAACCATTTTCGTAAGCCGTCTCTATTTTTTCCCGCCAGGTAGTCGGCGTAGTGTGAAAATGAGCGCCGATCTCCAATTGTGGATATGCCGGTATCAGGTTGCGGAATAAATAGGCAATGCTGTCCGGACTAGCCACGCCTATGGTGTCTGATAATTGGAAGATATGAATACCCAGCCCCGCCAATTCGTCTACCCACCGATGTACTGTTTCTACATTCCAGGGATCACCATAGGGATTGCCGAAACCCATCGATATATAAATCACAAGCGCTTTTCCATTGGCTACGCACAACTCCTGGATTTCTTTTACGCGCTCTACGGATTCGGCGATAGAGGCGTTGGTATTGCGCAATTGGAACGTTTCAGATATGGAAAAAGGATAACCCAGATAGGCGATTTCTTCGAAAGCGCAGGCATCCTCGGCGCCGCGACGATTGGCAACAATGGCGAGCAATTTGGTTTTGGCGCCGCCCAGGTCGAGCCCGGCCAATACCTCCGCCGTATCGCGCATTTGCGGAATGGCTTTGGGCGATACAAAACTGCCGAAATCGAGCGTATCAAAGCCGATTTTTAACAACTGGTTGATATACTCGGTTTTTATTTGCGTAGGTATGAATGTTTTGATGCCTTGCATCGCATCGCGAGGGCATTCTATTATTTTTATCATCACAATATACAGATTTGAGTGAGGTTAAGGCGCTAAACCCTCCTAAACAGTCACATTTTAAGCATATCTTTGGTTAATAGCAAATCGCTATCAGCCTTTGCCCGCTGAACAAAGTTAGGCACTTTTGCTGTTTAACAACAGCCTTAACCTAATAACGTCTGTAAAAGTATTTTGTATGAAAAAAAATAAAGGGCTTTACGCCATTTTGGGTTTTCTTATCGCAAGTATCGGCCTGCTCTCCGTCATTCTCAACCTGATAGGGGCCCAATTCATTTTTATGAAATGGATATCCGCCCTGCCAGGCGCCCTGGGGTTCCTGATACAGGTGATCATGCTGGTGACAGGCCTGGTGATTATGTACCTGGCGCTGACCAACCCCGATCGGGAGGAGTTTATGGAGTAGCCGACTTAATTACCGCCCAATATTACCATTTTTCTGGCCAACCGGTATCCCGGAGTTTCCAGGGTGTAAATCAATACGCCGCCGGCCGGTATGTCTTCCCTTTGCAATAGCAACTGGTGAACCCCAGCCTCATATTGACCATCCCAACGCGCAATCACCTGTCCGGTAAGCGTTTGTACCGTTACAACGGCACTTGCCGGTTCGGGCAGGTAAAACGATATCGTTGTTGATTCCCGCGTAGGGTTAGGGCTGTTTTGAAATAGTTGCGGCTGATCCTTGGCTGTGAGAAATTCGAGGCGCAAAGGTCCAGATGTGTTGTCATAAGCAACGAATTCGGCTTTGAATTGCGATTCATCAACCGATAGCCAATTGCTGAGCAATCCGTCTTCGTTTGCCCTGAACGATATTTCAAGCAATTGCCCATGAGCTATTTCACGCAGCGTCATCCAACTTAATGCCAACTTGTTGTTAGCTACCGCCACAGCGTTCAAATCGATGCCGCTCTCTCCCTTCACTTGTACCGAAGAGATGACGCCCGCCGGCCATTGCAAAGCTATTTGCCCGCCTTGTATGGGCAGGCCTTCCGGCAAGGCTACAACGGCAGTATATTCGCCACCCCCGGAGCAATACTTGTCTTGAATGATGAGTTGGTAACCCAATACCGCCCTGTCTTCAATATCCTGGCTCTGCAACGATGAATGGGCAGGCAACAGACTACAATTGATGTCGCCAATTTTTATTGCGATAAACGCCAGACTATCAACCGCTTCCATCAACGAATCCAGCGCTATCATCTCAGGAAAAGGGGAGCTCCAGGGATTCGCCGGATCAGGAAATTCGTATGCAGCATCCACAAATCGCCAACTGCTGTTGTTGGCTATCACAGTATCAATATGCAGTACAAGCGCCAGGAGTATATCGTGGTCGGACTGGTCAATAACACCGGAATTATCAAGGTCGGCGGCAATCAGCGCATATGGGGAATCAATTGTATCGAGCCCCATCAAATGTCTTTTTAATAAAATCAGGTCCGCAGTAGATATCCCCTCCAAATCGTCGCCGTCTTTAAACGGCGTGATGGTATAATCGTAAGCCATGGGGAGCGACTGAAAATCGAATTGCCCAACATTACTCGACCAGGTAGTATCAGCCATGCCGCCGCTGAGCTGTACCATCGCCCCTGCAACGGCGCTGTCTACCGGCGTGTGAATAAAACCCGATGCTGCAAGGGGCGGCGGCGTACCGCATATTTCCTCCCAGTTTTTCAGCAATACGTATGTCACACAATGGGCATAATTGGGGCCTCCCAGCGTACCGTCGGGCTGAACAGCGTAGGGATTATAGGCGCTATCCCAGGTATATATGGCAATAGCCACCGAGTCGCCATCGGCGCAGGTCAACTGAATACCGCTTTGATTTGAATCAGGCGTATCGCCAACTTTATTGATCGAATATTTGAGCGGAGGCGTACAATCTGAACTAAAACTACTAATAAAATCAATTGCCCAAAGCTCGATCATGCCGTCATCGGCGCCTATTACAGGCATTAAATGGGTGGAAATGCCGTGAATGCAAATGGGCGTCGGCGCCTTGCAGTCGATAACCGAAAATGGAATTTGCACCGATTCAACATTGCCGCAGCCGTCTTTTACATGCAGTTCAAAGGTATGCTGCCCTATGGGGAAATTGCCGCTAATGGTGTAATTGGGATAGGTCCCTGTAATAAATTCCACTGCCCGGTTATTGGCAGGCGTAAGTGCAACCGGCTGGTTGAAAGCAAACAAAAATAATTTGATTTCTAACTCGTCACTGCAAGTTTCATTTATCGCAAAGGGAATCTGAACCGGTCCGGGACAACCTGCCTGTATATTGCTGCTGTAACTGCAGAAAGGTTGCGGCGGCGTAAAAGTAATTTGCGGCTTTACATCGTCGTAAACTTTAATATGCTGGGTATACTGCCAGAATCCCCTGTTGGCGTAATGGGGCGAACCCGGCGTTTGATAGAAATTGCGCCAATAACCGGGTACGCCGGTATGCCCGCAAAAGGTATTCAAAGCGCCAATGGCAGGGTTGCCGTCATTGGGATTGTTGGTCCGGTCAATAAATACCTGACCGTTGGGCTTTCTGATCACCCACACGGCTTCGTCGCCGGGCACATTGTCGCAGTCTTCATCGCGTCCAACGATGTAGGGCGCCGAATACCCGTCGTATTCGCACCAGTTAATGACCCGGTAAGTTCGCAGGATTTTGTAGCAGGCGTCGCCCGACACTTGAAAATTGAGGTCGTTCACGCTTACCGCCAATAAATCGCAGGCCAGCTCGTTGGCTATAATATTCTCAGCTTGAGGAAGTTGGCAATAACCGGCGGCATCGGGCGGGAAACGTATCTCGTAGTGGTGCGCTTCTGTAATGGTGATGAGTTGCTGACAAGTGTAAGTGCCTCCGTTCCAGCCCCCTCCATATGCCTGGAACCGCCTGGTGATGGTCCCTACCTCACAATTGTTGAGGTTGACGACAGGCGGCAGTTCCGTCCAATAATAATATGGACATCCCCCACCCTGCGATTGCGGCGATCCGAATAATTGTACCAATTGCGGTATGCTACTGGGGTTAAACCCTGCGGGTAGCTGGTTGCAGGCAATCGTCATGTCGTGCGGAATGCTGCAACAGGGATCATCCATCCCCCACTCTTTTTCTGCGCTAATGTTTCCACACATCAATAGTATTGCAACGGCCGTCGCAATAAGTCCCTTTTTGTACAATGTCGACATAGCAAGCTCGGTTTTGTTTCTTCTACGTATTTCCAGGCAAAGGGTTTCAAATTTGATGATGGTTCTCTGGTGTAGGTTGTAGGTTGTAGGTTGTAGGTTGTAGGTTGTAGGTTGTGGGTTGTAGGTTGTAGGTTGT
>DAINSQ010000153.1:0-11041 GCA_036741235.1 Saprospiraceae bacterium | reverse complement strand
TTTTTTCAAGCCTCCGCTGGTTTTCTAAAACCCCTCTTTTGGCCGCTAACGGTTGGCTTGCTGCCGTGCCGCCGTGCGTTGGGTTTGTGGGCGTGCTGTTCGGCGGCATGGACAGCAAGCCGTTGTTATCGGCATTGATACTTTTTGTCATTTACCAAAAAATATATTTTCCGCTTTGTTTTTCGTTTAAATACTTTTCATTTTTAAACCCCATTGTCTTGTAATACTGTTGATCAAAGATGTCTCCTAAATCTGGAGTTGTAACAATTTTTTCATGTCTATCAATGATTTTTTGGTTTATTTTACCTGTTAAATATGCACCACAAACCTGGAGTTCATCAGAACAAATCAATTTTTCATGAAGTGTTTCTCGCATCAGTAAAAAATTAATGAAGTCAATTGGTTTCTTCTTTTTTGCTGTCATTGTCAGAAGAAAAATCTCAAGGTCGTCCAATTTTACTGCCCAAGGGAATACATCGTCTTCATTGTCTAAGTTAATAAGGGTTGACAAATCTGCTTGAATTTGTCCAAAGGATTTAAGATTGACAATAATTGAAAAATCCTCTTTGTAATCATTTGTATCTATTTCTTCAATTAGTTTACCTTGTTTGTCTGTTATTCGTAGGATAGTTCTATCAATAAATTTTTTTTCAACCCTTCTTGTCTGTGAGTAACCATATCCGATACAATCTTTGAAATCATCTTTTATCCTGACAAATGCTTTTTCAGGGTTCCTCAAGGGCTCACGGAGATTGTACCCTTTTGCCTCAATAATAAAAGCATATTTCTTCCAAAGAAATAAAATGTCTTGCTCATTACCGTCAACATAATAACCTTGGAAGAACTTGAAATCTGTTTTGAAGAAGTTTGAAAACAATTCTATTATTCGGTCTTCAAGTAGTTTACCCTTCAATTCAACATATTTCGTTGTGTTTTCCTTCGTTGCTGTACAAACTTGTTCAAGAAGGTTTTGAACGGCATGCATCACTTGTTTTACTTCAAATACTTGAAACATTCCCCCTCCAATATCTATAATAGGTTTTTCATAAAGTGGATTACCTGGCTTAGTTGAAGTGTAATAAAGGAAGTCAGAATTAGAACGAACAACTGAAAGTAATGACAGAATTGCTGTTACCTTTTCAATTGGAAGATTATCTGAAACCAATTCTTTAGGGTAAAAGCGGTCAATCATGCCATGGTCAGCCATAAAAGAATATAAATGAGCGTCCTGTTCACCCATTTTTTTAATAAAGTCAGGAGCTTCATCAATCACCCCCATTTGTATTTTAGTGTAGTCTTTCCAATTTGGTCTTAGCAAATCCTTGCGTGTTCCATGAGCTTGAAAGTTTGTTTGATGAAGTTTATCCAAGTTTTCGTAGAATTGAATAAAATCTTCCGTTTTTATTCCTGTTGAATTTTCAATAATATCATCCAAAGGTGAGAATAATTCTCGTGTCCAATTAATTACTTGCTCTTCATAATTCAAAGGACCTTGATTGAAATAGGAAAGGAAAGAAGGCATTGCAACCTGTCTAACATGGCGCCACTCATCAGTTACTTCGTTTGGCGTATTTGGGAAAAAGAGTTTTTGATATTCAAGTTCAATTTCATTCAGTAATTCAACAATTTTATCCCATTTTTCTCGAGTATATTGAATGTCAAACCCAAGGTTTGGGTCAGAACTTACATTTAATCCAGCGAGATAATAAAGTTGTCTCATAGGTGATGATAGTCTCCCTAACTGGTCGTTTGCTCTTTCCCTACCAGTATTTATTAGAAAAGCCAAGTCGCCAAGAAACCATTGCGTATCATAACTTGCAACAATGTCTTTTAATTCTTGTGATTTTAACTCTAAACTCATGGTGAATTTATTTTTTCTACTTGTGTATTCTTTTGGCATTGCCGATAACTATTGTATTCCCGCCACCAGTGGCGGGAGTGCAGCCGAATTTAAGTGTATTCCCGCCACTACATGGCGTGTATTTTGGTAATGTCTTTGATCGTTCATCACAAAATACGTCAGATTATCAAAATTTCAAATCATCCAACGGGCTTTTAATCCTGTCCATAGCTTTTTGAGTGATATGGGTGTAAATTTCTGTCGTTTTACTGCTCTCATGACCAAGCAACTCCTGGGTATACCTCAAATCCACGCCCTTCTCCAGCAAATGAGTTGCAAAACTGTAGCGGAGTGTGTGAACAGTGGCAACCTGGCCGGAACGGGCCTTTCTTTCCAGGGCAAAGCCTGCCGGTCTTTCGCAGCACGCATTTCAAATCCACACTTTCCCACCCAAACCCAATTTTATTTATCTTGCCTGCTCGAAAAAACGCAAACAATTCGAGCAATATGAGATGGATCACCGCACTGGCCGTTGTATTCGCGGCTTACAGCCTTTCCTGGGCGCAGCCTGCACTATCGTATTACCTGCCCAATATTAGTTACGACCCCAATATTCCGACGCCGGCGTCGGTATTGGGATACGAAGTGGGGGAGTGGCACGTGAGTCACGACCAACAGTATATGTATATGAAAATGCTGGCCGACGCTTCCGATCGCATCACCATTACGGAATACGCCCGCACACACGAGCGCAGGCCGATGGTTTACCTGACTATCACCTCGCCGAAAAACCACGGCAACCTCGAATCGCTCAAAGCCCGGCATAAACAACTGACCGACCCGCAGTCTTCCGCCAAGGTAGACCTGGCCAATACGCCGCTGGTGGTGTACCAGGGTTTTAGCATCCACGGCAACGAGCCCAGCGGCGGCAATGCGGCGCTGCTGGTGGCTTATTATCTGGCAGCAGGGCAAAGCCCGGAAATTGAGCAATTGCTGGACCAAACGATCATCCTGCTCGACCCCTGTTTTAACCCCGACGGCTTCCAGCGTTTCTCTACCTGGGCCAATATGAACCGCAATAAAAACATAACCGCCGACCCCCAGCACCGCGAATACCGAGAGCCCTGGCCGATGGGGCGCACCAATCACTATTGGTTTGACCTCAACCGCGACTGGCTGCCGGCACAACACCCAGAGTCGCAGGGCCGCCTGCGCACTTTCCACGAGTGGAAACCCAATATCCTCACCGACCATCACGAGATGGGCACTAATGCTACGTTCTTTTTTATGCCCGGCGAACCCCAGCGCGTACATCCGCTGACGCCGGCGCGCAACCAGGAACTTACGGCTAGAATCGCCGATTTTCACGTCGAAGCGCTCGACAAAATCGGCTCGCTGTATTACACCCGCGAGGGGTTTGACGATTTTTACTTCGGCAAAGGGTCTACCTATCCCGACATCAACGGCGCGGTCGGCATTTTATTTGAGCAAGCCAGCTCGCGCGGCCACGTCCAGGAAACCGAAAACGGGCTGCTCACTTTTGCCTTTACTATTCGCAACCAGGTGACTACGGCGCTTTCCACGCAAAAGGCGGCTGTAGCGCTTAAAAACGACCTGTTGCAAATGCAGCGCGACTTTTACCAGTCGGCCCTCAAAGAGGCCCAGCTCGACAACAACAAAGCCTACGTCTTCGGCGACGCCGCCGACCCCGCCCGCGCCGCTTTTTTGATAGAAATATTAAACCGCCACCAGGTGGATGTTTACCGGTTGAACAAACAAATAGACGCTTTTTCGCCTGCCACTTCTTATGTCGTTCCGTTGGAGCAACCGCAATACCGCCTGATCAGGGCTGCTTTTGAAACCATGACCAGTTTTCAGGACAGCCTGTTTTACGATATTTCTTCCTGGACCTTGCCACTGGCTTTTAATATGCCTTATCAATCGCTCGACCGGCGGGTATGGAATGCGCAATTGCTGGGTGAAAAAGTTACGGCTGCCGACGCCAGGCGCAAAGTTGCGGAGCCCGCCGCCGGCGCCTATGCTTATGTATTGGAATGGAACGATTATAATGCACCCAAAGCCCTGAATTTCCTGCTTAACCAGGGCTTGCGGGCTAAGGTCAGCACGGCGCCTTTCAAAACGCCGCAGCGCAGCTACGACCGGGGAGCCGTAATGATACCAGTAGCTAATCAGTCCAAAACACCCGCGGAGTTGTATGAGCTGGTCAAAAAAGTAACCAATATCACAGGAACGCCCATTTACGCCGAGGCTACCGGATACACCCCGGAAGGTTCCGACATGGGCAGCAGCACCTTGCGACCGCTGAAAGCGCCGAAGGTCTTGCTCCTCACCGGTGAAGGGGTATCCGCATACGATGCCGGCGAGGTATGGCACCTGTTCGATCAGCGCTACGACATGGAAATCAGCCTTGCCGATGCCGCCAATCTGGCTGCGCTCAACCTCGATCGCTACACCGTGGTGATCATGCCCGACGGCGGTTATAGCAGCGCCTCGCAGGCCGGCGCCGATCAGCTCAAACGCTGGGTACAAGGAGGCGGCGTATTGATAGCCATGCAGGGAGCGATCAGTTGGGCCAAAGACAAGGGATTAGTGGGTGTAGAATTGAGAAAAGAAAAAGAAGACGCCAAAAAAGGGGGCCGCCGGCCATACGAAAAGCAACCCGACGACTCGGGTGCGCAGGTAATCGGCGGGGCCATCGTGGCGGCCACTGCCGACCTGACCCATCCGTTGCTCTTCGGCTATCATCGTGCGCAGTTGCCGCTATTCCGCCAGGGAACCCTGATGATGGAGCCCGCTAAAAATGCCTATGCCACTCCGCTGGTGTATACCGATAAGCCGCTCTTGAGCGGTTATATCAGCAGCAAAAATTTGCAACAACTCAGCCAGTCGGCAGCAGCCGTGGTGGGCAGCATAGGCCGCGGCCGCGTGATTTGCCTGGCCGATAACCCCGCTTTCCGCGCTTTCTGGTTCGGCGGCAATAAGCTGCTGGCTAACGCTGTTTTCTTCGGGCATGCGATTAACGGAGCTGCGACGGAACCGGCAGGGAAGTAGGGAGGGGACTTTGCGACTTTGCGACTTTTCGACTGTGCAGTCGGTTGTGGGTTGTCGGTTGTCGGTTCTCCTTTATCGTTGTAGGTTGTAGGTTGTAGGTTGTAGGTTGTAGGTTTCTCTGTTTATAGGTTTATAGGTTTATGCAGGGTCCAACAGTCCAACAGTCCAACAGTCCAACAGTCCAACATATGTGCCTTTGTAAAGAAATAGCTTATGCCCCGGTTTTAACAAAGGCCCAAAGGGCACGAAGTACCACTAAGACTTGGATACCAAAGCGCTAAAAACCACTACCGGCCTGAAAGTCGCAAAGTCGCATGGTCGCAAAGTCGCACGGTCGCACGGTCGCAAAGTCGCATGGTCGCATACCAAAAAAAAGCTATCTTTGCGGCGCTTTGCCCGAAAGGCAAATATGGCAACCTAACCAACATGCAGGCGTAATGAAAATAGGTATCATTTGTGAAGGAAAAGTGCCCCCTGATATTCGCGTACCGTTGAATCCGGCGCAGTGCGCCAACATCATGGAGCGGCTCCCCGTATCCATAGTTGTTGAACCCTCCGCGTTGCGTTGTTTTCGCGATGACGAATACGAGGCGGCGGGTATTCCCCTGACCACCTATTTATTGGATTGCGATGTATTGATGGGCGTAAAAGAAGTGCCTGTCGACCGCTTGATACCGGGCAAGACCTACTGTTTTTTTTCGCATACCATCAAAAAACAGCCTTACAACCGCAAGTTGCTGCAGGCTGTATTGGCCAAAAATATCAGATTGATTGATTACGAGGTGATGACCGACGACAAAGGGCAGCGGGTGGTGGCGTTTGGATATTTTGCGGGGATGGTAGGCGCTTACAACGGCATCATGACCTATGGCAGGCGTACGGGCCTTTTCCAACTGAAAAGACTGTACGAGTGCCATGATTACAGCGAAGCGGAAGCGCAATACGCCAGCATCCAATTTCCGCCCATGCGCATTGTACTCAGCGGTACGGGCAGAGTGAGCAGCGGCGCCGTACAGGTTCTCACCGACATGGGTATCCGGCAGGTGAGCCCGGGGGAATACCTCACGCATACCTATAGCGAGCCTGTTTTTACACAAATATCCTGTTTGGATTACGCGGCCCGTCGCGACAGGCATGCGTTTTCCCGTGCTGATTTTTACAGCCACCCGGAAGCCTTTGAAAGCGCTTTTGCCCCTTACGCCCGGGTGAGCGATATTTTCATCAACGGCATTTTTTGGGACAAACGCGCGCCCGCATTTTTTACAAAAGAAGATATGCGCAGGGCGGATTTTAATATTCGCGTCATTGCCGATATTACCTGCGATATTGCTCCTAATGCTTCGATCCCGTCTACCATTCAAGCTTCCACTATCGCCAATCCTATATTCGGGTATGATCCTTTTTTAGAGCACGAAGCCTCGCCGCATCAAGATCACGTAATCGATATGATGACGATTGACAACCTGCCCAGTGAATTGCCGCGCGACGCTTCTACCGCATTTGGAGAAATGCTGATCAAACATCTGATTCCCGAATTGATGAAACCGGAAAGCGCCATGCTCGAGCGCGCCACCATAGCTGCCAACGGGCGTTTGACGCCAGGATTTGCTTACTTGCAGGATTATGTGGAAGAGAACTCCGGCGTTTTGTCTTCAAGTTTAAACAAGGGTTAAAGCCGTTTCACCACAACTTGTCCATTTTCGTAATCAACCAGTAGCGTTACTGCAGTTGTTTCGGGATATTCCATCAGCCGGCGGGCGAGGGGATTCACCACAATTTGCTCAATAGCCCGCTGAAGGGGGCGGGCGCCATAGCGTTCATCAAAGCCGACCTTTACCAGGTGGGTTACCAGCGATTCAGAAAACTGCAGGTTGATATTTCTTTTTAAAAAGCCCTCTCGGGTGGGTAATTCTGCCAATTCCTTTCGGGCAATAAGATGAATATCCGATTCTGCCAGGGGTTGGAAAAACAGGATCTGGTCAATACGATTCACGAATTCAGGCCGGAAAAAACGTTCAATAGCCGACAGGTACCTGCCGGTATCTGCCGCATTTTTTTGAAAAGATATAGAAGGCCGTTCGGAAGCGCCCAGGTTGGAAGTCATGATAATAATGGTATTGCGAAAATTAACGCTTCGGCCGTAATAGTCGGTTAGCATACCCTCATCGAGGAGGTTGAGCAGCATGTCAAAAATAAGGGGATGAGCTTTTTCGACTTCATCGAGCAGGAGTACGGCGAATGGTCTTTCGCGGATCTCCTTGACCAGTTGGCCGGTGCGGGCGCCGTCGCCGAGCAGCCGTTGGATTTGGTAGGGCGATTGAAATTCGCTCATGTCGATGCGGATAAGCGGGGACCGGCGTTGACCCACTCCGAAAAAATAATCGGCCAGGGCTTTGGCGCCGGCTGTTTTTCCCACGCCTGTGGGCCCGGCAAACAATAGTGTTGCGATTGGTTTATTGGGATTATTGAGCCCGGCCTTGAATATTTTCACCAGGCTGCAAAGTTGGTCAATTACGTTTGGCTGGCCGATAATACGGCTGTCAAAAAAATGCCGCAACATGGCTTGATTGAGGTGTAGATCGTCGCGCAAAAACAATTCCGGCATGCCCGACACTTTCACGAATTGAGCTACTACATCCTGGGCGCTGATGCGGTTTCGCCTGGCGGCCACTGCCTCGCTTACGCATTGGCCAAGAAAATTAAAAGCTTTGCCGGGAAAACGTTCATGAGGATAAAACCGGTTGAGCAATTGGAACGCCGTATCGATGGCGCGTTGTTCGATTTGAATTTTTCTACTGTTGTGGATATAGGCGGCAAGCTGCTGCATTATTTTTCGAATTTCAGGAGCGGGCAGTTCCGGTACTTGTACCACGTGGAAACACATGGCAAAGGCGGGCAGCTTGCGGCGCAGGCGGTCCCATTCCTGGGGTGTGGCCTCTCCAATGATTCGCAGCCGCTGTTGTTGCAGGAAAGGGGTAAGAAAAGCCGCCTCGCTATCTTCGGGGCTTTCGCCGCCGATATGTTGGAGTCGCGGCAGGTCGTCGATCCACAGGATGCTATTGTCAACCTGTAGTTCTTCTACCAATTCTTCGCAAGTAGCTTCCCATTCGCCCAGATATTGCGAGCCGGCGGTGATGCGTTCGGCGGTCATACGCCAACAGCCGGGGGATTTGTTTTGCCTGCGCCACTTTTTGACGGCTTGCCGCAACACCGCGCTTTTACCCACGCCGGGAGCGCCGATGATCACGATATTGGAGCGGGTGTTGGCGAGCTTGTCAAAAACGTCTTCGACTCTGTCTTCCAATTGCCAGGCGGCCTCCGGAGCGATGCTGAGCGCTTTGAGGCGTTGTCGGGGAGCAGGGTAAGGGGCTGCCAGCCGGTTGAGTATAGGGCGCGGACGGTTATTGGTAAACTGTCCCCAGCTTACGCTGCGGTTATAGTTGACTTTCAGGTTGATCGTATCCAGGGCGGGTTTGGGATAGGACATCATTGCGAAGACTTGCTCGGGCTGCGCCTGGTCGAAATAGGTTGTACAAAAATGCTGTACCAGCGGCGCCAACTGGTCGGCTTCGTAGTAGTAAAACTGTCCGCCTAAAAGCGGTAAGTGGCACAAGAAATGGCCTTCGTCAGTAGGGCCGTACACAACGGGAACGGACAAGTTGAGCTTACCACCGAGTGGATACAGCCCGCTGCTGTCCCGGTAAGTGGGGCGTATGGTCACGCCGGCCATCAACAATTTGGGGTCTTGAATGTCGGCGTAAGGGTAATCATTACGCTTTTTGTATTCCCTTTGAAGGTAGTTGCCGAGAGTTGTTTTTAGCGTTGCCAGATTGCTTTCCAGGGCCTGGTAGGGCGTACCGACCAACAGGCCGAGCAGCAGGTCGTCCTGAAGCTGAAAATACAGCAGGGGGTAGCGCAAATTTTCCATAGCTGCAACCAGCGTTATGATTTTCGCTTTAAAAGTACAAAAAACATGGTAGTTAACACTAAATAGGGGATGTGTGATAATATCATGCGGAAATTTGCCGATAATATTCCTGCTAATAGTAAAACAAGCATCACCAGGAGTAGCAGTACTACGCCGCCAATATTGACCCACTTATTAGGGCGGGGCGCTATTGCCGCATAAAGCAGGCTTAACTGCCCAATTAGTCCGGCCAGAATAATAGGATGGGTAAAGGTTTGCCAGGTTAACGGTTGTTTAAACAGCAACTCGTATTCTGCCTGGGCTACAAAACTCGATTGGCCGCCTCCCCATTCCATATAGCCTATTGAAAAGGCCAGGATCAGCCCCAGGTTGATAAGCCTGATGGTTTTCATGATACAGGTATAGATTTATTGTTTCTTTTTTTGCCCGAATTTTTCAGCGTTTTCCAGCGCCCTAAATTCGACAATTTTTTCAATTAACTCAAAAGGAATAGGTTGAGCTATTGGAAATTGTACCGATCCTTTGCCTTGTTTATAGATGGATAGTTCTTTTTCGAAAGCGGCATGGCCCGTCGGTGTAGCGTAAAACCCAATATGGTTTTTAAACGCTGCAAAATACACCAGCGGCCTTTCCCATGTTTTATAGGCCGGCATGCCGTAATTGATGCCTTCTACCGCATCGGGAGCTTTTTCTTTTACAATCGCCCGGATTTTGATTAAGATAGCCTGAATTTCAGCAGGGAAGGAATGGATGTAGTCGTCGACGTTGTGAATTTTTTTTTGCTGCATGGCGTTTCAGTTGTTTTGTCTTCCTCTCCGACGTCCTCCCCATGGTCTGACTTCATCAGCGTTAAATTGATGATCGTTCAACATTTTTCCGATCAACTTTATCTTTTCGCCTTTTTCGAGATCAATGACAGGGGCAATGAAGGTAGAATCGTTCAGGTAAATTGTCCAGGTATGGTTGTTAAAATCGACCAGCGTGAGTTCATTTGGGGAGATTTGGCTGATCTCGCCGCCCAGATAGCCGTTTTCGGGCATCATCCACAACTTGACTTTTTTCTCTTGTACGCTTTCATAAACGCTTACATTTGCGGCAAAGGCATTTTCCAGCCATTGTGCGCCGCCGGCAATAAAAAACAGCGCGCCTAGCAGTGCGCTGAAAACAGCGCTGTAGCCTGCCCGGCGGGCCAGTGTGAGCTTATAGCCTTTCGGAGCATGTTGAATGGCATACATGCCCAAACCTACAAAAATCAGCAGCACAATGATCCAGACAATAGGCAGCAGGCTCAGGAAAAACTCCAGTTTGGAATGCTGCAAATGGCCGATGATATTAAAGTCGGTTTGTTGTATGGCAAACAGGATGATAGAAAATGCCAGCGCGCCCAGCAGCACGCCTATGCTGAAGAAGAACCACGTCAGGGTATTTTTCAGCACAAATCGCCACCTCGGCGTCGGTTTGATGCCCTGTTGTTTTATCGTTTCGATGAGTCGTTCTGAAGGTCTCATGGCAGGCGTTTTTTAGTCATTATCTAATAAATGCCGGTCGGCGGCGATTGCGGCAAACGCTTTTTTTGCCCTGTTGATGCGAGTGGCCACTGTGCCGTCGGGGATTTTCAAAATATCGGATATGTCTTCGTAGCTCATATTTTCCAAATATTTTAGCGCCAAGACTTCTTTGTACATGAGTGGCAAAAGGTCCAGAATTTCGCGTATGTGGGCAGATTTATCATCGTTTGGCGGACCGTCTTCCTCGGGCATGTCGTTGATTCCCGAAGATTCTACGGCTACTACTTTGTCCTTTCCATAAGATTTGCGCTTTCGAATGGCGGAGACCGCCTGGTTGTGCACAATACGGTACATCCAACTTGAACAACTCAATTGCTCGTCGTATTCATTAAGGTGTTTCCAAATGTTGATAAACGCATCCTGCAAAATATCTTCCGCTTCGTCGTGGCTTACGGGCGCCAGGTTTTTAATATAGCGCAGTAATTGATTTTCGTATCTTTCAAATAGGCACGAGAAATAATCAACCTCAACCAATGCCTTGCGAATGATGGCCTGGTCGCTGAGCGATTTGCATATTTCTTTGGATACGAGCATGCCGTACTTGGATTTTTAGATGCGCAAGAGCGTAGATTCTGATTTTAAGAGCATGTTTGGATTTTCGTGATTGAGCGAAAGCGAGCAAATTTTATTTTA
>DAINSQ010000152.1:10016-11237 GCA_036741235.1 Saprospiraceae bacterium | reverse complement strand
CGGGCAGGTCGAAATGCGGGGCGCCCTGCATGGTGATCTTGGCGCTGAACCGCCCGTAGCCCATATTGGCCCAGTAGCACACCTCGCCGTTGCGGATGCGCACGATGTCGGTCAGCCCGTCGCCGCTCATGTCGGCTAAGAAAATGGTCTGGAAGGCTTCGTTAAACACGACGCGGGGGCCGCTCTCCTCGTCCAGGGCTTTGGCTACCCGGCGGGCGGCCTTGTAGCCGTCGCGGGCATCGGCGGGGTACCACACGAAGCAGTCGTCTTCGGTAATCATAAGGTCGGGCATGCCGTTGCCGTCCAGATCGATCATGCGCAGGGCCGGGTCGTTCAAGCTGAAATTGACCGGGTGCGCAAAGGGCCGGAAATGTGACCATTCGCCTTCTTCCGACAACTCGAAGTAGCCGTTGAGATCGCCGGTTTGTACCAGCATGTCGGTCAGGCCGTCGCCGCCGAAATCGGTGATCTGCACTTGCGCGCCGGCTGACAGGGACGGCGTTTCCGCCAACAATTCCTGTGGGCCGAAGCGGCCGTCGCCGAGGTTGCGCTTGTAATACCAGGCCGTGCCGTTTTGTTTGAGGATGCCGTTTATCCCCTCGCCGTACAGGTCGTTGAACTGGTACTGTTGCCCGTCGATGCCTTGCGGCACATTGGGCAGGTCTTCGGCGGGGATGCTGTAAATGCCCTCGTCGATCTTTTGTTGGGAATACGCGAAAGTGACCGGTGGGAAGGATTTGGACACATAGTTGCCCTGCTCGTCTATCCGGTAACCGGTATGCGTGACCGACTTGAGTAACGTGGCGATGGGGTTTTCTTCGAAATCAAAATGTGTGGCTTTTACCAAATAATTTTTCACCCCCAGTTCCGCCTCGAAGTGGTGGAACATGAGGATGCGCCGGCACAGCCGGTAGGTGCGGATGTCGAAGCCGGAGCGGAAGGAGGAGAAGATGTCGGGGCGCGGGGGCCATAGGTATTGCTCCTCATAGTGCGTGTTCGCATCGCCGGATTGCCAGTGTTCGCCGTAGTCGAATACTAAGGAGTAGAGCCATTCATTTTGAGCGGCAAAAGCGGCGTCCTGATATGGCACGGTATTGCCATACAACACCCGCTTCAGGTAAGTCTGGGCGTAAGCATGGCGGTTCTTTTCGTAAATGGGCTTGGGCGACAGTCCGGCGCCGTCCTCCTTTTTATATTCGTAAAGGATGACGTTGCCCTTGT
>DAINSQ010000152.1:0-9805 GCA_036741235.1 Saprospiraceae bacterium | reverse complement strand
ACACATCGCTCTCGAAAGCATCCTCGTAGCGGGGTAGTCCGTCGTATTGCGGCAGTCCTGTTTGGGTTTTTCGGCTTATGCCCGGTAAACCCACATCCCAACCCAGACCGAAAACGCCGTTTCCACTTCCCGAATCATAACTCAAAGCCAGCTGAGGCGCAAAACCACGCCCCGCACTCATCGCGATCGGCACGCTCATAGAGCCCGTGCCCGTCACCGGATTCGCCTGGAATTTTTCACCGATTCCCTGGATCGCCCCGCCCCCCTTAGGCAGCGAAAGCGCTGGCGCCTGAAAGGTCTGACTTGTTTTTGGGGACTCGGAAGCGCCATTGCCGTTAGCTTGGCTGCTTTTGTTTGCAGTAGCTTCCGGTGAACGGGATTCCTGGCGGTTTTCTTTGTTCGGCTTCATTTGAACCGGGTCTTAGTTTGATAGAGGATTCAGGTTGCCCCTGGCTATGTGTAATACCATAAGGCGCGGGGTTTGTTACCCAGATAATCTAACACCTCGACAAACAGGAAAAAACACAGCGGAACGCTCAGGAGAGGTTTTTGGCTTTGGAAGGTGGGTCATGGTATTGGTTGTTTTACAGGGTTGATAAAAAAAACTGAGGTAAAATAGTATATTATGGCTTATAACGGAACAATAATAAAATATATTATGCAAAATAAAAAACTTTGTCGAATAAAAAATTGAGTATCGACTTTTTTGGAGAATCTACCCTGATTGCTGACAAACGTCATTGCTGTTTTCAGTAAAAAAATATATAATTTGCACTAATGCCAGGAGCGGGAGTTTATACCTCGCACCGCCCGGTTTGGAGTTTGGCTTATGCCTGGGCGCGCGGGTATAGCACCCCGGCCTGTAATAATTATTGTACAGCCGAATACCTCGAAGAACTCCTGCCGTAAAGCGACGATTTGAAGTCTACGATCGCATGTTACTCGTCGAATAAGATGTAAAAACCAAAGTTGCCGGAAGCGACAGATTTTCCTTTTTCGCATGAAACAGTGTTGATTTATAGCAATGTACACACTTGCGTGTATGTCGATTTATTAACAACAAAAACCGCCAGCCATGAAAACGTTCAAAATTAAAGATCTCGTCATTTCGATGGAGGGAGCTAAAAAGACTACTGTCATAACGATAAGATTGCGCACGCTTTGCTTGCCGTGTACGAAGGTTTTTTCAAAAATTTCTCCGCTCATGTGTAGACCGACACCGATTGAATATTGCCGATATACACTTCTCGATAATTATTGTGGTGGAACACCTTCCGTATGCGCAGCAGCCTCGCCAGAACCCGATTGGGTATTTGATTTTGATGAAGTCGATGTGCTTAATGATATTAAACAGATGAGAATTGAGGCCGTCGAATTGGAAAAAGCGTACGAGGCACTTCTGACTCCTCAAACAGCAGAGGATATCGGACAAGTAGAATCCAAACTCAACGAGGCAATAGCGTTTGTCAG
Organism: Saprospiraceae bacterium; assembly: GCA_036741235.1. Lineage (GTDB taxonomy): Bacteria > Bacteroidota > Bacteroidia > Chitinophagales > Saprospiraceae > JABWBR01. Next base: position 8,335 of record DAINSQ010000152.1, on the reverse strand, counting down.
ATCGCTCAAAAAATAAAACGATGGCAAACAATTAATTGCGTCTGAGTGAGTGATTGTTATTGATTTATTAACTGCAAAAAACCTTAAGCCATGAAATCGTTCAAATTAAAAGACCTCATCATTTCCGTGACGGATTTGAAAGAACGTACCCAAACGGGGGTGTTGACTGAATTGACGGCTCATGTTTGTTACATGGGTTGTTCCAGGCTCATTTCGCAATGGTGCCAGATGGTTAATACGAAAACGTATGCCTGCAGGGGCGCAACCCCCATTACTACAATCTTGACAGCATTCACTACAACCCTTGGGGATAGACCTGACGTTGAAATATTTGAAGAACTGAAATACGCCAAGGAATGGATTGCAGAAATGGAAAAAGCCCTGGAAGCCAATTACAAACCGCAGACCCGGGAAGAACTCGAAATGCTGGAAGGAAAGCTCAACGAAGCTTTGAAAGAAGTTAACGCGCTTCAAAGGCAAATGAAAAAATCGTCGTGACCATGAAGCTTCACTTCCTGCCGACCAATACATTCAGAGTCGGTCGACAATACGAACTGGTAGAATCCAATCGCATGGCACAGTCGGCGCCTCCGGCGCTGGCTGTGCTGTTCTCCGACCCTGACGTATACGGGTTGTTTGTGCCCGTCGACACGCAAAGTATGTTGAGCCCCAAAATCGCATACAAAGACGTCGCTCTCTTGTATTACTCCCTGCAAACCGAAGGACGGTTGCCCAGGTTTATGCTTAATGCCTATGACGACGAGACGAACACCACCCTGGCGCGGTTGGTGCTCGACGGTATCCTGGAGGTCTGCTATAACGGCCGATTCGTCTCGGGCGCCGCGGCGCAAGCTGCCTTGTATCGCGATAATGCCGCCATGCCGGCCCCGGCGGGGCGGCTTTCTGCTATTTCGGAAAAAGCTATCCGATATGCCTTGTATCTGTATGAACTGGATCCGCGAAGTATCGCCCAACGGCTGTATGGTTTCAATACGATGCCGGCGGGACCGTCGGATTATGCGGATTTGACCGACAGCGCCGCCGTGGACAAGTTTTTGCGGGTGGCAACCCTTTCGCGCAAGGGGCTGCTTAACGGCTGGAAAAAGCAGTCGCCTGCCGATAAATTCGGCTGGATAGCCTGGCATCGTCAACAGAATGCGCATGCGGCAAGTTACAAACGGCAGCCAACTTATAAGATTTATATCAGCCCAGCTATTGATGCGCTTCCTGCTGTTTTTCAGCAATTTGTGCAAGTACTGCCCGTTATTGAAGCTTTTAGTTTTAAAGTAGGCGCCAACAGGGAAGGTTTGTTGAGGCCCGATAAGCTGGTTGTTTATTTTAGAAGTTATTCCAGCCTGCAACAAGCCGCCGAGGCGCTCAAGGCCGGACTGCATTGCGAGCAGGTGCAGGGCGTACCCTTTACCTGCCCCATCGACGAAGCCGGGTTGCTATCCTGGGGTATCGATCCGCCAAGCGCCGAGGTGATAAAAGATCTTGAGGGCGGCAGTTGGCGCGCTGAAATTACCGATAAAATTGCGGTCGCGGTTTCCCAGTCTCACGCGGAGCATATCCATAAGGGCGATGCCGTGCATTTTATTTTGAATAAAATATCGCTTTTGGGCGTCGATACTGCCAATTGGATGCCGCTGAATTATTTAACCTCCCAAAATTGAACCTTATGTCGACCCAAAGAAATTACGTGCTTCCCGAAAATGTGCGTTTTACGCCGGTAGCCGAGCTGCCCGAAACGCTCAAAGCGAAGTTTGAATACGAGGAGGGTGATGTGTTGCTTACGTTCGATCACTCTCGCCAGACGAGCAAGGTGATCGATGCGGATGTTGCCGATCTGTTGCGCGAGTTTACTACGCCCAAACCATTGGTAGAGGGTATTTTCAGGTATGCCGTGTTGCACAAGCTGAAAGCGCAGGAGGTGCTGGATCATTCGTTTATGATGCTGGCGCAATTGCGCGGCGAGGGCTTTCTGGTTGACGCCGAAGGCGATTTGTCGCACCGCAGTCAACAGGATTTTTTTAGCGCCGGCGATATGTTTTTGGATTATGAAGTGGCGGCAAAAATTCAAAGTATTTCCGATACGGAGGTTTACAAGATCAAGAAAGGGGAGGTTTATTATGTTCTAAAATTACTGAAAACATCCGACCACGAAAAATATGTGATGCTGAATTATGAAAAAGAAGTTGCAATTCTCAGCCATTTGGAGGGCGTGTGTACGCCCGCATTGTTAGACAGCGGCGAATGGGAGGGTAATCATTATATCATTATGCAGTGGTGCGAAGGCGCCGCTTGCGATGAAGCGACGGAAAAATACCGCAATCTGACCGATCCCGATAATCTGTACCGCTTGATTTCGATTTTTTATAAAATACTGGAAGCATATGCCTTTATACATAGCAAAGGCGTAATCCACTCCGACATTCACCCGCGCAATGTGCTGGTAGCTGACGACGGCGGCGTAAAAATTATCGATTTTGGTATTTCCAGGTTTGAAAATGTCTCCGAAAATACAGCCCGCGGCGGCGTGGGTTTCTTTTTTGAACCCGAATACGCGCTCAGCGTCATTAATCGCAAGGTGCAGCCGCCGGCTTCGTTTTTGGGCGAGCAATACGCGCTTTCGGCTTTGCTGTACCAGTTGTTGACTGGCAAACCATATCTCGATTTTTCTTTTGAGAAAGAGGTGGCGTTTAAGCAAATTGCCGAAAATCCACCTGTCCCTTTCAGCCAATACGACCTGGATATCGATCCGGAAATTGAAGCGGTTATTTTCAAGGGGCTCTCGAAAGCCCCTGCCGATCGCTTTTCCTCTGTTCGCGAATATGCCGATCGTTTTTTGGCGATAAGAAAGCGGATGGAGCAACAAAAGTCGACAATCCCGGAGATCAAATATTCTGTCGCCGCTTTTATGGAGGCGCTGGAACGCCGACTGGGCTGGGATGGTCCGCTACTCGATCACGGGCTGCAATTGCCGCCGACTTGCTCGGTTAACTACGGCGCCGCCGGTATCGCTTACCTGTTTTACCGCCTGGCCTGTCTCCGCAACGACCCCGATATGCTCGCCCTGGCCGATGTGTGGGTTAATCGGGCACAAGCCTGTTTAAAAGATGAAGATCGCGCCTTTTTTTCAAAAGAAATAGAAATTACGCCGGAGACGGTAGGGCATACTTCTATTTATCACTCCGCTGCGGGCGTACACCTGGTCCAAGCGCTCGTGTGCAAGGCGATGGGCGATATCAACGGTTGTTACCACGCAATTTTGGGTTTTGTAGCCGAGGCCTCCAGGCCCTGCGAAGACCTGGATGTCACCGTAGGACTGTCGAGCAACCTTATCGGCTGCGCTGTGCTATGGGAGTTGGTTCAACACGAGGAAACGCTCAAACAGGAGATTGCCCGGCTGGCCGCCCAAACCCGGGATAAAATATGGAATATAATTGACGCTTATCCCCCTGTTGCCGATGGTTCTCCTATACTTTACCGCGGCATTGCCCACGGCTGGGCAGGTATCCTGTATGCAACTTTGTTGTGGAGCCGGCAATCCGGGACAGCGCTTCCATCACCGTTTTTTCGCCGCGTGAAGGAACTTGAGGATTTGGGCATCGAAGAAAACGGCTATGTGCGCTGGAATCTCACCCCTGACAGCACAGAGTCGTGGCCCGGCTGGTGTCACGGCGCCGCTGGGTACGCTTTCTTGTGGATGTTGTTGTTCCGTTGTACCGCGGAGCGTCGTTACCTGGATCTAGCCCAAAAGTCGGCCAAATATTTCATTGAAAACGATCAGGAGGATACCAACGGCAGCTTGTGCTGCGGCATGTCGGGGCAGGCCTATGCGCTGTTGAGCATCTACAGGGCCACCCGGGATGAGTTTTATCTCAAAACTGCGAAAAATCTGGCTCGACGTATTGTTAAAAACGCCTATTCGCCGCTGATGCGCAACAACAGCTTGTATAAAGGCGATGTGGGCGCCGCCGTTTTGTTCGCCGAGCTAGATCAACCATTGTCCGCCAGAATGCCTCTGTTTGAAGTTTTGTAAGCAATAATTACCTGCTACCCACATCTTGTTCCTCCCAGGATTCAGCACCCCCCCTTCAATAAAACACCTCCACCCGCCCGATCTGGGTGGTCTTTTCAAATTTGATTTCGAGGAAGGGGAATGTCTGCCCCGGCGGCGCCGAATCCGAATAAACGGCGGTATGCCAGTACTGGTAGTCGTTGTGTTCGCTGGGCAGGAGCAGCATGGCCGGGTTGGCGGGCCGCCTGTCGTCGCCCTGTTGCGAGAAGCTGAAGCTGAGGGTGAATTTTTTTTCTTTTGAAAAGGCGTATACCCTGAATCCTTTGATGCCTTCGGGCAGGTAGTAGGTGATCCGGTCGCCCGACTTGCCGTGCAGGCGTGTCAGTTTTTCGCGGCATTCGCGGTCGTTGCCGCCGGCGATGTATACGTCGCCTTTCCAGTCGTACATCGTGCCGAAGTGGGCCATGTCGTCGATGAGGGCCAGGCGGTTGACTTGTACGGGGCCGACGATGTTGGAAGGCCGCGACAACCCCGCCTGGTTTTTGGCGATGACGCGGTAGTAGTAGACCTGCCCTTTTTGCGCCGAGCGGTCGTTAAACAAGGGCAAATACTGACTTGCCGCGTCGGAGATGTTGTAGCCCGCCACTTCCCATGGCCCTTCGGGGTTGGCAGAGCGCTCGACGTCGTAGCCGGAGGCGCCCACGGATCCCTGCCAGGAGATGCGGCTGACTTCCACAATGGGGAGCAGCCGCGGCGCACCGGGTTTTTCCAGGGGCGGAACCGGCAGCCCTTTGATGGTATAGGCTTTTTCGCGCATCAGCGCCAGGGTGTTTTTTTCGTCGTAGGCCGTGCCGGTGTCGAAGCCCGGCCAGAGGTAGGCTTTGAAGCGACCGTGGCCGGAGGGCTCGGAGTGCCAGTAGAAGCCCCCTTCGCGGCGGTGAAAGCGCAGGCTCCACAACAGCGCGCCGGGCATGCCGGCGTTGATTACGTGGTCGAGTACCTGTCGCATGGCGCCGTTGCTGATAAAGCCGAATTCGCCGAGTACATAGGGCTTTTCGCCGTTTACGATCGACAGGTTGCGGTTGATGTGGGTCATCAGTTTGGCAGGGTCGGTTTCGTAGTGGTGCGAGGAGATGATGTCGATGTTGGGGTCGCTGAGCGAAGATTTGCGCACCGGTATGCCGTCGATGGCGAAAAAGCCGTCCATGACGAGGTGGTTGGGGTCGAGCTGTTTGATGAAACGGCACATTTCCGCCGTCCACGATTCGGGGCAGGTGAGTTCGTTGCCGGTTTCCCAGCACAGGATGGCTTTGTCTTCTTTGTAGGGTATGCCGGTAATGGTGTTTACGCGGTTAATGACGTAGGCAATTGTAGCCCGGGCGTCGTTGATGAGCTGGGGGTCGCTCCAGAAGTCGTCGTTGCGTTTTCCCCTGAATTCGGCGTATTGCGGCCTGCCGCCCATCCACTGCCAGTTGTTGATGAAGGGGATGATGACCCGCACGCCCACTTCGTTGGCAATGGATAATACGAGGTCGAGCGCGCGAAAGGCTTCTTCGTCGAAGATGCCGGGCCCCAATACGTAAGCGGGCGTTTCGGGGTGGTCGTGGCGGCTCCGCACGGGGATGGTGTACAGCCGCACCACGTCGCCGCCCATTTGTTTGGCGCTCAACAGGGCATCCCTGATTTCGAAGGCGTTGGGCAGCCGAAAAGGCTGGGCCTGCTCGTAGCCGAATTCGTCTTCTATGTAGTTGAGGTTGGGTATGTTAAATGAAATGAAGCGCAGCTCGCGCTCCCCATCCATTAGTTTTGCCCCCGACCGGGTGACGAAATGTTCAAACATGCTTTTTTGTGCTTCAAAGGGTTGTGCAATGCCCTGCAAGGTTATCAGGATTAATGCTGAAGTAATCAGTGAATTTCGAAGATTCATGGTTTGTGCAGTCGCAGTTTAGCGCCAGGGTTTAGTTGAATGTGTAAGCCTGCATTGTTCTCCCACCCTCTCTCCCTCTCACCCTCCCACCCTCAAACTCAGTCTTTTCAAGGCTTCCATGCACGCGCGGCTCGTATGATACGGGCACTTCCACTGGCTGATCTTGTCTTCCGAAGTAATCGGCTGCCCCTGCCGGTTCACGCGCCAGTACCAGTCGCCCAGCGTGGTATCGAGCATAAACTGCCGGATAAACTGCCACGAAGATAATGCAGACTCGTAAAAAGAAGTATCGCCGCTGATATGCCAGGCGTTGAGAAAACCCACGACGGCTTCGGCCTGGGGCCACCAGTGTTTGTCGGTATCGGTGATGCTTTGGGGGCCGGCTTCGTTGAAGATGCCGCCGTCGGTATCGACGCCTTCGCGTTGTACGGCGCGGGCCATCAGCAGGGCGGCGTCGCGCGCGCGGGCGAGCAGCGCTGCATCGCCGGCTACTTCGGCGGCTTCGGTGAGCAGCCAGCTGCATTCGATGTCGTGGCCGAAGCTGATTTCGTGAGATTTTAGTTGCCAGCGCTCGTCGAAAAACAGGCGCATGTGCCCAGTGGCAGGGTCGATAAAGCGGTCTAAAAACAGCGTGATCAGATTTTTCAATGCATACCTGACGGCCTCCTTTTTGCTTGTCCGGTACAGGTGCGTATAGGCTTCCAGCAGGTGCAGGTGCGTGTTCATGGTTTTGGCTTCGTTGGCGTCTTTTTCGCTGAGGCGCAGGTCTTCCAGGAGCTGCCAGTCGCGGTTGAAAGCTTCCAGGTAGCCGTTTTGACGGCGGTCAAGGCTGTATTGCTCCAGGAATTCGAAGGTTTCCATGGCCCAGTCGATGGCGGCGGCATTGCCGGTGAGCAGGTGGTATTCCGACAGGGCGTAGATGGCGAAGGCCTGGGCGTATACCTGCTTTTTGGTCTGCGCAGGCCGGCCCTGGTAGTCGACGGTCCAGTAGAAACCGCTTTTTTCTTCGTCCCAAAAATAACGCATCAGGTATTGGTAAGCGCGGTCGGCCAGTGGCCGGTATTCGCCGGGCAGCGCCTGCCGGGCTGCGGAGGAAAATGTCCACAATAGCCTGGTATTGAGGATGATACCTTTTTCGTCGTGTGGGTGTACAAGCCCCTGTCCGTCCATGCGGCCGATGAAGCCGCCGTAGGTATCGTCAACGGCGCGAGCAGCCCACCATTGCAGGATATCGGCAAGGGTTTCGCGGAGTTGGGATTGGAAGCCGGCCGGGTCGTTCATGAGAAACGGTTTTGAATGTGGATTTTGGGAGGGTACGCTTGTGATAGCTTTCCCTTCCGCGCTTATTACCACTCCGGCTGCGCCGGTTTATTGCCCAGGATCTCCTCGATACGGCGGTCGACGTCGGGGGTAAGAAGGGGGATCACCTCCAGGGAAGTCAGCGTTTCTTCGAGTTGGGGGACCTTCGAGGCGCCGAGGATCACCGTGCTCACCGTGGGGTTTTTCAGGCACCAGGCGATCGCCAGTTTGGCCAGCGACGTGCCCAATTCGAGTGCCAGGGTATTGAGCTGGCGGGCTATTTCGAGGCGCTCGGGGGTGAGGCCGCTGTTGCGCAGCCATTCCAAACCTTTCATATTCATGCGCGTATCTTCGGGGGCGGCGTTGAGGTACTTGTCGGTGAGCACGCCTGAAGCCAGGGGCGACCAGATCGTGGCGCCCATGCCCACCGTTTTGAAGATCTGCGCGTATTCCACTTCCATGCGGTGGCGGTGGAACATATTGTACTGCGGCTGCTCCATCACGGGGCCGATGAGGCGGTTTTCGCGGGCGACCATATGGGCTTCCATGATCTCCTGGGCCGACCATTCGGATGTGCCCCAGTACAGGATTTTGCCCTGCTGGATGAGGTGGTTCATGGCCCACACCGTCTCTTCGATGGGCGTTTTTTTATCGGGGCGGTGGCAGAAATAGAGGTCGAGGTAGTCGACCTGCAGGCGGCGCAGGGCGGCGTGGCAGGCCTCGAAGACGTGTTTGCGGCTCAAGCCGGACTGGTTGGGCTTTTTGCCGCCGTCGCCGAAATAAACTTTGCTCGATACTACATAAGAGCTGCGCTCCCACTTAAGCTTGTTGAGAATTTTGCCCATCACGATCTCTGATTGACCGTGGGCGTAGGCTTCGGCGTTGTCGAAAAAGTTGACGCCGTTGTCGTAGGCCTTGATCATGAGGTCTTCGGCTACGTCGTCGCCAATTTGTTTGCCAAAGGTGAGCCAGGAGCCCAGTGACAGGGCGCTGACTTGTAATCCGGATTTGCCTAGTCGTCGGTATTCCATGTTGTTGGTTGTTGTAGGTTGTAGGTTGTAGGTTGTAGGTTGTAGGTTGTTGGTTGT
>DAINSQ010000151.1:0-11268 GCA_036741235.1 Saprospiraceae bacterium | reverse complement strand
AGCAAATTAGCAAATTAGCAAATTAGCAAATTAGCAAATTAGCAAATCAGCAAATTAGCAAATTAGCAAATTAGCACATCAGCAAATCAGCAAATTAAAAATTATACGTCACCCCCGCCCGGATATCGAACGGCGACTCAATGGCGTCGTTGGGCAGATTGACGTTATAAAGCAGAAGAATTTCGAACCCCCACAGCGAGCCCGACGAGCCGTTGTAGCCCAGCCCCAGGTAAGCGTTATTGCGCTGCTGGCGCAACACATCCACCGTAAAGCCGTCGGTTTGTACAAAAGCCCTGTTTTCAAGTTCGTATTCGGCATGCGCAAAAAGGAAATTCAGGAATTTATACCTGGTAAAAGCGCCTACCGCCCAGGATACGGGGTTGGCCGACTCTACCTCATTCCCGAAAAGCCGCACGCGGAAGTTGTTGTACAAAACCGACACGCGGGGCCCCACCGAAAGATCGCCGATCACCTTGTAACCCACCATAGGCGACACGCCCAACTGAAACAAACTCGTAAACTGGTCGCTGGCAAACCCGAGCGAAAAACCGCCGCCGTACCACAGCCGGTGTTTAAAGCCGCCTCGGTCATCGAAGTATTCTTCGTTTTTCGAACTTTTTTTCTTTCCGCGTTGCGCGTAGATATCAGTCTGACAAATCGCAACAAGTCCCAATATCATCAAGCCAAGCAGGAGTGTTTTTTTCATGATCAGATGCTCGTTTGTGTGCAAATATACTTTTTTATCCATTAGACGCTATGCGATATACAACGGTTTGCCCGATCTTTGAATTTTAACTAATCTTTCAATTTTTCAATATGGCTACCCGCATAGTTGTTATAATCGCCGTTTTGCTTTGTAGTTTAGGGGCTTACGCCCAGCAAGTGAAGATACAAGCAGGCATGGTGATCGATAAAACGACGGTTATTCAGGCCGGCGACTATACCATCGCCGCCCTCGACAACCCCATCATCACCATTCAGGGCGAAAATATTGTCGTAGATTTTAACGGCGCTACGCTCGACGGCAATGCGAAACAAGCGCCGCCCAACCAATTTAGCGGCCTGGCCATACTGATAAAAGCCGGCAAAAATATTACGATAAAAAACCTTAACGCCAGAGGATATCGCGTAGCCCTGATGGCCGAAAACGTGCAAGGGCTCACCATCCACAATAGCGACCTGAGCCATAACTACCGCCAGCGCCTGTACAGCATACGCGAGCGCGAAGACCTGTCGGACTGGCTCAGCTACCACCAAAATGAAAAAGACGAGTGGCTGCGCTACGGCGCCGCTATCTACCTCAAAGATTGCTTCGAAGCCGATATCCACGACGTGCGCATCACCCAGGGCCAAAACGGCATCATGCTTATGCGATGCTATGACGGACTGTTTTACAACAACGACATCCGCTTTAATTCGGGTATCGGCATCGGATTGTACCGCAGCAGCCGTAATAAAGTGATGCACAACCGACTTGACTGGAACGTTCGGGGTTATAGCCATGGCTTTTATAGCCGCGGTCAGGATTCCGCCGGCATTTTGTGCTACGAGCAAAGCAACGATAACGTATTTGCCTACAACTCCGCTACCCACTCCGGCGACGGTTTTTTCCTGTGGGCCGGTCAAAGTACGATGGATACCGGTGAAGGCGGCTGTAATAATAATATGTTGTATGCCAACGACTTTTCGCACTCGCCTACCAATGGCGTAGAAGTAACCTTCAGTTCCAACCAGATCATCGGCAACCGGCTCGACGAGTGTACCTACGGCGTGTGGGGCGGCTATAGCTACCAAACCCTCATTGCAGGCAACCGCATCACCAATTGCCAACACGGCATCGCCATTGAACACGGCCAGTCGAATACCATCGCCAACAACTATTTCGCCAACAACCAAACCGGCGTTTGGCTCTGGCAGCGCAAAGAACAACCCGCCGACTGGGGCTACGCACAAAACCGGGATGTGATGAGCCGCGATTACAACCTGTGGCGCAATGCGTTCGTATCGGTAAAAACACCCCTCAAAATCGCCGGCACACGCAAAGTGATTATCAATGACAACAACGAGTTTTTCCGCTTCGATCAATTACTACTCGAAGAGCAGCCCAACGAAAATCGCTTTTTGGTAAAAAACAACATTTACCTGCCCGAACAAATCAACAGCCCCATCCCCGACCGCGACCGCAACAGGCTGATACAAGCCGCCACCGTTACTGATACTTCGGTTTTTGAGCAGGTTTTACAATTGCCCGATTGGGTACAACAAAAAATACCGGCGCCACTGCCCAACGGCAGAAATGCCGCTTTGCCCAAAGATCACCCCCGCGGAAGGCGCTTTATGCTGGTGAACGAATGGGGGCCCTACAACTTTGAATACCCGGCAATATGGCTCCGCGACATCAAAGACGGCGTCTATACCTTCGATATCATGGGTCCGGCAGGAACCTGGCGCGTTGTGAATACAGCGGGGTTGACCCTAACCGGCGAAAGCAGCGGCGAAATACCCGCCACTATCAGCCTTCAGCGACAGCCCGACAAACCCCTTGTTTTGTTGGTATTAGAATACAAAGGCGTAACCTACGTCGACCAATTGGGCATTACCCGCCCCACACGCCAACCCCATCGCTTTGAATTCAGGCGTTTTGAAAAGGATATCGACTGGCATGTGAAGTGGGCAGCCTACGACGAAACTACCGACCCGCTCTCCAATTTTGAAGCTTTTGCCGCGCTGCGCCAACGCCAGCCTCTGCATGTGCAAGCTACTTCCCAACTCGCCTGGCGCTGGTGGGGCGCCCCGCACGAAAAAGTGCCCGCCGATAAGTTTGCCACTTTTGCAACAGCCAAAACTACCCTGCCGGCCGGCAAATACCGCATCACCGTGACCAGCGACGATGGGCTGCGACTCTACGTTGACGGCAATCTGGTTATCGACCACTGGGATATCCACGAACCCGCCGTGGATGAAGCAGTACTCGATCTCTTCGGCGGCGAACACCAATTCGAAATCTATCATTTTGACGCAGGTGGCCTCGCAACTATTGATTTTCGCCTGGAAGCGGTTGATTAATGTGCTGATGGGTTAATGTGCTGATGTGCTGATGGGTTAATGTGCTGATGTGCTGATGGGTTAATGTGCTGATGTGCTGAATATTTATTATTTAATTATCAGCAAATTAGCATCCCGACCTCCTTGCAGTCGGTACGGGACTCCCCCGATTTTCAATCGGGACTCACTTCGTTAGCCTTCGGTCGAATCAGCAAATTAGCAAATCAGCAAATCAGCAAATTAAAAACCTATCTTACCATCTTTGGGGGCAAAGCTGCTTGTTGGCGTAAATCAAAAACCTGGCGATACACATTGCGGTCCTGGTCGATATACATCAACTCGATACTAAAATCATTTTGGATGCGATCTTTAGACGTCGTTTCCAGCAAAATACCGTACACCTTATCTTTCTCAATCTGGTGGCCGGCGTAATCGCTTTTAATCAGCAGATCATTGCGGCCCTTGATAAGCATAGTAGTAAGCGTAGCCATTTCGCCGTTATTGCGTATTTTAAAAAAGGCATCGCGGCCCAGGGGGGCTATTTGAAAAGCGTGCAGGGCCAATTGCGGAGCAAGGTGTTTATTGCGGGAACGCCTGGAACCGCGCACGGTCAGCAATACAATCAAAATGAGCAAAACGCCGATTCCTATCACCCATTCTGCGGGCGTAAGTTCCGCTACCCATTGCTGAAAACGAGGCAGCCATATATCCCATTGCTTTTGAAGCGATTCCATATATATCGTCAATATTCGCGACAAAGTTATAAAACTTTCAACAGCCGTTAAAATGAGTTAAACCGGGGTTAAACATTCTTAAGGTCATTTTGCAATACACGGGGAGCCCTTAACTTGGTATTACAAAACCACACAACCATGTATCGCAATATCACTCTGTTTTCGCTATTGGCGCTATTGGCGCTCAGCTCCTGCGGGCCGACGCTTCGCCCCTTCACCCAGCAGATGTACGAACAAAACCGCTGGACTGACAACGAACTAAAACGCGTGCAATTTTACCTCTCCAACGACATCGTCATGCACAGGGCCATCAACAGCGGCAGTTCTGAAATCGTGCGCGGGCAAATCAAGATCATCGACGGCAGGCAGGTTGAAGAAATAGTCATACGCAAAGGCACACCCGGCGTATTTCTGTTCAGCCCCAAGGTCGACCGCTTTGCCGTTAGTTTTGAAACCGGCGGCGACGACCGCTACCTGGTCTTCGGCCCCAACCCCAAAGTCGGCGACCGATATGTATTGCTGGCTTCAGAATGGAACCGCCGGGAAGGGCAGGTAACCTACGAGGGCAAAAAATACCGGGTTGACAACGAAAGCGCCTATGCCGGCTTGCTTGTAGATTTGAAAAAAATCAACCAATCTGCCGTCAATTCACGCACGGCCGCAGGCCGCAAAGTCAATTAATACGGGCAATTTCCAAAATTAATTGACAAATAAGCGGTAATTAAGCCGGTATTAATCGGGCTGCCATAATTTTGTTCATGGTTCACAAAACGAATCCATTTCACAACAACCAATTTCACCGCAAGGCGGGCCAAGTACAGCCGACAAGGCGCCGTGAACCTGACCGAACCCAAATTGCACAAACCTGAAGAACCATGGCAGTCCTGAATTTTGAAACCAATGTCGCAGGCAACTTTTCGATCGTTAACGGCTCTTTTGCCATTATGACCGAAGGTCCCGACACAGGAGGAACATTCCCCGCACCGGGCCCGTTTGACCCCAACGCCACCAACCGCTTCATCCAAACCGACCAATCGGCCAATGTAACCCTCAAGTGGAGAGTTCAGGGCGGCTTGTCCTTGCTGATGAACGGCACGTGGAAATGCAAAGTGATCCTCGAACAAATGGGCGGCGGTGAAGACGCTCAGGAATTCAAAGCAGCTACACCGTTCGTATCCGCGCTGGTCAACGACTACACCGTGAAGGTTAACATCCCGGCCAATCAGGTAAACGAAGGCGTATACCGCCTGCTGGCCATCATCAACCTGGAAGGCCCGGGCGGCGCCAAAGCACCGGTGGTAGCATTTGCCGACCTCGGCTTGATCCAATTCTATCAGGCCGCGTAAGCGCTTGCTCCGTTTATAGGTTTATGGGTTTACAGGTTTATTTGCTGATGCATTAAACCTGTAAACCTGTCAACCTATAAACAAATCACCCCATTTACTCCCTCAAAACCGCCTATGCCATGAAATCAGCCAACAAAAGCCGGGAAAATCCGGCGCCGCCCAATGCGCTGCCGGGTTTTCAACTGTTTGAGGACAAGGCAAGCGGGTTGTACTATTTCTGTTGCGGCGATGTGCGCGGCAATCCCATCTTTTTCAGCCAGGCGTATAATGCCAAAGATAGCGCTGCTACCGGCCTGAATGCCGTTATTCGTAACGCGGCAAAACCCAAACAATTTAAAACCCTGGAAGACGGCGGCGCCCACTATTTTACCCTGCACGCCGGCAATCATCAGGAAATTGGCAGAAGTATCGCCTTTGACGACGCCGATAAGATGCTGATGGCCCTCAGCTATCTGCAACAAGTAGCCAAATCAGAACAACCTATTGCTGAAATACCACAGGAAACAACCGTCAAGGCTCGCGGCGCCGACCTTGCTACCCCGGTTGACAGCGCCGCCAAGTACACATTCCGCATCGATTTCTACGATACCGACGGTAAAACCCCCAAAGGACGAATAGAACACCTCCAAAGCGGCAATAGCATGGCCCTCCAGGGCCTGCAACCCGAGGTCATCGGCCAGTTCATGCAAATGCGCATTCCCCAAACTGCCAAAACCCCCGCTGAAGCAGGCCATCACAACGCCGCTCTGCGAATTGTAAGCCGCCCCTGGGACGTGCAGCCGGGCGAAGCCCCGCAGTGGGGCGGGCTGGTAGTACTCGAAATGGAGCTCGGCGCTATCAACAAGGCCGCTCACCCCGTTGAACTGGAGGTAAGCGCCCATGCCATCGGCAGCGGCCCTCATATCAACATGAGGCTTACCCCCATAACAACCACCGATCAGGGTTTGATCTCGTTTGTGGCGCCTGCCGCGTATTTTACCGGAGGCCTCTACCGCATAAGCGCCACTGCGCGCAACGCCAAATCGGATCAATGGTCGGCAGAATGTTTAATGCAAGTATTTTAACGCTGGCTGAGCAGGGTTGTGTTTTACCCTGCTCGGCCAACCCTTATTTTATTAAAATGACTATCCTGAGCAGGTAGTCGCATTGTTTTTTTTCTTATCTTTATAATCATATATAGCTTATAGCTACACCGAACTCGCAGCGACTTTACGCCCCCGCAATAATTGACAGTCACGAAAACAGTCTTTTAGTTCGCTTTTTCCGACCGATAACGAATCTGAATTAATTCGCCCCCAGATGATCGGCTTCGAATCCTGCAGGCATAAAACTACCATGGTGTAAAATGCAGGGATCTGCCGCAGGGATGGTGCGGAGTTCACCCGTTTCCATGTTAATTCGGCGCTCAAATTCAGCGCATACCGGACAGGTAAATATAACCCAGGCGCCTTCGCGGCGGCTTTCGCAAGTGTGTGAATCCGGATCACCGGAAGAAAAATGCAACTGCATGACTTTTTTCGATTATGATTTGTAATAAATGAGCCAGTAAGCGTATTAATCTGCACAGCCAAAAAACAAAAACCCATGCCCCCCAAACTGCTTCTCATCGGCAGCGCTGTGCTTGCCAAAGAACAACTTGCCGCAATATGCAGCGAGGAGTTTAGCGTTGTAGACTTGCCGTTCAGTTTTCCGGCTGATTATTTGGACTATTTGGGCGAGTTTTCAATGATAATCGTGAATCACGATCCGGAAATTCAGGAAGAGGGTCTGGCTAAATTGCGGGAAATACAGGACTGCAAATTACAAAAAGTTCAGAACATTCCGCTTTTGTTGATTGCGGCGGCGCACACCCGCGAGCAGGTGCTCGAAGCTTTTCAGCACGACTTCTTTGATTTTCTGTTTTGGCCCGCAGCCGATGATTCTTTGCTGTTACAAAGGGTGGAACGGCACGCGCTTAAAAAGGTTGGGCCTCCAGCCGAAGTTTCGACGAAAAAAAATAAACCGCTTACCGAACTGTTTTTCGACTGGCTGATGGGCGGTTATCAGATGGGGATTATGCCCGCCTGGTTGCACGAAAACAGCGAAGCCACATCACCTGAGAACAGCTTGCGCGTTCAGTTTTTCGGCGAATTTCAATTATTTTACAAAGGCCGGTTGCTGCCTTGCGATCTTACCAGAAAGCAAAAAGTGCTATTGGCCTATCTGTTGTACCAGCATCCCCGTAGCGTTCATCGCGACCGCATCATCGATTGGTTGTGGCCCGATGTATATGGCGACGCCGCCCGCAACTCGCTCAACAATGCTATCTGGCATATCCGCCAATGGCTGGACGCCCAGGGCATTGGCGGTGAAAATCTGGTTTTCAAAGAACAACTTTACAGCTTTCACCGCCGGTTGGTTATCACCTCCGATGCGGAAGCCTTTAGCGCCGGCCTCAAAGAAGCCTACCTCAAGGAAAGAAACCAATCAGCAGAAGAAGCTATCTACGCTTTTCACCGCGCTTTTGCCTACTACAGGGGGCCGTTTCTGGAGGCCTTCAACGACGATAACTGGGCAGCCCGGGAAAGCGAAAGGCTGCAGGAACAATACCTGCCGGCGCTCGACAAGCTGTCGCAATACTACGCCGAGCAATCGCAGTTCGAACTCGCCATCAACCTCTGCCAGCGCCTGCTCGACATCGACCCGCTGAGCGAAGCCGCTCACCGCCGCCTGATGTATTGCTTTTCAGCGATGGGGCTACCCGATAAAGCGCTGAATCAGTTCGAATTATGTAAAAACCAATTACAACAAAGGCTGGGCGCCGCCCCCAGTGAAAAAACCATCGCGCTGCTTCAACAAATCAAACAACGGGCATGACCTGTTTTACAGTCATTTTTTTTAGCCCGATTGCTTGAAAACCGTATTTTGGGGCGATTTTTCACCAAAATACACACCTATGGCCATCTTGTTGTTAATTGCAGGCCTTGCATTGCTCGTTGTTGGCGCCGAACTACTTGTCAAAGGCGCTTCCCGCCTGGCTGCAGCCATGGGGATTTCTCCGCTGGTAATCGGCTTGACCATCGTCGCTTTCGGCACCAGCTCGCCGGAAATGGCCGTCAGCGTCATGTCTTCCCTCAACGGAAATACGGAGATCGCAGTAGGCAATGTAGTAGGCAGCAATATTTTTAATGTGCTGTTTATTTTGGGTTTGGCGGGTATCATCACCCCGCTTGTTGTGGCGCAACAACTGATACGACTTGATGTGCCCCTGATGATGGGCGCCTCCCTGCTCATGATGATGATGGCCTGGAACGGCACGATCTCTCAACTTGAAGGCATAGCCCTTTTCGCCGGTATTATCGGATATACCGTTTTTCTGATTCGCCAAAGCCAAAAAGAGAAAAGCAAAGTTGTAAAAGACCAGTACAAGGCCGAATTTGGTGAATCCAAGGGCAAACAGCCTACTAATTACCTGTTTAACGGTCTTCTCGTTATTGCCGGTTTGGTATTGCTGGTGCTGGGCTCCCGCTGGCTGGTTAACGGCGCAGTTGATATAGCGCGTTCTCTTGGCGTGAGCGACCTGATAGTCGGCCTTACAATTGTTGCCGCCGGCACTTCAATGCCGGAGGTTGCTACGTCCGTTATTGCAAGTATCAGAGGCGAACGCGATATTGCCGTGGGCAATGTGGTGGGTAGCAACTTATTCAATATTCTATGTGTGCTTGGATTAACAGCCATGGTCTCAAAAGGTGGATTACCCGTATCCTCTTCTGCGCTGCATTTTGATATTCCGGTGATGATTGCCGTAGCGCTGGCCTGCTTACCTATCTTTTTCACCGGCAATATTATCTCGCGTTGGGAAGGTTTTGTTTTTCTGGGTTATTATATTGCCTATACTGTATACCTGATCCTGTCGGCGTCCCAGCACAGCTCGCTGCCATTATTCAGCCAAACCATGATGTGGTTTGTGGTACCCATTACAGTACTCACCCTGGCAATAGTGTCGTACCGGTGGTACCGGTCTACCCGGTAACCGAGTAAAACTGCAGCAAATCGGAGAGGGTCTCCTTGAGGTCCTTGCGATCGGTAATGAAATCGAGAAAGCCGTGCTCGAGCAGGAATTCCGCGGTTTGGAATCCCTCGGGCAGGTCTCTTTTGATAGTTTCTTTAATGACCCTGGGGCCGGCAAAGCCGATCAGAGCGCCGGGTTCGGCAAAATTGATATCGCCAAGCATGGCATACGATGCGGTCACGCCGCCCGTAGTGGGGTCGGTGAGCAGCGAAAAATAGGGTAAACGCGCTTTGGCGAGTTGGGTGAGTTTGGCGGCGGTTTTGCCCATTTGCATCAGCGAAAATGCCGACTCCATCATGCGCGCGCCGCCGGTTTTGGAGATAATGAGCAAAGGGGTTTGGGTATCCAGGCAGTAATCAATGGCCAGCGCTATTTTTTGTCCGACAACCGAGCCCATAGAGCCGCCGATGAAACTGAAATCCATGGCGGCAATAACCAGGTTCTTTTTATTGACCTTGCCGACGGCTACTGCAATGGCATCCGTTAACCCCGTTTTTTTCATTGCTTCCTGCAAGCGATCGGGGTAGGGCTTTAAATCAGTGAACCCAAGTATATCTTTCGGGCGAAGATCGGTGAACAGCTCCTCGTATTGGTCGCCGTCAAAAATAAGATCGAAATAATCGTGGGAACCAATACGCACGTGATGCCCGCAATGCGGACACTTGAAAAAATTCTCGCGCAATTCTTTCATCGTGCTGGTTTCCTTGCACTCTTTGCACTTGTACCACAAGCCTTCGGGCGCCTCTTTTTTGTTGCGAGTAGCGGTTTGTATCCCTTCTTTTAGTCTTTTAAACCATCCCATAACACGATGTTTTCCTTACAATTAAGTTCATCCGGAATAATGGGTGAGCATTGAAACGGCGTACTTTCTGCGCCGCAGGCGACAAAGTTAATAGATGGAATTCAAAAATTAGAACACAAAATTGTATACGATTGATTTTCAGAAAAATATAATTAATAGCGAAAATCTTTCACAGTATCTACAAAACAACGCACATGTTCCAGCGGCGTATCGGGGTAAACGCCGTGGCCGAGATTGGCAATATGTCCCCGACCGAAGGCTTCCAACATCTGCCGGGTATGCTTGACAATTTCCGACTCGCCGGCGAATAATACGCAAGGATCCAGGTTGCCTTGCAGCGCCGGCCCGGTCCCTACCCTGCTACGGCTCTGCGCGGGGTCCATCGTCCAGTCAAGGCCGATTACCCGACAAGGCAAGGCCGCGAAATCCTCCAGCGCAAACCAGGCGCCTTTGGCAAAAACGGTGACCGGCGTACCTTCCAGCGCTTCGCAAATGCGACGGATGTAAGGCAGCGCAAAAATACGGTAGGTCTCCGGCCCGAGCAACCCCGCCCAGGAATCAAACAACTGCACGAGGTGTACGCCCGATGCTACTTTCTGTTTCAGATAGGCAATAACCGATGAAGTGATTTTGTCGAGCAGTCGGTGCGCCAATACCGGCTCGGCAAACAGCATCTGTTTGGCCCTGGTAAAGGTTTTACTGCCCGAACCCTCTACCATGTATGCCAGCAATGTCCATGGCGCGCCGGCAAACCCGATGAGCGGAACGCGCCCCGATAAGCCCCGGTTGGTATGACGAATAGCCTCGTATACAAAAGACAAACGGGCTGCAGCATCCTCGCCCTCCAGTAAAACGTCGATATCGGCAGCGCTGCGAATGGTACGCGGAAACCAGGGTCCGCGTTTTTCAGCCATCTCATAGGGCAACCCCATAGCCTGCGGTATGACCAGTATGTCTGAAAATAAAATGGCAGCGTCAACACCCAATTCGTCAACCGGCTGAATGGTAACCTCCGCAGCCAGCTCCGGCGTTTCAACCAATGCTCTGAAATCGGGCAAGCTTTCGCGAATAGCGCGGTATTGCGGCAATATTCTGCCCGCCTGCCGCATAAGCCACACTGGCGGACGCTCAACCGTTTCGCCGCGCGCCACGCGCAATAATAGATCGTTATCCAGTTTCATGCGGCAATGTTAGCCAAATTTGATCGCTCGCTATGGACTGTCTTTTGCTTTTTGCATTTGATTACAAAAAAATTACAAGAAATTTATGGCTGAGTAAAATTTCACTAAA
>DAINSQ010000150.1:0-11339 GCA_036741235.1 Saprospiraceae bacterium | reverse complement strand
ATCGGTCGTTTCGACTCCGCTCAACGACCGGCAGAGGTCGCACAGTCGCAAAGTCGGTGTTGGAATTACGCTGATTAGGCGTGAAAGAAGGAATAACAAAATAATCCCTCCCTCTCACCCTCTCACCCTCTCACACTCAACCCCAGCCTTTCCCGTTCAAGCATTCCGGCCCACACAGTTCAAATCCTCAAACGCTGCCTTCAAGCGGGCTACAAAGGCCTTTTCGCCTTCGCGCAGCCACACGCGGGGATCGTAATACTTCTTATTGGGTTTATCCTCGCCTTCGGGGTTGCCGAGTTGGCCCTGCAGGTAATCCTTTTTGGCGTTGTAGTAGTCGTGAACGCCCTGCCAGAACGCCCACTGCATATCGGTATCGATATTCATCTTGATAGCGCCGTATTCGATGGCCTCGCGGATTTCTTCGCGCGACGAACCCGAGCCGCCGTGGAATACAAAGTTGATGGGGTATTGCTCCGATAAGCCGAAGTGCTCGCGCACATAGTCCTGCGAGTTTTTGAGGATGACCGGCTTAAGCTCTACATTGCCGGGTTTGTATACGCCGTGTACGTTGCCGAAAGCGGCGGCAATGGTAAAGCGCGGACTCACTTTGTTGAGGTGCTCGTAGGCGTAGGCTACTTCGCTGGGCTGGGTATACAGGCGGGCATTGTCGACATTGGTGTTGTCGACGCCGTCTTCTTCGCCGCCGGTCACGCCCAACTCGATTTCGAGGGTCATGCCCAGTTTTTTCATGCGCTCGAGGTATTGGGCGCAGATTTCGATGTTTTCGTGCAGCGGCTCTTCCGATAAGTCGAGCATGTGCGAGCTGAATAAAGGATAGCCGCGCGACTCATAGAATTTCTCGCCGGCGTCGAGCAGGCCGTCTACCCAGGGCAGGAGCTCCTTGGCGCAGTGGTCGGTGTGCATCACGACAGTTACGCCGTAGGCTTCAGCCATGGTATGGACGTGCATGGCCCCCGAGATGGCGCCCAGAATGGCGGCTTTTTGATCTGTGTTGGAAAGGCCTTTGCCGGCGTAAAAAGCGGCGCCGCCGTTGGAGAATTGTACGATGACCGGCGAGTTCACGGCCTTGGCGGTTTCCAACACGGCGTTGATACCGTTGGTGCCGATAACGTTGACGGCTGGTAGCGCAAAGTTATTTTCGTTGGCGTAGTTGAACAAGGCGGTAACTTCGTCGCCATGCAATACACCCGGACGGAATCTGGTTGATGACATGTTTTGTGGTTGTTGGTTGTTGTTGGACAAATATACGAAGGGCTCGGTAT
The DNA here is from genome assembly GCA_036741235.1 of Saprospiraceae bacterium. Lineage (GTDB taxonomy): Bacteria > Bacteroidota > Bacteroidia > Chitinophagales > Saprospiraceae > JABWBR01. Next base: position 10,056 of record DAINSQ010000150.1, on the reverse strand, counting down.
TTATAGCCAGGAACGGGAGAATTAATGGAGATGTTGTCAGTTCTCTGTTGTAGGTTGTAAGTTGTAGGTTTGTTTACAGGTTTATGAGTTTATAGGTTTATGACTCATTATCTTTGTGCTATTAAACTTAACCAATAAACCAATAAACCAATAAACCAATAAACCCATAAACATGAAAAAAACAAATGCCATGCGCATCCTCGATAGTCATGGGGTGGCGTATGTCGAGGCGCCGTACAATTACGACCCCGATCAGTTGGGCGTGGCTACTATTGCGGCTTCGTTGGGACTGCCGGCGGAGCAGGTGTATAAAACGCTGGTAGCCACGGGCGACAAAACCGGCATATTGGTGGCCGTAGTGCCTGGCGATAAGGAACTCGATTTTAAATTGCTGGCGCAACACTCCGGCAATAAAAAGATAGGTTTGGTACCGCTCAAAGATTTGCAACCCCTCACCGGCTACATCCGCGGCGGCTGCTCGCCCGTGGGCATGAAAAAAAACTACCCGGTCTGGCTCGACGAATCGGCTTTGTCGTGGGAGCGCATCTATATCAATGCCGGGCAGCGCGGACTGCTAATCGGCGTGGCGCCTGCGGAGGTAGTCAGGGTAACCAATGCCGGCGTGGCGGGTATCTGTAGTTGAAAACCTACTGCTACTTGGCTTTTGCCGCCCATTTTGCCTTGGCCCAGTGGTAAAACATGGGCAGCACAGATACGAAAATGATACCCAATACGACGATTTCGAAGTTATTTTTAACCACCGGTATGTTGCCGAAGGCATAGCCCATCAGCGTGATGCTGAATACCCACAAGATAGCGCCGCCGATGCAGTAGAGGATATATTTGCGGTAGTGCATCTCGCCGGCGCCGGCTACAAAGGGCGCAATGGTGCGCACAATAGGCACAAACCGGGCCATAATGACCGTTTTGCCGCCGTATTTATGATAAAATTCCTGTGTGCGCTCGATGTATTCCCTTTTTAAAAGAAAAATGCGCTCGCGTTTGACCACCTGCCTGCCAAAATACCTGCCGGCAAAATAATTGACGTTGTCGCCCAACAATGCGGCACATACCATCAGCGGCATCAACAGCCAGATATTGAGCTGGTTGGTGGCTGCTGCCAGGGCGCCCACGGTAAATAAAAGCGAATCGCCCGGCAACAAGGGCATCACTACCAGTCCGGTTTCCGTAAAGATGATCAGCAACAAGGCAATGTATACCAGCGTATCGTATTTGCGAACCAATTCTGCCAGAAAGGCCTGGTCGTTGAGGTTGGTGACGAAGTCAACTATGATCTGAAAAATTTCGCTCATGGCGCTTTGTTTATAGCGGGTGAATCAAAACTGGCCGCAAAAATAAGGGTATTTGGCAGAATATCGTATTTTGCCCAACTTTCCTCTAAAGCGTTTTCGCAATAATATAAATGATCAGGTAATGTCTTTTCTGAACAGGACGAAACAAGGTTGATGAAAAATCTGCTTATTACAATAGCTTTATGTTTCACAGGATTAGCGTTGGCAGCGCAAAACGGGAAGGCTGAGGATACAGCACCGGGTATTCGCCGCTCCTTGTCGATGCAATGGGGACTCCCGGTGTGGGGTACCGGTTCTGATTTTAAATCGCTAATGAATAAATACGACTTTGACGATTATACACCGGCGGGTTGGTTTGGTTCAGGGCATCGCAATCCAGGGTATTTGCCTTTTCTCAATGTCAGCCTCCAATATGAACAATACACCAGCGCCACAAGGGCAGCCGGACTTCGGTTGGCTTTAACCAACAGCGGAATTGCGAGAGGTTATAACAAAGAACAAGGCAATATCGAGTTTGTATTTTTTGACATTGTCATGAGCGCGCACTATAAATGGTATTTCAAGAATGGCTATCTATCCGCAGGGCCGGCTGTGCACGTTGTCAGAATAGATCCCTCGGCGGCAAAGCCTTTTGTGCGTCTTAAGCCCGGTTTGATGTGTGCGGGCGGCGTGCCGATTATCAAATCCGCACGGAGCATATTTAACATTGAGGCTCAATTTTATCTCACGCCGGGCATGAAACTAGGACCTTACAGCAGAGGATATTATCAATGGAACGACAATGGAGAAATGACCTGGGTTACAAATCAAATAATTCCGCGGTCAACAGTAGCATTGAGCCATATTTCGTTAGGAGTGGTTTATGGCCGCAAATGGTAGTTCGCTTGGTTAGTCGGCCACCAATTGCATAATTTGTTCTTCTTCCTTAGCCCGGCTATACAAGGCCGCCAGGCGGGAGGCAATGGCGATGATGTCTTTGGTTTCGAGCTTGAGGCTGAACATCAGCATGCTGTTGCGCAGGCCGTAGCCATTGTTTTTAATGCCGTCCAGTTGCGCGGCCAATTGCGATTCCAACATATCAAATAGGGCGTATTTTTCATCGACAAGGCGATCCAGCGCTTCGAATTCCATTCGCTCCAGGTTGTCGGCAATTTGATAGAGGTAAGCGACAAGGGCATCCAATACCTCGCTCAGGCGCTTAACCTGCTGCGGGTGGAGGGCAGGGAGGCTGTTTTCAACGTGTTCGCTGCAGGCATCCACTATTAGTTCGGCAGATTGCAGCGCATCTTGTTCAAGGTCGTATACCAGCAGATATATCCGGCCTTTTTGCGCTTTATCTTGCAGGCGTTTGATGGCGTGGTATATTTTGTATTCGAGGTTGTCGTTGTCTTTTTTGAGTTGTTGCAGGTTTTGTCTGGCGCTGTTGATTTTTGACCTGTCTTCGTTAATGAGCCCTTCCAGTGCCTTGCGGTAGGTTTCGGCAACCAGTTGCAGCGTTTTTCCGGCATTTTTTGCCGTTTCTTCCATCATATCTGCCACAGAAAGGCTGTCGCGGCCTTGTTCAAATTGTTTGACCCTGGCTTTGGTTTGTTCTTTTCGGCGGTGCAATGCGAAAGTTTTTGCAACGATAAAAATCAGTACGGCCAGCAAAGCGACGACGCCGTAGACGCCGAAAATAAACATGATGGCGGCGCTAAGTCCTGCAACGGTAAAGGCAATAATGGCTGTCACAAACCACCCGGCGATTACATTGATTACGCCGGCCACCCGGAATACGGCGCTATCGCGGCCCCAGGCCCTGTCGGCCAAAGACGTGCCCATGGCTACCATAAAAGTGACGTAAGTTGTCGACAGCGGCAGTTTGAGCGAGGTGGCAAAGGCAATCAGGCTACTGGCTACGGTGAGGTTGACGGCGGCTCGCACCAGGTCGAAGGCCGGTGCTTCGGCTTCACTGCCGCCGTTTTCTTTGTTGATGTCAACTTTTTGAAAGCGATTGTCCAGCCGGCGCATCCAAGGCTCCGGAATGGCACTGGTTAACGCTTTGCTCAAAACCATGGTGTAGCGCACCAAGCCCCGGGCTACGGCATTGGAGGAAAATTTTTCGTAGCCTTCACCCTGGCGGCCCAATGAGACTTCAGTTTCAGTTACGGTGCGCGCTTTGCGCGATAACCATAGGGTGGTCACCATAATTATTCCTGCAATTAATAAAATGATAACGTCAGCCTGTACGGGTCTTGCCAGTAACCCCATAGTAAGGCTGCCTGCTTCTGCACCTGAATTAATCCAAATTCTATAACTTTCAAAACCGGCCATAGGCACGCCGATAAAATTCACAAGATCGTTGCCTGCGAAAGCCATAGCGAGCGAAAAAGTGCCGAACAATACTACGATACGCAGCATATTAACTTTGAAGATCAGATGAAGCAGTTGCATAACGATGGTCCAAACAACAAATGCTGCGGTCAGCAGAATGCCTGTGTTTGCGCCGATCCAGTCAATAGTAGATTTTGGTATAAAAGAAGTGCCTTTTAATCCTTTGAAAATCAAAAAGTAAGTGAGCAGTGTAAGCGCAAGTCCGGCCCAGATAGCGCCTACTCTGGATAGTCGCTTTTCGTAATGATAGGTAAATAATAGCCGGGATAAGTATTGCACTATGATACCAGCTACAAAGGCTACAGCAACCGACGACAGGATGGTTGAAATAATGGCCAGCGCGCTTGAGGAGTTGATATAATAAGCCAGGTTGTCGAGGCCTTGTCCTTGTTGATATAATTTAATGATAGCTATCACAACTGCACCGCCCAGCAATTCGAATATGAGAGAAACGGTTGTAGAAGTGGGTAACCCAAATGTATTGAACAAATCCAGGAGGAAAACGTCGGTGAGCATGACTGCCAGGAAAATGATCATGATCTCGGTAAAATAAAAGGCTTCGGGATTGAGAATGCCTTTGCGCGCTACCTCCATCATGCCGCTCGAGAAGGTAGCGCCGATGGCGATGCCCAAGCCTGCAATGATCATAATCACTTTAAAGGGTGCGACTTTTGAGCCTATTGCTGAGTTGAGGAAGTTTACTGCGTCGTTGCTAACGCCTACCACGAGGTCGGAAATGGCAAGAATGCCCAAAATTACAACGATAAACAGAAAATAATCTGCCATGATAAAATGAGCTGTTTTTCAGCGTGAAAAGTTATGACCTTAAGATGAATTGAAGGACAAGGGAATGTTATGTTTATGTAAATTCGGCTGCCTGTCGCGGGCTGCGCAATATTGCCCAAATTGCCTATCTTTGCCAGGCAGGCTTGCACTACCGTATACAAGCCAAAAAGTTTTGCAAGAAAAGCAAGCGCTAATTCGCTTGTTGTCAAAATGCTATATCTTGCCGATCATGAAAATTGCTAAAATTTGAATTACAAGTTTACCCAATGAACACTTCTACCGATACCGGCAAGACGACGCCTTTGATGGAACAATACTACAAGGTGAAGGCGAAATACCCCGACGCCATCTTGTTGTTTCGCGTAGGCGATTTTTACGAAACTTTCGGCGAAGACGCCGTCAAGACGGCCAAGGTATTGGGTATAGTGCTTACCAGTCGCAATAACGGCGGCAGCGACGTTGAACTGGCAGGCTTTCCCTACCACGCGCTGGATATGTACCTGCCCAGGCTTGTTCGCGGCGGTTATCGCGTGGCCATTTGCGAACAGCTTGAAAAACCTTCGCCCCAGAAAAAAATCGTCAAACGCGGCGTTACAGAGGTTGTTACCCCTGGCGTAGCCATCGACGACAAATTGCTCGATCACAAAACCAACAACTACCTGGCTTCGCTGTATTTTGGAAAAAGAGATGAACTGGGGCTGGCATTTCTGGATATATCTACCGGCGAATTCCTGGTCTGCGAGGGCGATCTGGCGTATATTGACAAATTGTTGCAAAGCTTTAACCCTTCTGAAGTTATATTCTCCAAAGACAAACGCAAGGAGTTCGAAAAACACTTCGGCGACAAATTCTACACGTTTGCGCTGGAGGAATGGGTGTATACCCCCGATTATGCCCGCGAAAAACTCACCGCCCACTTTGAGGTGCAAAATCTGAAGGGTTTCGGCATGGAAGAAATGGAACAGGCGCAGATGGCTGCCGGCGCCGTTTTGCACTACCTGGCCACTACCGAAAATAAAAACCTCAAGCACATCACGGCCATCAGCCGCATACAGTCCGAGCGCTATGTATGGCTCGACAGGTTTACTATTCGCAACCTGGAATTGCTGCATAGTTCTCACGAGACCGGCGTTCCGCTGATCCGCATTCTCGATCACACCATTTCACCAATGGGCGCCCGGCTCCTGCGCAAATGGGTGGTGCTGCCCCTGCGCAATCCTCGAGAAATCGAAGCCCGGCTCGATATGGTATCTTTTTTGTTGGAAAATGACGAGTTGAGCAAACTGATCGAGCAAAATATCCGGCAAATCGGCGATCTGGAGCGCTTGATCTCCAAAGTGCCCCTGGGCAAGGTCAATCCCCGTGAAGCAGTGCAGTTGGGGCGGGCTTTGGCGGCTATTTTACCTGTAAAAACTGCATTTGCCGAAAGCGGGCATGAGATTTTGGTTAAAATGGCCGAGGGCCTCAACCCATGTCCTATTTTGCGCGAACTTATAGAAAAACAATTGGTGAAAGATCCGCCTGCCAACCTCGCTAAAGGCGGGGTGATGGCCGACGGCGTTTCAGAAGAGTTGGACGAACTGCGGCACGTTGTTCACAATAGCAAGGATTTACTCCAGAAAATCCAGCAACAAGAAATTGAACGCACGGGCATCAGCAGCCTGAAAATCGGGTTTAATACCGTTTTCGGTTACTATATCGAAGTCACCAATAAGTATAAGAATCAAACCCCGCCCGATTGGGTGCGCAAACAGACGCTCACCAACGGCGAGCGTTTTATCACCGACGAACTCAAAAAACTGGAAGCCAAAATCCTGGGCGCCGAGGAACGGATTTTGGAGTTGGAAGAGCAGCTTTTTCAGCAACTTGTGTATACTATTGCCGATTATATCCAGCCTATACAACACAATGCCGCGCTCATTGCCCGTATCGACTGCCTGTTGTCGTTTGCCAAAGTGGGCGCCAAAAACCAGTACAACCGGCCTACGATCAACGACTCGCTGGCTATAGATATCAAAGAAGGCCGTCACCCGGTCATTGAACAGCAGTTGCCGCTGGGTGAAAACTTTGTGCCCAATGATGTTTTCATCGATAGCGAGTCGCAGCAAATTATGATGATTACCGGCCCCAATATGTCGGGTAAATCGGCCCTTCTGCGCCAAACCGCCCTCATCTGTCTGATGGCCCAAATGGGCTGCTACGTACCCGCCCGCAGCGCCGATATCGGTATAGTCGACAAGGTTTTTACCCGGGTCGGCGCCTCCGATAATATCTCTTCCGGCGAGTCTACGTTTATGGTAGAAATGAACGAGACGGCCAGTATTATGAACAACATCAGCGACCGCAGCCTGATTCTGCTCGACGAAATCGGAAGGGGCACCAGTACTTTTGACGGCATCTCTATTGCCTGGGCTATCGCCGAATATCTGCATAACAACGGCTTTGCGCGGCCCAAAACTCTGTTTGCCACCCACTACCACGAGCTCAACGAACTGGCCGAGCAGTTTGATCGCATCAAAAATTTCAACGTGGCCGTGCGCGAATCGGGTCAGAAGGTCATTTTCCTGCGCAAATTATCGCCCGGCGGTAGCCAACACAGTTTCGGTATCCACGTGGCCAAGATGGCCGGCATGCCCCGCAGCATTGTGGAACGCGCTATCCACATTTTGGCTCAACTGGAACAACAACACATCAGTAAAGAAGATGACGGCGCCACCCAGGTGCAACGCCCCGATACCAAAAACATCCAGGCGCCCCTCCAACTCAGCATTTTCGAAACCGTCGACCCCATGGCAGGCAAGCTCAAAGCAGCCCTGCTCAACCTCGACCTGAATACGATGACACCCATTGAGTGTATGCTGAAACTGAATGAGCTGAGGAAGATGTTGGAAGAGTAGGGTAGGGATGTTTAATGGATTGAAAATCAGTTGTCGGTAGCCCTATAAACAAACTTGCAACTTACAACCTACAACCGACCGTGCGGAAGGGGCGGTCTCTGGAACTGTTGGACTATTGGACTGTTAGACTGTTAGACTATTGCATAACAATAAACGAACCTACAACCTACAACCTACAACCTACAACCCACAACCTACATGCCCTCAGGCGACTGGAAAAATATGCTCAAAGCCGTGGAAAACGGCGACTTCGAACTGGTGAAATACCACCTCAATAACGGTATTGATATTAATTATGAGCACCCCGAGGTGGTGACGACAGTATTGATCGAAAGCGCCAAATTGGGAAATGCGGAGATGGTCCGGTTTTTAATCGAAAACGGCGCGGATCCCTACATGAAAGCCGGTTTTGGAGGCAATAATGCTATTGAAATTGCTTATCATAATAATGACAAGGGATTGATAGATTTATTTAATGAGATGGGGCTGGTTTTGAAAAAAGAATCTTTTTATAATGGAATCGGGCGATGGTTATCGAAGTTGGCGTCAATATAACCCCCCGCCTTTTATTCCCCTTTTATCCAGGTTGCATACCCTTTCAAACCATCCCTGTTTATTTTAAAAATATACATGCCTGAGGGCCATAAGTCTGTATTGATGTAGATATCTGCTGTATGGTTTATTGATATTTGTTCGATTTTTCGCCCAAAGGAATCGTAAATGGTTAGTATGCTGTTTTGAGGGGTGTTTGTCGTGCGTATTTGTACCTGATTATTACCCGGATTGGGAAACAACAACATCAAACGGTTCAATTCAGGATGGGCAATATCCGTGATAGTCACGGGGATGCACTCCGACACCAGGCTGCACCCCGATGTTGTGGTAATTTGCACCGAGTAACTGCCGCTCGTTTCGGGCGTAAAATGCTGACCGGTGGCCCCTGAAACAGGCGCGCCGCCCTGCCCGCAATCAAGCCATTGATAGGTTGCGCCGGTTTCCTGGGCAATGAGTGTACTGCCCTGTACCTCGATTGCTGTGCTGGGGCCGTTGATGATGATATGGGTGGTAACCGTGCTGTCGCAGCCGTTTATGTCAGTTAATACTTCTACCAGAGTGATGCTCTCTTCGTAAAGTTGGCCGCTATATTGCACAGGTGTGCAGGATACTATTGTGTTGGTCTGAAAAGTCGGCTCATAAACGCTCAGGCTGATGAACAAGAGGCTGTCGCAGCCTTTGGCATTAACCAGTTTTTGGGTGTACATCCCCGTTTGTTCATAGGTCTGGTTGTTGATAGTAACCGGTCCGCATGTATTTATGACTAATGACTGCTGGGTGGGGGTACAAGGTTGCAATTTTAGAATAAAAGCGTCGAGGCTGAAGTTGGCGGATTGACTGGGTGTTGTGCTATTGAAATATACCGTTCCGGCAAAAGACCCGGTAACATAAGCGTAGTTGTTTTCATCAACAGCCAGTCCTCTACCCGAGTCAAAGCCGGTAAATCCGTGTCGCCGGGCATATTGAAATTGGCCTTCGGCGTCTAATTTTAAAAGAAAAATATCGAAATAAGACGAGCCGTAAATGAAATTTTCTCCCGGACCGGGGTCAAAATCTACTATGCCATAAACATAACCGGTAACGTAAACGCTTAAATCGGCGCCTACTTCGATTTTTTCGGCGCTGGTTCTGTTGTTTAAAGAGCTCAATTTGCGAAGCCAGATCGGCGTGCCGTCCTGTTGCAGTTTGAAAATATATGAGCCGTAATCGCCCGTGGTATTGATCAAATAGTTTGTATTTCCGGGGTGAAAAAACACCATATTGCTGAATTCTCCGACGAAATAAATGTTCCCCTGGTTGTCGGCGGTTACGCCACGGCCGACATCCCATCCTGTGCCGCCGAATTGTTTTAACCAAAGTATATCCCCCGAGTCATTCATAGTAAAGGCAAATGCGTCAAATTGCCCCGCTGAGGTGAGCATTGATCCGCCTGCCGAGGCATCAAAGTCAACGTTTGAGGAAAAGCGGCCTGTCAGGGCGATACCTTGTCCGGACAGCGAACAGATGTCGTTTCCGGCATCATCGCCGGCCCCTCCAAAGGTGCGAGCCAACAGGAATTGCCCGGAAGCGTCTAATTGGAGTACAAAAATATCGGTTAACCCCTGTGAATTAGCCCAGAATTCTCCGGGTCCCGGATCAAAGTCGGCAAGGCCGCTGAATTGCCCGGTCACCCACAAGTTGCCACCTGCATCCAGGCATAACCCAAAGCCATGGTCGTTAGCGGGCGAGCCTATCTGCCGGGCCCAAACCAACTGGCCTTGCGGGTCTATTTTGGCGACAAAAATGTCGTAGTCGCCAACGGCAGTTAACTCAAGGGTATCTGGACCGGGGTCGAAATCGACGGTTTGTTGAAAAGCGCCGGTGATGTAGCTGTTTCCAGCGCCGTCAAGCTCTACGTCGTAGGCGACATCTTCGCCGGCGCCGCCGATTTGGAGCCCCCAAATATAGTTTCCCTGGGGGCCGAGTTTGGAGACAAAGACATCCGACTCGCCGTTTGAGTTGAGCTCCTGTACTTGCGCGCCGGCTGTTCCGGGGTCCATATCTACATTTTGCTCAAAAGACCCCGCCGTAATCATATTGCCCTGTGCATCTATTTTGATCGCATGTCCGAGATCAGAATTGAGGCCCCGAAA
>DAINSQ010000149.1:0-11473 GCA_036741235.1 Saprospiraceae bacterium | reverse complement strand
AACCTTTCATAACCCCTCATAACCTTTCATAACCCCTCATAACCTTTCATAACCCTTCACAATCGGGTGATTTCCGAGCTGCAATTATTTTGTAGGAAAAGCGAAGAGGGAATCCTCATAATTCCCGTTCACCTCGATCTTCTTGATCGTAATTTTCTGGAACGACTGGCCGGCCACTTTGGATTCTACGAAATGGGGGAACATCAAGCCGTTCACATCCTGATAATCGCTGTAATAGGTTTCTGTTTCCTGGCCTTTCATAGGGCCTGACGAAATAGTGGATTTAAACATAATAGGCACAAAGGCTTCGGTATCGAAATAGTGGTATTCGATATCGCCATTTTTCTTGGTCAGTTTCACTTCGAAAGTTTCGGCGCCTTCAATCGTTTTTTTGCCCAGCAGTTCAACTGCGTGACCTTTTTCCTTGTAATTGAGGAAGGGGCTGCCGAATTCTGCTTTAGTCATTTGTTCAGCTTCTTCGGGCGACATTTTCTGGGGGGCATCGCCGCCCTGGAAGGGGTTGACTGCCCAGGCGGTGGTACCGTCGTAAGCTTGTACGATCGTTTTTCCTTGAACGTTAACATCGAGGCGTTGCTTGTTGGGGGATTTTTCGGTAATTGATCCGGGAAATTCGAAACCGCCCATACTCATCACGCCTTCCATTTTCGTACCGGTAACTTCCTTCCATTTTTCGGCGCCGCCGGTATTTGCGAGGTAATTGTTGATAATATCATCCACGCTTTGGGCATGCAAGTTGACAACAGCCACAACGGCCACAAGTAAAAACAATACTTTTTTCAGCATAGCAAAGTTGATTTTAGTTAATTGGCTAAAAAAACAGAATGTCTTTTTCATCTTGACGCTGCTAAGCTATAAAAGGTTCAAATAAACTGCGCAATCTTTCGATCAAGAGCTGATTTTGATGGATGGACGGTTGTGGGTTGTGGGTTGTGGATTTGTTTATAGGTTTATGCGTTTATTAGGTTTATGAATAAAAGTGGACACCACAAACCAATAAACTCATAAACAAACCGATAACTGACAACCGATAACTGATAACACAAAAAAAGTCGCCTCCACGTGAGTAGAGACGACTTTTGGTATGCAGATAAAAACTGTTAGTTCAGCGTGCTGATAACGCAGTTTTCAACGCCGAAAGGTGAAGCCACGTATTTATCGGCGGCGCCGTTGATCCAGTTTTGACCGTCTACGAGGTAGCGGAACTGAAATTCTTTGCCGGCTTCGAGTTCTACGACAGCTTTGAAGGCGCCGTCTTTTTGCTTCTTCATTTCAATACCCGTTTCCGGATTCCAGCCGTTGAATTCGCCGACGAGGGCTACTTTTTTGGCGGCGGGCGCCGCTTCGGCTTCGAGGGTGAACGTAGCTTTGCAGACGGGTTTGGATTTCAAGAATTGTTTGGTGATCATGATGATACAGTTTATTGGTTTTGCAATCTATCGTCGTCGTCAGATCAGGCTTTTTTACCGCCTTTGGTTTTGTCGCTTTTTGCCGGTTTGGCCGCGGTGGTCTTGGCCTTTGGCGCTTCTTCCTTTTTAGGCGCAACAGCCTTTTTGGCTGTAGCGGGTTTGGCGGGAGCGGCGGCTTTTTTGGGCTCGGCAGCTTTCTTCGGGGCGGCGGCCTTTTTGGCGGGTGCGGCGGCTACAAAAGGTTCGATAGCAACGATAGCATTGTGCGTACCAAAGGGGGTAGGCGTATAGCCATCGGCGGCAGGGTCGGTAACCCAGTAGCTTTGGTCTACGTAGTAGCGGAATTCATAATGGCGACCGGTTTCGAGTTCGAGGCTGGCTTTATATTCGCCGCCGGCGAGTTTCATCACAGCGCCGTTTTCCCAACTCCAGGCGTTGAAATCACCCAGTACTTTCACTGTTGTAGCGTTTTGAACAGCTTCTTGCGGCAGTGAAAAGGTAACCTTGCAAACAGGTTTGCTTTTAGAATACTCTTTTTTGAGCATGTGACATGAATTGGTTAGCAATAGTTCGTGTATCTGTTACACTAAGACGCAAATCTATTACAAAGTTACGCGATATGCAATTGAGCGTCAAATGATAAGACTCACCGGCAGTGCTGCTGGAGAAAAGCCGGTTCGGAATGTTTTTGGATAAATCAACTTTATCCGACCAATTGGCTACGCTGAAAAGAATAAAATTTTAAAACAACTGCATTAAACAAATTTATATCTTAACAAAAAAAGTTGTGATCGTTCGTCGAAAAAATAATGAGGCCGGCATATTTTCATAAAAAATCGAAGCGAGAAATATAATCTTTTCTCAAAAGAAAGTGTTGACATTGGTCATTCACTATGTCATTGCGCACATCTTGATTTATCATTACCTTTGAAATTACCCAATTGCAGGCGTTTAATGATATGATTAACGCTATGCCGTGATATGAGTTTGTAAAGTATTATTTCAAAAATAAACACGCCACTCATGTCAACGATTTTCCGTCTCACACTGGCGCTATGGTTATTCACCGGCGCCTATGTATCTGCGCAAAGCGTCTATCTGGATTTGCCGCAGCCCAGTTCAAAAGCCTTTGTAAGTGAGCGCATTGGTCTGACCACCGTCTCGATTGAATATTCTCGCCCTGCAGTGCGTGGTCGCGAGGGTAAGATATGGGGCGAGTTGGTTCCTTACGGCCAGGTATGGCGGGCCGGCGCCAACTTCAATACAATAATCAAATTTGAGCACGATGCCAAGATCAACGGACAGCCGCTGGCTGCCGGCGCTTATGGTTTGCACATGATCCCATTGGAAAAAGGCGAATGGCGAATTATTTTTTCCACAGACCATACTGCATGGGGCAGTTATTTCTATCAATCGACAGAAGATGCCCTTCGCGTAAGCGCACAGCCCGGCACTTGTCCTATGCAGGAATTCCTGGAATACCACTTTACCCCCATCAGCGAGAATTCTGCCCGGGTAGAGATGAGCTGGGAAAAGGTAAGGGTCGGGTTTGTTGTAGAGGTTGATATCGTTTCCATCACACTGGCCAGTATTCGCAAGCAACTCAGGGGCTTACAGGGTTTTACCTGGCAGGCCTACAATGATGCTGCGCAATGGTGCCTGGTGCACAATGTCAATCTTGACGAAGCATTGCAGTGGGTTGACATTTCTATCAGCGGCGACCCCTCTTTCTCGCAGGCAACCTATGCCAATTTGCGCACTAAAGCGCAAATTTTGTCAAAGCTGGGCGATAATGCCGGCGCTGACAGGGTGATGGACCAGGCGCTACAACTGGCTAATATGAATGACATGCACTTTTATGCCCGGAGTTTACTCGATGAAGGAAAAACGGAGCGGGCCATGCAGGTCTTTCAAATGAACCGCCAACGCCACCCCGACGACAAGTTCACCACTCTGGTAGGCCTGGCACGCGGTTATGCCGCGCTGGGCAATTACAAAGAATCAGCCAAGTACTACCTGCAAGCGGCGCCAAATGCTCCGCAGGGGCAGCAGGCTATCTACGAAGATTTGGCCAAACAAATGCAGAATAAAGCTAAAGAGAAGAAGTAAAGTATGCGCAGCATGGCATAGAGGTTTAGTGCAATAGCCACATGACCTCGGAGATGAGGCAAAAGCCGCCATGAGAACGCAGATAAACGCGAATAGGCTCTCGTAGTCGCTCGAACACTTCAGCGTTGCAGGCCACGATCAGGTAGGCGTTTTCAAAGGCGCCGCTCAGGCCGATAGCATCCTGGAAACCCCGGTCGCCCATTCCGGCAACCTGCCGAAAAATGGTATAGCCCGGAACGCTGAGTTGTTCGAGCAACTCAATAAAATCATCCAGTTCTGAAGCTGGGATAACTATTTCCAGCTTTGTCATCTTTTCCATAGCTAAAACAGTTTTTCAATAATCCAGAAATACAGCGGCATACCTAATACGATATTAAAAGGAAAAGTGATGGCCAATGCCATTGGGACAAAAAGCCCGGGGTTGGATTTAGGTATCGCCATGCGCATAGCGGCCGGCACGGCGATGTACGAAGCGCTGCAACAAAGGATGGTAAGCAAAAAGGCGTTACCTTTTTCGATTCCTGCCAAATAGCAAGCCCCGATGGCCAGCGTTGCATTGGCAAGTGGAAAAACGATGCCGAATATCACGGGAAACCAGCCGGTGCGAAACAGGAATTTCAGGCGTTTGCCTGCAAGCAGGCCCATGTCGAGCAGGAATAATGCCAAAAAGCCTTTAAAAAGCCCTTCTGAAAAGGGTTTGACCTCTTCCAGCGATTTTTCTGAGGCTAGCAATCCCACCAACAAAGCGCCTGTTATCATGATTACGGAGCCGTTGGTAAGGGCCTCGTGCAACAACTTGCGGAAAGGCAGCGATTTTTCCTCACCCGAAAACCGGCGATGCAGATATACGCCTACAATAATAGCCGGCGCCTCCATCAGCGCCATGGCGGCTACCATATAACTGCCGTATATTACTTGCCGCTCCTGCAGAAAGACGACGGCAGTAACAAATGTAACGGCGCTTACCGAACCATATACGGCTGCCGTAGCTGCTGCATTATCGTTATTCAGGCGGCTGGCAAGTATGCGATAAGCGTAAAAAGGCGTAACAAACGCAAAAAACAGCGATAATCCCAGGGCTACAAACACCTCTTGCTCCGACGCGCTGTGCGCTAGCTCGCTGCCGCCTTTGATGCCGATAGCAAAGAGCAAATAAATAGAAAGGAATTTGGATACCGGCTGCGGGATCTCCAGATCTGACCGCAATAAGGCTGCCGCAATGCCCACGAAGAAAAACAGAATAGGCGCACTGCTCAAGTTGAGAAGCAACGAAGAAGCCTCCATATATTAATTTGTATCCTTGCTAAAGCTGCTTTCGAAATATTATGAATTGTTATCAGGATAAGACATCTTGCAATCCTGTCAATCACTGCATTGTATGGTTACCATCTCCGCCGCTTGTTGCCATAATCCAAACGCAATCCCAGGCGGGCCCCTACCGACCATTGCCACAGCGGGCTTTGCGTTATGAGGGCGTCGTCGTCGACGGGGGGAAGCATATCAAGCTCATCCCAATTCAAGGATGGAAAATACCGCGCGCCAATCAACGGCGTAATAGTAATGAGGTCGGTGACGCCAATGTCCAGACCTACCGCGGCGCCTATGCTAAAAACCAGCTCCTCGCTGCTCGCTTCTATTAATTCGTCAGGGCTGGTTGCTTCCGAAAAACTCAGCTTGTATTGCACATAGCTCAGTCCCGGCGATAATTGCACAAAAAAACCTTTTTTAAGCAGGTCGCCCTGTTTGGAAAAAGTAGGGCAGTCGCAGTCGCCTTTGAAATCAAACAAATAAAAATTGGTGTTCAAAAACAAACTGTAAAAGCTATGAGCGAAACGCTGGTTGAGGTCGTTGTGCTGCCGGTAGCGCCCCACGTTAAATTCGGGTAAAAACTCGATACGTTGGTTTTTCAATCGCCACCAGTAATCAATGCCGATAGAAAAACCGCTGCCCACCAATGAAACGTCGTTAGTCCATTCAGGGGCGTTATGCCCGCGATAAGCGCCATTGATACCTACCTGGCTGAAAGCCGGGACAACCCAGCAGCACAACAACAACAACAGAACTGGTTTATTCATACGAATAGCGGTGTTTTGCCTTAATACAACGGCAAACAGCCGGGCTTGGTATATGAAATCACTCAAAAGGGTGTTCCAAATTGTCGTATTCGTAAATCGGATGTTCGAGGTGCGTGCCCGGTTCAACATTCAACAACGTACGAATGACGCCGTCGCGCAAGTCGTATACCCAGCCGTGTAATTGGGGGCGATTTTCGAATTTCCACGCGCGCTGGATAATGGAAGTTTTTGCCAGGTTCATCACCTGTTCCTTGATATTAAGCTCGATAAGCCTGTTGACTCGCTCTTCTTCCGTGGGCAAGGCGTCAATTTCAGGGGCGTGCAAACGGTATACATCTTTGATGTGGCGGAGCCACTTGTTGATGATACCGAAAGAACTGCGCGACAAAGCCGCTTTGACGCCGCCGCATCCGTAATGACCGCACACAATGACGTGTTTGACCTTCAACACCTCTACCGCATATTGCAAAACGCTGAGCAGGTTCAGATCGGTGTGAATGACCAGGTTGGCCACATTACGGTGAATGAAAATCTCGCCGGGCTGGGTCTGTGTGATCTTGTCGGGCGGCACCCGGCTGTCGGAACAGCCGATCCACAGGAAATCGGGCTTCTGAATGTTGGTCAGGCGCTCAAAGAATAGGGGGTCTTCCGACACCATTTCTTTGGCCCAAGCCTTGTTCTCCAGGAGAAGTTGTTCTAATCGATGCATAGTCCTTAGGCTTTGATTATGGCATTTTGTACTTTACTATCCGGTACTACTTTCAAAGATACCCGGATATCGCGGAATTGGGCATTCTCCATGAAGTCGTTGATGATCTCCGCATTATCCATATCGATGAAATTGGTTCTTGACAGGTCTATCAAGACATTGGTGTTATCGGGAATATTGCTCAGCAAGCGCTTTAATTCGTATTTATGAACAAAAGAGAGGTCTTTTTTAAATCGAATAAGCGCATTGTTGCCGTCTTGCATAAAATAAACGGCTGCCCTGAAATTGCGCCAAACGATAAAAAAGGCGCTGACTACCAGCCCCACGCCGATGCCGATAAGCAGGTCGCTGAGCAAAATGGCAATGATCGTAACGACAAATGGAATGAGGTGCGCCCAGCCTTTTTGGTATTTGCGAACAAAAATTTCGGGTTTGGTCAATTTGTAACCTACCGAAATCAACACCGCTGCCAGGGCGGATAGTGGAATCAGGTTAATCAACCAGGGAATGGCAATGACGCAAATCAGGAGCAGAATACCGTGCGCGATGGCCGACATGCGGGTGCGCGCGCCCGAGCTGACGTTGGCCGAACTGCGCACAATTACCGAAGTGATGGGCAAACCGCCGATCAGTCCTGATACCATATTGCCGGCGCCCTGCGCCAGCAACTCCCTGTTGGTAGGCGTCACGCGTTTGTAGGGGTCGAGTTTGTCAACCGCTTCTATGCTCAATAGCGTTTCTACACTCGCCACGACAGCCAGCGTTCCGGCAACCAGCCATACCTGCGAGTGGCCGATATAACTGAAATCGGGCAGCGTAAACAGGTATACGAAGCCCTGGAGCGATTCTGCAACTGGAACTTGTACCAGATGCGAGGGGCCTATGACCAGAGAAGGCGCCCACAAACCATATAGCGCATTGGCTAAAACGCTGAAAATTACTACAATAAGCGGCCCTGGAATATAGCGAAGAAAATTATTGAACTTCGGTTGGCGCTTGTCCCACCAAAACAAAAACACAAGCGAAACAGCGGATATAATAATGGCGCCTATGGAGAGTTGCGCCTGAAGCATATACCACAACTCCGAAAACGTATTATGGCCGTCGGGTTGCCAGAAAGACTCATCGCCTTCGTAATCGGCGTCATAGCCAACCGCGTGCGGCAACTGTTTGAGAATGAGAATAAGGCCGATGGCGGCCAACATGCCCTTGATTACCGCCGAGGGGATGAAATCGCCAATTACGCCTGCTTTGACGATGCCAAACACAATTTGCATAGCTCCCGCCAATAACACCGCCAGCAGAAATACTTCGTAGCTCGGAAGGCTTTGAATGGCGTTAAGCACGATAACGGCTAATCCGGCAGCCGGACCACTCACACTGAGCGCCGACTTGCTCAATCCGCCAACAACTAATCCGCCGACTATACCCGCAATCACCCCGGAAAATAACGGCGCTCCGGAAGCCAGGGCTATACCCAGGCACAATGGCAACGCTACTAAAAACACTACGACCGAGGCGGGTAAATCGTAGGCCAGGTTGGCCCACATACTGAATTTTCTACTTGTCATGTTTTCTTATAATTACCCACCAACAATAAACCCGTTTTCGAAAAATTGTTCGCAGTTTTTTAATAAAAAATCACCAAAAATTTATAAAAAACTAATTTTCAGTAAAATATGTCGATTTTTTTTATTTTTCGCAATGACGTTTTATTGTCGGGTTTACTCCATTCAAAATGTGGATTATGCTTATCTTTGCAAACTTTTTTAAATTGAATTGTTGTTAAGGCTGCAAGTGCTCAATTGCACATTATTATACATGAAAACAAAAACTTTACGTCGCGATAAAGTGAACGTGATCACCCTGGGGTGCTCCAAAAACCTGGTGGATTCCGAAAATATCATTACCCAGTTAAGGGCCAATGAATACGACGTTGTGCACGATAGCGAGGAAGAAGACGCCAATATCGTCATTATCAATACCTGCGGTTTTATAGACCTGGCCAAACAAGAATCGGTAGATACGATACTTGAATACGCGGCTATCAAACAGCAGGGCGGCATTGACAAATTATACGTCACCGGCTGCCTTAGCCAGCGCTATAAAGACGATCTGGAAAAAGAAATTCCGGAGGTTGACGCTTATTTCGGCACCCTGGAATTGCCCGGTTTGCTGGCGCGCCTCAACGCCGACTACAAACACGACCTCATTGGCGAGCGCCTGATCACTACCCCTCCTCATTACGCCTACCTGAAAATCAGCGAAGGATGCAACCGTACCTGTTCTTTCTGCGCAATACCGCTGATGCGCGGCGAACACGTGTCAAAACCGGTTGAAGCGCTGGTCAAAGAAGCCCAAAGCCTGGCCCGCCGGGGCGTTAAGGAGTTGATGCTCATCGCCCAGGAATTGACCTATTACGGGCTCGATATATATAAGTCGCGCGAATTGCCGCGCCTGCTGCACGCCCTGTCGGAAGTTGACGGCATTGAATGGATTCGCCTGCACTACGCCTACCCCAGTAAATTTCCTCTCGAAATCATCGATGCAATGGCTGAGTTGCCAAAGGTATGCAACTACCTCGATATCCCGCTTCAACACGCCGCCGACCCGGTGTTGGAGCGCATGCGCAGGCAAATCAGCCGCAGAGATACCGAGGTTTTGCTCGACGCCATCCGCAGCCGTATCCCCGGTATCGCGCTTCGCACCACTATGCTGGTAGGATTTCCCGGCGAAACCGATGATGATTTTGAGGCGCTTTGCGATTTTGTGCGCGCCCAGCGTTTCGACCGACTCGGCGTTTTCCAGTATTCCCACGAGGAAGGCACCCGAGCCCATGAACTGGAAGACGATGTGCCCGAAACGCTTAAGGCAGAACGCGCCAACTACCTCATGGAAATTCAGCAGGCCATCAGTTTTGAAAAAAATCAGGCAAAAGTGGGCCAAACTTATAAAACGCTCTTCGATCGCAAAGAAGGCGAATATTTCATAGGCCGTACGGAAGCTGACTCCCCGGAAGTGGACAACGAGGTGCTGGTGGCAGCATCAACCAACTATGCGCGTATCGGCGACTTTGCCAGGGTACGTATTGATGATGCTACTGAATTTGATCTCTATGGTACAATTGTAAGGTGATTTTCAATTTAATATTGATGAAAATTTTTTTATATTAAATTTTCTTTATCTTTGTAGTAACAAATAGTACGTTCAGTACGTATTTATAACCGACCGGGAACAACCCGGAATGTTCAATTACCTACCCATTACAAATACGCAAATCTTTAATTCAGTCTCATTAAACTGAAAAAGAATTTTATTTTAGATAAGATTGGGGGATTACAACTACAACAGAATTCTATTTGAGGAAGAAGGCCGGCGCTTGCGTCCGGCCTTTTGCTTTATTATCTTTGGCTGTTACTTTTTTAAATCGACAAATGATGATGACCCTCAAGTTGCATCCCTTCGAATTGCCGTTGCGACACGCTTTCACCATCTCGCGGGAATCGCGCACAGTGCAGCGCACGCTTATTGTAGAACTCAGCGATGGCGTCCGCTCAGGTTATGGAGAAGCGACAGCCAACCCTCACTACTACGGCGTATCTATTGAAGGAATGATAGACCAATTGAATGCGCTGCGCCCCCTAATTGAGTCGGCAGTCATTGAAACGCCGGAAAAATTCTGGGCGCAAATGGAACCGCACTTGCGCGAACATCCCTTCGCCCTTTGCGCGCTCGACGTGGCGGCCAATGATCTCTTTGCCCGCCAACGAGGGATGCCATTATATAAATATTGGGGACTAACGCTTGATCATATCCCCATGAGCAATTATACCATAGGCATTGCTGCCATAGACGTAATGGTGGCAAAAATGCAAGAACAGCCCTGGCCTTTATATAAAATAAAATTGGGCACAGATAATGACCTGGAGATCATCCGCGAGTTGCGCCGCCATACCGACGCTATATTCCGGGTAGACGCCAACTGCGCCTGGACGCCGGAGCAAACCATCGCTTTTGCGCCCGAGTTAAAAAAACTCGGCGTCGAATTTATTGAACAACCGCTCAAAGCCGACGATTGGGAGGGCATGCGCCAGGTTTATGAACATTGCGTACTGCCTGTAATAGCCGATGAAAGTTGCCGCATCGAAGCCGACGTTGATCGCTGCCAGGGCTTTTTCCACGGCATCAACATAAAACTGATGAAGTGCGGAGGGCTTACACCGGCCCGAAGGATGATTGACAAGGCTCGCCAACTGGGCCTGAAGGTAATGGTGGGTTGCATGACCGAATCATCGGTGGGGATCTCCGCTATAGCCCAACTGCTTCCGCTGCTTGATTATGTAGATATGGACGGCGCTATTTTGCTGAGCCAGGACATTGCTACGGGCGTATGCCTTTCAGACGGAAAAGCCCATTTTCCCGACCTGCCGGGCACTGGCGCTGTGTTATTAGAGGCCCTTTGACAACAGTTATTTGATTATGTTCATCAACCATTGATTTATTTTTTCAATTTGTCTGATTATAGCAAAGCTTTTGTTTGTTTAATGTTTAGGCTTTAAAACTTAAACAAGAAGTAGCGCGTGGGGTTAATAAAACCGTTTTCAATTATTTTTTAACCCTAATCCCTGTGTTGTTATGAAAATGAGAGCGCTATCTCTTTTGATGTTTTTACTGGCAGTGTTGACTGCCGGCGCACAGACCGCAAGGGTGCAAATTATCCACAACAGCCCTGAACCGGTAGTGGATGTGTACCTCGACGGTGTGATTGCCCTTAACGATTTTTCTTTCCGAACGGCTACGCCCTTCCTTAACCTTCCCGCCGATGTGCAAGTGGAGGTGGCAGTAGCGCCGGGCAGCAGCGCTTCTGTTGCTGATGCCATTGCGACATTTCCGGTTACTTTCGAAAGCGGCAAAACCTATGTGGTTACTGCTTCGGGTATTGTTGGCAACGCCGACACGCCCTTCACCCTGAACGTCAACGACGCGGGCAGGGAAGCCGCTGCCGATCCCAACCTGGTAGACGTTGCCGTTTTGCATGGTTCGACCGACGCTCCGGCTGTTGATGTTGATGCGGTATTTGTCGGCAACGTAATCAGCGGCCTGTCCTACGGCGAATTCACGCCGTACCTGGGGCTGGCGCCCGGCATCTACGA
>DAINSQ010000148.1:0-11536 GCA_036741235.1 Saprospiraceae bacterium | reverse complement strand
GGAGAGGGGGAGAGGGGGGGAGGAGAAAAAAAACGGGAAATTCTAATTCAAATAAAAAACACAATACTATTTCCATAAGTGCAATTTTTTCCCAATAATTGTATCTTCATTAAGCCGCATTCCATTGAACATATCCGTTATATACACAGATTTAAGTAATTAGCGTGACCTGCCAGATGTAATATCCTGGTTATGGCAAATAACTCAAATTCAGGTTCATAAGTCTTTTTTTACATAAAATAACAATAAGGCATACCCCCCGAATTGCCGAATGTTAAGCGTTTGAACAGGCGACTTGCAAAGCCAATTATTTTACTAAAACCTAACAAAGCATGAAGTATTTTACGCTCAAAGCCAGTCTGTTAATGATGGCTATGTGTTGTATTTCCTTCGCCGCCTCGGCCCAATTTATGGTAACGGGCACGGTCAAGGATGCCAATGATGAGCCGCTGATCGGCGTATCCATTCTGGTGAAGGGTACGACTCGCGGTACCGTCAGCGATTTTGACGGCGGTTTCCGGCTTGAAGTACCGGGTACGGCAGCTACCATCGAATTTTCCTACACGGGCTTCCAGCAGGAACTCGTAGAGGTTTCTACAACCAACAACAACATTACGGTTGTGATGAAAGAAGACATCACCAACCTCGAGGAGGTGGTGGTGACGGGCTTGGCCTCCAGCATCAAGCGTTCTAACCTGGCCAACGCAGTCTCAACGGTTTCTTCCAAAGAGCTGACCGGGGTAACGACCCAGCAGACCGTCGACGGCGCTTTGTACGGCAAGCTCACCGGCGTTAACATCGTACAGACCACCGGCGCCCCCGGCGGCGGTATCGCTATGCGTCTGCGAGGCGTTTCTTCGCTGAGCGGCAACAACCAGCCGCTGTTTATCATCGACGGCGTTTATGTGAGCAACGCCGAAATTCCCAGCGGCCTGCGCTTTGCCTCCGGCGCCAATGCCGGTAACGAGGAAGGCGCCTCCAACCGTATCGCCGACCTCAACCCCGCCGATATCGAAAGTATCGAGGTGCTCAAAGGCGCTTCCGCCGCCGCCATCTACGGTACGCGCGCCAATGCCGGCGTTGTGATCATCACTACCAAAAAAGGCGCGGCAGGCCAAACCAAGGTAACTCTCGAACAAGACCTGGGTTTTAACTCGGTTATTAATTTAGTAGGCCGCCGTTCATTCACGGCCGAACAGGTGGAAGCCGAATTTTCTGCCGATGAACGCCAGAAATTCGAAGCCGCCCAGGCAGCCGGCAAAATTTTTGACTACGAAAAAGAAATCTACGGCGAAAAAGGCCTTATCTCCGATACCCGCCTGAAAGTGGCCGGCGGCAATAACAAAACCACGTTTTTTGTAAGCGGCGCTTTTCGCAACGAAGACGGTATTGTGAAAAATACCGGCTACGACCGCCTCACCATGCGTCTCAACCTGACGCATGAGATTTCCGAGAACTTGCGGTTGACTACTAATACCAATTACGTAAATAGCTATTCCAATCGCGGCTTTACCGGCAACGAAAACGAAGGCGGCTTGAGCTATGGCTATAACCTCGCCTTTACCCGCGACTGGGTTGACCTCTTCCCCGACGAAAATGGCGTGTATCCCGACAATCCTAATACGGCGGGCAACCCGATTTTTGTGCGCGATAAAACGAAAAACGAGGAACGCATCAACCGCATGATCCAGGGCGTTAAACTCGACTGGACGGCGCTGCGCCGCGATAATTTATCGCTGCGTTTTGTGATGAACGGCGGCCTGGATTTCATCCTCAACGAAACCTTCGTTTACGTTCCTGAAACGCACCAGGCACAACGCGGCAAAGACAACGGCTTTATCGGCGTAGGTAAAAACAAGGTTTACAACTACAACTACCAGGCATTCGGCGTATTTGATTTTTACACCGGCAACAATATCAGTTTCAGCACGCAGGCAGGCGTTTCTTACCTCAATTTTGAACGCGACCTGATATTTAATAAAACTACTCAGCTTATTCCGCTGCAAACCAACCTTACGCAGGGCGGTACCCGCGAAATTACCCAGCGCCTCGAATCAGAGGAAGAATTCGGTATCGTCGCCCAGGAGGAAGTCAATATCGACGACAAGGTCATCCTGACCGCCGGTATCCGCCTCGACAAGTCGAGCCTCAACGGCGATCCCAACAAGTACTACGCTTTCCCGCGCGCTTCGGCAGCTATTAATGTTGCCAATTTCGACTTCTGGTCAATCGACGCCGTCAACCAGTTCAAACTCCGGGTAGCTTACGGCCAAACAGGCAACAGCGCCGCTTTCGGCTCGCTCTTTACCTCGATGACGCCCAACAACATCGGCGGCCAGTCGGGCTTTATCGTCAATACCCAGCAGGGTAATCCTGGCGTAGAACCCGAAACCTCTACCGAATTGGAATTCGGCGCCGACTTCTCGCTGTTCCAAAACAAACTCGGACTTGAGGTTACTTACTATCAGCGCAACGTAGAGAACTTGCTCTATCAGCGGTCTTTGCCCACGTCTTCGGGCTTTACCAATGAAATTCGCAACGACCTCGACCTGCGTAACAACGGCCTCGAAGTATCGCTTCAACTCAATCCCATTCGCACTTCCAAAATCAACTGGACCAGCGGCGTCAATTTCTGGTTCAACCGCTCCGAAATCACGCGTCTGGGTATCAAAGGCGAAGGCGATGCCAACGACATCCCCAGCTTTGTACCGCCCGGCGTAGCGTTCGGCCTCGGCCTCGGCACGTTCTATATTGACGAAGGCTCGCCCATCACCGGCCTTTGGGGCCGCGATGCCAGCGGCGCGCCGACTCAGCTTGGCGACGTAGAACCCGACTTCCAGTTGGGCTGGTTCAACCAGATCAATCTCATGAAAAACCTCGACTTCAACTTCCTGGTGCACTGGAAACAGGGCGGCGAAGTGCTCAACCTGACCCGCTTGCTGACCGACCTGGGCTTGACGACGCCCCGCGAATTTGACAACCTGGGCGGCTTCATCGAAGATGCTTCTTATTTCCGCTTGCGCGAAATAGGCTTGTATTATACCATTCCGATGGGCGACAAATTCCTTGAAAGCATCCGCCTGGGCGTTTCGGGCCGCAACCTGCTCACGCTCACCGATTACAGCAGCTACGATCCAGAAGTATCTACCAAAGGGGGCAGCGGTTTGTCAAACTCTATCGAAGTTGCGCCGTTCCCAAGTGCTAAACAGGCTTATTTCCACCTTAGCCTGAATTTCTAAAACAAAACTGCTCATTCGTTATGAAATATATCAATCTATCTATCCTCGTTTTGCTGCTGCTGGCCATTAATGCCTGTACCATTGACGATCAGGCAGATCCCAACGGGCCCAGTATCAACAGCGTACTTAACAACGCTTCGCGCGCCGAGCTCAACCTGCTGGTTTCCGGCACTGAGGCCGCTATGCGTGAAGGCTGGGACGGCTATGTAACCGCCGTGGGCTCTATTGCCCGTGAAATGTACCTCTTTGACGCCGACCCGCGCAATACCGAAGATTTGTTGGGCAAAGAAGGCACTCCGCTCGACGCCAATACGTTTTACCTCACCGGTCCATACAATACGCGCTATCGCGTGGTGAAAAACTGCAATTTGTTGTTGCAGGCGCTTGATAATACTTCTTCGGTTTCAGAGGCCGAAAAAGACGGCTATCGGGCTTTTGCCAATACGATCAAAGGGTTGATGTTATTTCAGGTGCTCAATATGCTCAACGACAACGGTATTCGCGTTGACGTGGCCGATCCGAAAAACCTCGGTCCGTTTGTCACTAAAGCGGAGGCTTTTACCGCTATTCGCAATTTACTTGATGAAGGGTACTCCCAACTCAACGGCGCCGGCTTTGCCTTTACTTTGTCAACAGGTTTTGCCGGCTTTGATACGCCCACTACTTTCGGCGAATTCAACCGCGCATTGGCCGCAAAAGTGGCGCTTTATGCCGGCGATAATGCCGCCGCATTGACGCACCTCAATAACTCGTTTTTTGATATCAACGGCGACCTGAAAACGGGACCCAAGCACGTGTTCAGCACCGCCTCCGGCGATATCCTCAACCCGGTATACAAGGCGCCGGGCCAAAGCGGCGACCAGATTATCGTGCACAATTACTACCTGGCTGATGCCGAAGCCGGCGATGACCGCCTGGCTAAATTCGGCCTGCGCGTGAATCCGACCAGCCAGGACGGCCTCAACGGCACCCACGAAACGCGCCTCTACGCTACCAATGTGTCGCCCATCGATATCATCCGCAACGAGGAGTTGATCTTGATCTACGCCGAAGCCAGCGCTCGTACCGACAAGGTTAACGACGCACTGACGGCTATCAATCGCATCCGTATAGAACACGGCCTCAACCCCTTCCAGGGTACGCCTACTGCTGATGCATTGCTCGACGATGTTTTGTTCCAGCGCCGCTATTCGTTCTGGAGCGAAGGACAGTATATGTTCGACCTGCGCCGCTTCGGCCGCCTGAATGCAACATTCCTGCCTATCGACCGCCCGGGCGATATTATTCACACACAATTTCCTATCCCGCTGACGGAAGGACAATAACTATCCTTTTTATATTTGCAGGGCGCCTCACAATTCAGTTTGGGAGGCGCCTTGCTATTTTTTTTGATTATTTTTTTTAAATTTTCATGCAAATTACTCACATACAACTCATTGCCGATACCTTGCAGTTGCCCAAAAAAGGCGTGGAACAAACCCTGCAACTGCTCGATGAAGGCGCTACAGTTCCCTTTATTGCCCGCTACCGCAAAGAGGCTACGGGCTCTCTCGATGAAACCCAGATCGCCGCGATTCAGAAAGAAGGCAAACGCCTCGATGAACTGGATAAACGCAAGGAAACCATCCTGCAAACCATTGAGGAGCAAGGAAAACTTACCGACGAACTTCGCCGGCGTATTGTCAATTGTTATAACCTCACCGAACTGGAAGATATTTATTTGCCTTACCGCCCCAAGCGAAAGACGAGGGCTTCTATCGCCAAAGAAAAAGGGTTGGAACCCCTGGCGCAGCTTATTTTCCAGCAACAGCGCAACGACCTGGAAGCGATGGCCAAACCTTTTTTCAACGATCAGGTCCCAACCCTCGAAGAGGCCCTTCAAGGCGCCCGCGATATTATTGCCGAATGGATCAATGAAGACGAGAATGCCCGCAACGCCGTGCGTAACGCCTTTAAAAAAGGGGCGCTTATTCGCTCTAAAGTAGCTCGCGGCAAAGAAGAGGAAGGCGCCAAATATCGCGATTATTTTGAACACGAAGAACCGCTGGCCAAGTGCCCGTCGCACCGCCTGCTGGCTATCCGCCGCGGTGAAGAAGAAGGCTTCTTGCGGGTCATCATCAGCCCCGATGATGAGGAAACCATCGCCGCCCTGGAGCGCCGTCTTGTAAAAGGCGCCGCCGCCGCCGCCCAACAGGTCAAAGAAGCCCTGCGCGACGGATACGAGAGGTTGCTATCGCCTTCTATAGAAACCGAGTTCCGGCATTCCTCCAAAGAACGCGCCGATAAAGAGGCTATTGAGGTTTTTGCACTCAACCTCAAGCAGTTGCTGCTCTCCGCTCCCCTTGGCCAGCGCCGGGTGCTGGGCATCGACCCCGGCTACCGCACCGGCTGCAAGGTAGTCTGCCTCGACGAAAGCGGACAATTATTGCACAATGAAACCATTTACCCCCACCCGCCTCAGTCCGACGACTTCATGGCGCGACGTACCCTCGAACACCTTGTCGACTACCACGGCATTGACGCCATTGCCGTCGGCAACGGCACGGCGGGCAGAGAAACCATGGACTTGTGCCGAAGTATCAAATTCAGCCGACCTGTAGATATCTTTTCTGTTAATGAAGCCGGCGCCTCAATATACTCGGCGTCTGAAATTGCCCGCGAGGAGTTTCCCAGCCACGATATCACTGTGCGCGGCGCCGTATCCATTGGAAGACGCCTCATGGACCCCCTCGCCGAGTTGGTCAAAATTGACCCCAAATCGATCGGCGTGGGCCAATACCAGCACGACGTCAGCCAATCGATGCTCAAAGAGCGACTCGACCAGGTGGTGGAAAGTTGTGTCAACGCCGTAGGCGTCAACCTCAATACGGCAAGCAAACACCTGCTGACCTACATATCGGGTTTGGGCCCTTCACTGGCCAATAACATTGTGGAATATCGCAGCGCCAATGGACCGTTTCGAACAAGGGAGGCCCTCAAAAAAGTACCCCGACTGGGTGAAAAAGCTTTCGAGCAATGCGCGGGTTTCCTCCGCATCCGCCAGGCGGCCAATCCGCTCGACAATACCGGCGTTCACCCCGAAAGCTACCCGGTTGTGACGCGTATGGCTGCCGATCTGGGCTGCAGGGTGGAAGACCTGGTCAGCCAACCGGAATTACGCAAGAAAATTCAGCTGCAACACTATGTCAGCGGACAAATCGGGATGCCTACCCTTAAAGATATTATGAAGGAATTGGAAAAACCCGGCCTTGACCCCCGGGGCGAAGCCAAAGCTTTTCATTTCGCCGATATCAAGAGTATTAATGATTTATACGAAGGTATGGTACTGCCTGGCATCGTGACTAATATTACCAATTTCGGCGCTTTTGTGGATATAGGTATTAAGGAGAGCGGACTGGTGCACATTTCTCAAATGACCAACAGGTTTATTAAAAGTCCTTCAGAGGTGGTGAGCCTTCATCAGGAGGTCACGGTAAGGGTGATGAGCATTGATTACCAACGGCAAAGGGTGCAGCTGTCGATGAAAGAATAATGTTCCCTGTTTGTTTATGGGTTTAAAGTACACGCTTATTCATAAACCTCCCGACTTCCCTTCGGTCAGTACGGGACTCCCCCGACTTTTAGTCGGGACTCACTTCGTTCGCTCTCAGTCGTATAAACTATTAAACTTATAAACAAACCTACAACCTACAACCTACAACCTACAACCTACAACCTACAACCTACAACCTACAACCGATCACCTCCTCTTATTATTCTTATAATCCCTGAACACAAACTCCCCCAGGCCGTGCAGGCTGCTATAAAAAGCCTTGCCGTTATTGGCGCGGGTAAACTGATCGACAAAGCGTACCAGATAGGGATCCTGTGCGATCATAAATGTAGTAATGGGGATATTTAGTTTACGGCACTGGGTGGCCAGGTTCAGTGTGCGACTAACGATTTTGCGGTCGAGGCCGAAGCTGTTTTGGTAATATTTTTTTCCTTTTTTAATACAGGTAGGTTTGCCGTCGGTAATCATAAAAACCTGTTTATTAGGGTTTTTGCGACGGCGAAGGATATCCATCGCCAGTTCGAGGCCTGCTACGGTATTGGTATGATAAGGGCCCACCTGAAGATAGGGGAGGTCCTTGATTTCGATTTGCCAGGCATCATTGCCGAAGACAATAATATCGAGGGTATCCTTGGGGTAGCGGGTAGTGATAAATTCAGACAGCGCCATGGCCACCTTTTTGGCGGGGGTAATGCGGTCTTCTCCATAGAGGATCATGGAATGAGAAATATCGATCATGAGCACGGTGCTGGTTTGGCTTTGGAAGAAAGTTTCGTACACCTCCAAATCGTCAGGGGCCAGCGCAAATTCATCGATGCCGTGGTTGATCTGGGCGTTGCGCATCGTTTCTGCCAGTGCCAGGTTGTCGAGGGGGTCGCCAAATTCAAAAGGGCGCACCTCTGAAGTCGACTCATCGCCTTTGCCCGTCACTTTGGTATTGTGGTTGCCCTGTTTGGTTTTTTTTATTTGGCCGAACACATCGTCGAGGGCCTTTTGACGCAGAGCAATCTCCATTTTGGCAGCGGGCACAAACATGGGGTTTTGGGGATCTTGTTGGCGGATATAACCTTTGTCGATGAGATCCTGGATAAAATCGGCCATGCCGTAGGTGTCATCGGTCAGCTTGTACGCTTTGTCCAGCTCGGTGAGCCAGGCCAGGGCCTCGGCCACATCGCCGGAAGTATACAGAAGCAGCTCCTGAAAAAGCTTCAGCAGTTTTTCGAAAGTCGAGCCCTCGTCTTGTCCGGGAATATATTCAGAGAATTTCCAGCCGATCATGTATGAGAAATTTATCAGGCCACCTGGCAACAATTTCTGATCAGACCGTCGTAGTCGGGGCGGTCAGAAGCCAGCTTGTGGATAAAAGCGTCCTTGATTTCGCCGTCCTGAATGACAAAAACGCCGGGCATCTGAAAGCCGTCGCCTAGCAACGGGCCAACGCCATGACCTTGCATAACGCTTGAGTTGAAGCCCCTTATCCAGGAATGCAAGCCGAATAATTGGGTTAAAGTTCCTTTGGTAAGCCCGAAAGCAGCATAATAATGGCAATCGGGATCGCTCACATGAACGCTATCGTTGAGATTATAACGGGTGAAGTAGCGTTCAGCCGTCTCATTGTCGGTCATATGAACGAAAACAATCTGCGTACCAGTAGATTCTATGAATTTTTTTTGCTTGGAGATATCATTGAGGGCCTCCCGGCAGAAGGTACAACCGAAATGGCGTAAAAATACCAACAATACAGGTTTCCTGGAGGACAAAGCGAGCAGATTGTCTCCTGTGTTGGTTTTCATTTGCTCTAAAAGCGCTACATCAACCGGCGTATTGAGCATAGTGACACAGTTTTTTGTGAACGGCCACTACTTGAACAGCATAAAGGGGGGAAAGGTTTAATAATGTGCTGATGCGCTAATGTGCTGATTTGCTCATGTGCTGATTATTATTTAATTATCAGCAAATTGACCCATCAGCACATCAGCACATTAACTAATCAGCACATTTACCCATTAACCTTGCAGTTTGTCAAACACCTCCATCACCTCCTTAACGTGGCCGGCGGAATCCTTAAGCAGGGCCATTTCCTGGTCGTTGAGTTGGAGTTCGAGGACTTGGCCGATACCGTTTTTATTCAACTTAACGGGTACGCCCAGGAAAATACCATCCATGCCGTATTGACCTTCGAGTTTTACGCAGCAAGGAAAAATGCGGTTTTCATTTCGAACGATCGCCTCCACCATTTGGGCTGCCGCTGCGCCGGGGGCGTACCAGGCTGAAGTGCCCATGAGCTTAACCAGTTCGCCGCCGCCAACTTTGGTGCGCTCTACTATAGCGTCGAGAGTGGCGCTGTCAATCATTTCCGTTACCGGAATACCTGATACTGTGGTATAACGGGGCAGGGGAACCATGGTATCGCCATGGCCGCCCAGCAGCATAGCCTGGATATCTTTGGGAGAAACCTGGAGCGCTTCAGCCAGGAAAGCGCGATAGCGGGCCGTATCGAGGATGCCTGCCATGCCTAGCACCCTAGACGAGGGCAATCCGGATGCCTTATAAGCGGCATAGGTCATTACGTCGAGCGGATTAGAGACCACAATGATAATGGGGTTGGAAGAGTGCTCCATGATCTTGCGCGTCACCGTCGTTACGATATTGGCGTTGGTGTTGATCAGGTCGTCGCGGGTCATACCCGGTTTGCGGGGAACGCCGGCGGTGATCACCACGATATCCGAATTGGCGGTTTCCTTGTAGTCGTCGGCGCCGCGCAGAAACGTACTGTAGTTGTCTATTGGCGCCTGTTGCCACATGTCGAGGGCCTTGCCGCGGGCCATATCGCCGGCGATGTCAACCAATACAACTTCGTTGACAAGGTCTTTATGGGCCAGTACATTGGCCACCGTTGCGCCAACATTGCCTGCGCCGCCTACTACTGTTATTTTGCTCATAAAAATATTATTTTGAATGGTTATGTTTCGGTATGTATAAAAAACGCCGCAAAAGTAGGCATTTTTTCGGGCTTTGTAAATGAACCGACGAAAGAATTGCCTTGGCCTTAAACAATATGCACGGGTATAATTGTTATCTTTGTCGGGTTTTTTAACAATTTATCATCTATTGACAACAAACCTCCTTCAAATGTTTCGCACCGTCTACACTTTCATTCTGTTAATCGCATTACAAACAGCTACTTTTGCTCAAACTTACAGGCCCGTTTGCGGTACTTCGCAAGAAGACCTGGGTATTATTTCTCAACGACTCCAACAACACCTGGCCGACATCCGGAATAACCCGGCTACGCTGGAAGAAAGAACGATCAAATATGTGCCCATTACCTTCCATTTGGTTGCTAAAAGCGACGGCACGGGCCGCATTACAGAAAAGGATGTGTACGATCAATTGTGCGCCCTCAATGAAGATTACGCCGATATGGAAATTCAGTTTTATATCAAAAAACTGAATTACATCAATAATACGACCGTATTTCAAGCCCACGCCAACGCATTCGGGTTCATGCAATTCCAGCGCGACCTGGGTTCTATTAATATCTGGGTAGTCGAAGACGCGACGCCCGCCGGCGACGGCCTCGGCACCACGCTGGGCTATTACACGGCCAGCTTCGACTGGCTGGTGGTGCGCAAAGATGAAATCAACGACGACAGTTCGACGCTGCCTCACGAAATCGGCCACTATTTCTCGCTGGATCACCCCTTCCATGGCTGGGATTTTGATCCCTACGATCCCGCAGTGCATGGAACTCCCGCACCGGCCATGTCTCCCGGCGGCATAGCAACAGAGCGGCAAGACGGCTCTAACTGCGCTACCGCCGGCGATTTTCTGTGCGATACCGCGCCCGATTACAACCTCGGCTTCGGCTGGTCAAACTGCAATTACACCGGCGGCGCGAAAGACCCGCTGGGAGTGACCATTAACCCCGACGAAAAACTCTTCATGGGCTATTTCCTCAATTGCCCGCGCGAGGATTATTATTTTAGCGAACAGCAAAAACAGGTGATGCAGCAAGACCTGGCCGGCCGACTCACGCTGTCTTCGGGCAATATCCGCCGTGTTGTATTGGGAACCAACATCAATACGACGGTTATCAATGAGACGCCCCAACTCGTTTCTCCAATTGATAGTTCTGTAACTTCCGGTTATAATGCCGTTACCCTGGTTTGGAACGGCGTTACCGGGGCCGATTCTTACCTCCTCCAGGTATCGCGTTTGTCTAACTTCTCTATCATAACATACCAAGATCTGGTTTACGGCACTTCGAAGGTTGTAAATGATCTTCAAGCTGATAAAATCCACTTCTGGCGCGTAAGACCGCAGAATAACTACTACGCCTGCGCTCCATTTTCAGCTACTGAAGCCTTTAAGACGGGCGTTGCCGTGAGCGTCGACCAAATTGCCTCGGTTGACAATTGGGCCGTTATGCCTAATCCCACCGACGGACAAACGGATTTGTTTGTCCGCATTAATGCTAACGCCGCTTTTGAAGGCCGCCTGATGCTGCTCAACGCTACCGGCCAGGTAGTTCAACAACAAGCCGCTCAACGTTTTGAGGCCGGCGAACAAAATCTGCAAATACCGGTCGCTAACCTCCAGGCAGGCGTTTATATCGTTTCACTGCAAACCCAGGAGGGCCGCTTGAATAAGCGGATTGTGGTTACTGAATAAAGGGTTGATGAAGGTTGATGAAGGTTGATGAAGGGTGATGAAGGTTTGTGAAGGGTTATGAAGGTTTATA
>DAINSQ010000147.1:0-11548 GCA_036741235.1 Saprospiraceae bacterium | reverse complement strand
GGTTGTCGGTTGTAGGTTGTAGGTCAATTTTGTTAACTAACCTACAACTTACAACTGTGAGCCCTACCTTTACCCCCAAAAAAAAAATGCACCTCAGCGAAATACTGACCCATTTGGGCGAAGCGCGCGAGCAGTACTTTCAGGCCGTAGCGCCGCCGGTTATCCAGACCAGCAACTTTGTGTTTCCTACCTTGCAGGCCTTTCGCGAAGCCTTCACCGACGAATTGTCGCACCACGTGTACACGCGGGGCAACAACCCCACGGTGGCCATCCTGCGGGCCAAGCTGGCAGCGCTGGAAGGCGCCGAAGATTGCCTGGTATTCGGCAGCGGCGTAGCGGCGGTGGCAGCGGCGGTCATCGCCAACGTCAACCAGGGCGATCATGTGGTTTGCGTACAAGCCCCGTATTCCTGGACCAAAATCCTGCTCACCACATTCCTGCCGCGCTTCGGCGTGAGCCATACGTTTGTCGACGGCCGCAATATGGCGGAGATCGAAGCGGCCATCCGGCCCAATACCAAGGTATTATATCTCGAAAGCCCCAACTCGCTCACCTTCGACATTCAAGACCTCGACGCCTGCGCCCGGCTGGCCCGCTCGCGCAATATCACGACCATCATTGACAACAGCTACGCCTCTCCTTTGTTTCAGCAGCCCATCCGCCACGGCATCGACCTGGTGGTGCACTCCGGCACCAAATACCTCAACGGCCACAGCGACGTGGTGGTGGGCATAGTGTGCGGCAGCAAAGCCATGATCAAACGAATATTCGACCTCGAATACATGTGCCTGGGCGGCATTTTGTCGCCCCACGACGCAGCCCTGGTCATCCGCGGACTGCGCACGCTGGAATTGCGCATGTCGCGCAGCAACGACAGCGCCCTGCAGATCGCTAAGTACCTCGAACAACACCCGAAAATAGAGCGGGTGCTGCACCCCCTTTTGCCCTCCTTCCCGCAATACGAACTGGCCAGAAAACAGATGACGGGCGCCGGCGGCTTGTTTTCTGTTTATTTAAAAGCCGGCGACATAGAGCGGGTAGAAGCTTTCATAGGTCGCCTGCGGCGATTTCTGATGGCCGTTTCCTGGGGCGGCCACGAATCGCTGGCGCTGCCGATGGCCGGGTTTTACAACATACCCGGCCGGCCCGACAGCAGCCAGCCCTGGAATCTGGTGCGGTTTTACATCGGACTGGAAGACCCGCAGTGGCTGATCGAAGACCTCGAGCAGGCGCTGGAAGTTTTATAAGCAAGAATTTAGTGCATTGATCGAATATTTTTTGCCAAAACCCAACATCATAACTATTTGTTAACTAAATTGAATTCAAATAACCAAATACTAATACATCATGGTTTCAGCTTATTTTTTCATACTGCTGTTTTTCGCCCTGTTCATTTTTATGTCGGGCGTTTTTACCGTGAAGCAAACCACGGCTGCCGTTGTAGAACGGCTCGGTAAATTTTACGGCATACGCCGCGCCGGCCTGCAATTCAAGATTCCCATCGTTGACCGTATTGTAGGAAGGGTGAGCCTGAAGATCCAGCAACTCGACGTTATTGTAGAAACCAAAACCCGCGACAACGTATTCGTCAAGCTCAAAGTATCGGTGCAATTCCAGATCCTGCCCGACGCGGTTTACGACGCTTTTTACAAACTCGAAAACCCATACGAGCAGATCACGGCATACGTATTTGACACCGTGCGCGCCGAGGTGCCCAAGCTCAAACTCGACGACGTATTCGAGCGCAAAGACGACATTGCCGTGGCCATCCGCCGCGAGCTCGAAGACGCCATGAATACCTACGGCTACGGTATAGTAAAAGCCCTGGTCACTGACATTGACCCCGACCACGCCGTAAAACACGCCATGAACCGCATCAACGCCGCAGAACGCGAAAAGCTGGCCGCCGAATACGAAGGCGAAGCCGAGCGCATCCGCATCGTAGCCAAAGCCAAAGCGGAAGCCGAAAGCAAGCGCCTGCAGGGCCAGGGTATCGCCGACCAGCGCCGCGAAATCGCCCGCGGCCTCGAAGAATCGGTAGAAGTGCTCAACCGCGTGGGTATCAACTCGCAGGAAGCCTCCGCGCTGATCGTGGTTACCCAGCACTACGACACCCTGCAGTCGATGTCGCAACACACCAACAGCAACCTGATCTTAATGCCCAACGCGCCCAGCGCGGGTCCCGATATGCTGTCGCAAATGGTAACTTCGTTTGCCGCTTCCCAAAAGGTGGGTGAACTCTTGAAGAGCCCCGATGCGAAGCTCCAACTCGACCAACCGCAGAAGGTGAAGGCGGCGGTGAAGAGGGAGTGAGGGAGGGAGTGAGAGAAACTTTGAGGGGTAATAAATGAACCCAAGCCGCCAGGTTATCGTACTGACCTGGCGGCTTGTTGTGTACAGTAAATACAGAAAATTTTCAAAACAATAGAATTGCTATATTGATTAGTTTTTCTTTTCTTTGTATTTCCTTCTATTCTTTTGGTGTCGTGTTTACTCACAAAATTATGATATTATGAAAACCTTATCATTTAATCTAGCTCATTGCAAATCATTGCACTAATTTTACTTACCAGTACGGAGATCTTGTATAGTCAAATTCAATGCGGTACGCCGACCCTTACTTCCCAGGAACGTTCAGAACCTTTTAGGTGCCCAGTAAGCAGATTAGCCCCCCAATAAATTTATTTCTACAAACTAATCCTGCTCCCATGAAAAAATTTATTATTCAATTATTATGTTGCTTAGGCTCTCTGCAACTTAGCGCCCAAATATCTGCACTACCTACCGGTGCAGAAAAACCCGTTTGGCGGGTTATAGAACCCGGAATATGGGGTTATTACAACGAATTTCACTTTTATACCGGCGCAGATACTATAATGGGCGATCACAACTGGCATTCCCTATATAGCATCGATATCGAAGACCCCGACACAACATTCAGGGGTTATTACCGGGTGGAGAATTCAAAGGCTTTTATTCGACCCTTCCTTTCTTCCGGGGAGCTTGGACCAGAATATTTGCTTTACGATTTTTCAGTAGAAGTTGGAGATACCCTTATGTTGCCTACCACACTTTTTTCCCCCGGAATCATTCTGGTTAACCCTTTTGTAGTATTAGCCGTCAATGAAAGGCTCATAGGAGGCAAACAGAGAAAAATAATTCAACTCAGCACGCAATATAACAGTCCCGGATTCCCCCCTCAGACATGGGGCGCGCTGCCCATTTGGGTAGAAGGCATTGGCGACATTTGGCACCCTTTTTATTACCTCAGCTGCTCAGCAAATGGTGGTAATAATGGTTTTTGTGAGGCTATAAACAGACTAACCTGTGTTTGGTCGAATTCAGTATTGTTGTTTTCTTATGCTCAGGATTGGTATTTCGACCCTTTTCCTGAAACCTGTTTTCCTACCGACAGCCCAACCAGGTTGTACGTAGACAAAGACGCCGTGAACGGCCTCAACAACGGCACTTCCTGGGAAAATGCATTTACCGATCTTCAAGTAGCCCTGTACAATGCCAACCCTGGCGATTCTATATGGGTGGCGGAAGGTATCTATAAACCGGCAGCAACCCTGCGGAGCGCTTCCTTCGCTTTAAAAAACGGCGTAGCGATATACGGCGGCTTTAATGCCACCGAAACCAGCCTTGAACAACGCAATTGGGAGCAATATCGCAGCATTTTGAGCGGAGATATTGGTATAATCGACGATAGTACTGATAATTCCTATCATGTCGTTACTGCTGCTTCTGTTGATTCTACTGCGCTGCTTGATGGTTTTGTCATCACAAAAGGATACGCCGTCGGCAATAATATTAATAATGCTTATGAACAAAGCGGAGGTGGCTTGTTTGTATATACCAATGCTGATAACCTAGCTTCCACACCAAGTATTATCAATTGTACTTTTGAGTATAATACGGCACGCAACGGGGGAGGCATTCACTGTCATGGCGTAAATGAAACCCAGACCAATCCAATTATTCGAAACTGTGTTTTCAAAAAAAACTATGCAATACTAGCTGGTGGGGGAATCTACAAATGGGGAAACGCTTCAGTGGATAGACCTTTTTCACTTGAAAATTGCTTGTTTGTTGAAAATGCAAGCGACGGACTTGGTGGAGCCTTATACATGGATGATATCTGTGGAGATATTACAATCGTAGCTTGTAATTTTCAGAAAAACATTACAGAGGCTGATGGAGGCGCCTGTTTTATTACTTCTTACTGCGGAAGAGGCGCTATTCAATTTATATCTTCCTCCTTCACACAAAATGAAGGGGATGGCCCCGGAGCTGTTCAAATTATCCAGGCTGGCTCTGACGTTAATAATCTTGAACCGTTTATAATAATGTTCTCAAATTGTTCATTTTTCCAAAATACATCAAAAAAAAATTCCGGAGGGGCAGTTGCGATTGGCAATACGGTTGATACATTGTCGGCAGCTTTTTATGAATGTATCTTTTCTAATAATGATGCGTTTGGTTATGGCGGAGGAATTGATATTTTACAAAATGATGGTAGTCATATTGATCTTAATATTGATAGATGCACCTTTACCCATAACACGGCCTCAGGCCAGGTTTCCGGCGCCATCAGCGTTAACGGATATGCCGGTTCTCCAATGAAACACCAATCAACTATCTCTAATACCTTATTTGCAAATAATACCGGCGCATTATTTTATTCTACCGGCCCTCCGGGCGCTTTTGACGTTGATGTTTACAATTGTACTTTTTTCAAAAACGGACCTCATCCCATTCTAAAATATTGGTCTACTAACTTCAATGATTCTACTTTTTACATCAAAATGCGCCTGCAAAATTCTATTTTATGGGAGCCTGGTACTCCGCTGGAACACCTGCTTGAAAATGGACTTAATGCTGTATTATACGGTTATACGCTTGAAAATTGTGCTATTAGCGTTCCAGCCTGTGATTTACCGGGGGGTGAAGAGGCTTGTCCGGACGGCAATATTTTTGATGTGTATCCACAGTTTGTAGATACGCTTCTCGGTGATTTTCGCCTGGCCGCTTGTTCGCCGCTTATTGATATGGGCTTAAACTATCCGCTCGACAGCCTCGGTATCTTCACTGATTTGTCGGGTATGCCCCGCATCCAACAATCCACCGTCGACATCGGCGCCTACGAACGCCCGGCCTCCTGGCAAACCGCACTCGCCGAAACAGCAAATGTCACCTGCCCCGAAGGCAATGACGGCGCCGCCTATTTTACGAGCACCGGCGACGACCCCATTTCATACGCCTGGCAAAACCAATCGGGTAGCGGCACAGGGAATACCGGCCTCAGCGCCGGCAACTATGCCTTTACGCTTACTGACGCTGCAGGCTGCACCGATACCGCCACCGTAACAATCGCCGAGCCGCTACCACTGGATATTGACTATACCATAACGAATGCCACAACACCCCAATCCGCCGACGGCAACATCGCTATCAATACAGCTATGGGCGGCACGCCGCCTTATTCTGTTTTGTGGAGCACCGACGATACGACTTTGTTTATTTCACAATTGCCCGCAGGCCCGTATTCGCTTACCCTTACGGATGCTAACGGGTGCGAGGCGTTCTATGATTTTATTGTGGGCGCAATCACTTCCCGTCGCGAGCTAAATCAAGCAGGCAGTTTTACGCTGCTACCCAACCCCGCCGCTGCCGGCGTTCCGGCCTTCCTAAAATACGATGTCAGTAACCCCGCATGGGAAGGCCGACTACGCCTGTATCACAGTTCGGGGCAATTGCTATGGGAATCCGACTGGCAAGCGGCAGGCCGACAGGGTCTTACCCCTATACAAACAGCCCAACTTCCCACCGGTTTGTACTGGCTTGTCCTCGATATACCCGGTTTTTCGCCTTTGAGCTGGAAATGGATAGTGGAATAAGAAGGGAGAGAAACATCACCCCCTCTGGCCCAGAGCCCCAAAGGACCACCCCACAAAAAAAGACAGCACCCCCCCGGCCAACAGCCAAAAAAAAAGCAAAGCGCGGGGGGAGAAACCGGGGAAGGGCCATCGCCTCTACAATCGACACAGCGCGGGGTACTACACAGGGATCGTGGCGGCCGCGGCCTTCTACCATCGTTTCATTTCCTTCCATATCCACCGAAGCCTGTGGTGGGATAATCGTCGCCACCGGTTTAAATGCCGCTCTGAAATAAATATCCATGCCATTCGAAATGCCGCCCTGGATGCCGCCGGAATAGTTGGTCGTCGTGCGGATGCGGCCTTCGTCGTTGTAAAACAGGTCGTTGTGTTGCGAGCCGCGCATAGCGGCGCCTTCAAAACCCGAGCCGTATTCGAATCCTTTGCAGGCATTAATGCTGAGGATAGCCTTGCCCAGGTCGGCGTGCAGCTTGTCGAATACCGGTTCGCCGAGGCCGGCGGGGCAACCCGTGATCACGCAGTTCACCACCCCGCCGATGGTGTCGCCGTCTTTGCGAACGGCTTTGATGAGTTCTATCATTTGTGCGGCCATCACCGGGTCGGGGCAACGCACTTCGTTGGTTTCGGTGAGCGACAGGTCGAGCGCCGTGTAGGGCTGTTCCAGTTTCAAATGTCCCACCTGGCTCACATAGGCCTGTATGTTAATGCCTGCTTTGCGCAATATTAACTTGGCTACTGCCCCTGCCGCCACCCGCGCCGCCGTCTCCCGCGCGCTGGAGCGCCCGCCGCCGCGATAGTCGCGAAAACCGTATTTGACCTGGTAGGTGTAGTCGGCATGCGAAGGCCGGAATTTATCGGCAATATGGCTGTAGTCTTTCGAGCGGGCGTCGGCGTTGTAAATTACCATGGCTATCGGCATACCGGTGCTGAGGCCTTCGAATACGCCTGACAGGATTTGAACCCGGTCTTCTTCCTTTCGCTGGGTTACTATAGCCGATTGCCCGGGCCTGCGCCGGTCGAGCTCCGATTGAATGAAGGCTTCGTCTATGACCAGTCCGGCCGGGCAGCCGTCAATGACGACCCCGATGGCCGGCCCGTGCGATTCGCCGAAGGTGGTGATACGGAAGGTGTGTCCAAAGATGTTGCCTGCCATAGTTGAAAGGGTTATGAGGGGTTATGAGGGGTTATGAGGGGTTATGAGGGGTTATGAGGGGTTATGAAGGGGTTATGAGGGGTTATGAAGGGTTATGAGGGGTCATGAGGGGTTATGAAGGGGTATCAATCAACCCTCATCAACCCTCATCAACCCTCATCAACCCTCATCAACCCTCATCAACCCTCATAACCTCTCATCAACTTTCATAACCTCTCATCAACTTTCACAAAGATGTATTTTTTCCCCATCAATGGAACTCCCCGGGTCTATAATTGTTTAATTAACGCGTATTTTTGCAAGGCGCATTTAAAAGCACAACATGGAACTCGAGCCCAGAGATTTATACGAGAAGCTGGAATTTGATAAAATAATAGAATTGATTGAAAAACAATGCCTTGGCGAACTCGGCATTGAGGCGGTGAGGCGTATCAAACCCCATACCGACCTGGCCTACATCGAAAAACTGCTCGACGAAGTCAGCGCGTATAAACTCACCATCGAAAAAAACGACAAATTTCCGATCAGCCAATACCAGGATATCAGCGAAGATATCAAACCGCTGGAAATCGAGGGGTATGTACTGCCGGAGGAGGCTTTCAAGCGTATCAATACTATTCTGCTGCTGGTGCGCGAAATATTCCGCTTTTTCAACACCGGCAGGCAGGCGGCCTACCCCAGCCTTTACGGACTGATCAGGCCCATCTCTTTTGAAGAGTCGCTCATCCAGGCCATCGAAAAGGTCATCGACGCCGATGGCAACATCAAACCCGACGCCTCGCCGCAATTGCTGAAAATTAAAAAGGAAATTGCCAATAAACACCGCGAGCTCGACAAGCAATTTCGGATCATCATTAACGAATATCGCAACAAAGGCTGGCTGAGCGACAATGTGGAGAGCTTCCGCAACGGCCGCCGCGTACTCAGCGTACCCTCCGAACACAAGCGCAAGATCAGGGGTATCATCCACGACGAATCGACGACCGGCAAAACCGCCTTTATCGAACCCGAGCCGATCATCGATATCAACAACGATATTTTCGACCTCGAAACCGAAGAACGCCGCGAAATATACCGCATCCTCAAAGAACTCAGCGCCGCCATCCGGCCTTATGCCCATTTTATCAAGCTGTACCAGGATATTCTGGTTACTTTCGACGTCATCCAGGCTAAAGCCAGATTGGCCGTGCAGATCGGCGGCTATAAACCCGTGTTGGCCGACAAACCCCGATTAGGTATCATCCGGGGTTTTCACCCTTTGTTGTATTTAAAAAATAAAAACCTCGGCAGGGCCACCATCCCTTTCAACCTCACCCTCTTGCACGACAACCGCATCCTGGTGCTCAGCGGCCCCAACGCGGGCGGCAAATCGGTGACCATGAAATCGGTGGGGTTGCTGCAACTGATGCTCCAATGCGGCCTGCTCGTATCTGTTGACCCCAATTCCGAGATGGGCATTTTCCAGCACTTGTTTGCCGACATCGGCGACCAGCAGTCGCTCGAAGACGACCTGAGTACCTATAGCTCCAGGTTGGCCAACGCCAAAATTTTCCTCGAAAAGTCGGACAAACGCACGCTCGTACTCATCGACGAATTCGGCTCGGGTACCGACCCCAAGATCGGCGGCGCCATCGCCGAGGCTATCCTCAAAGAACTCAACAACAAAGGCGTTTTTGGGGTAATCACCACCCACTATTCCAACCTCAAGATTTTTGCTTTTAAAAACAGGGGACTGGTCAACGGCTCTATGCTTTTTAATAAAGAAAGCCTTTCTCCCACCTACGAACTAAAAGTAGGGCGCCCCGGCAGCTCCTACGCCTTTGAAATTGCCGAAAAAACCAACCTGGGCAAAAATGTGCTCCAATACGCCCGGCAGCGCATCGGCAAAAACGAAAAGGCAGTGGACGAACTGCTCATCGACCTGCAACGCGAAAAACAGGAGGTGGAAGAAAAGCTGCGCTACCTTACCGAACAGGAAAAAATGCTGGAAAAGCTCATCGCCAATTATGACCAACTGCACAAAGACCTCGAATACCGCCGCAAAAAATTCAAACTCGAAAGCAAGGAACAAGCCCTGCAACTCAGCGCACAGCAAAACAAGGAACTCGAACGCATGATCCGCGAAATCCGGGAGCAAATGAACCTGGAACGCGCCAAAGAAGTAGCGGCCAAAGTCAAAGAAGAAAAACAACAACTCGTCGAGGAGGTCGTATCGCTCAAAGAAGCCATTTACCACCAGCCTGAAACAAGTTCAACACCCGCAAAACCCATCAAAGAAAACGATTTCGTCAAGCTCAAAACCGGCGGCGCTACCGGCCGGGTACTCTCCATATCCAAGCAAAAAGCCATGGTGCAGGTGGGCGATATGCGTATGACCATCCACCTGCGCGACCTCCAGCACGCCAATTCTCCGCTCGACGTGCAGGCCGGGCGAAGCATCCAGACCGACATCGACCAGGCCGCCTCCTTCCAGCCCAAACTCGACATCCGCGGCATGCGCATGGAAGAAGCCCTGCGAATCGTGGAAGCTTTTGTCGATCAGGCCCTCATGACCGGCACAACCAACCTCCGCATCCTGCACGGCAAAGGCGACGGCGTTTTGCGCAAAGCCGTGCGCGCCAAACTCCGCGAATACCAGGTAGACATGGCCATCCGCCACCCCGAGCCCGAACTCGGCGGCGATGGGATTACGCTCGTGGAAATCCGTTGAGTTGTTTTTCTGCTAATGTTTACAGTATTTTCCGCCAAATTCCGATAAGGCCCAACGCAAGGACTCTAATCCGCCGATAGCTGTGAGCATAATCCTGGAAAATTATGCAAAAAACTTGAAGATTTGTATCTTATTTTGTATATTTAGACGTTTATAAAATCTTACATAGGTAGCATCTGCTTCAGGCTTGTTTTTTATTACGCGATAGATACTGTTACATCATATTAGTTAACATAAAAATAATGGTTATGTGTAAAAAAATTACATCCCTGTGCTTATTAGCCATACCACTCTTATTAACTGCTCTTCACGCCCAGAATCCACCGCCATATCCGCCCAATGATTGGCAACTGAACGTCCGCAATATCAATGCTGACTTTTATACAGTTGTGCAGCAAGCCGATTCTTTTTTTTTTTAACAACCCCTCCGCACCCGGGTATAAAGATTATAGCCGTTGGGTTACATTTTGGGAAAGCAGAGTAGGCACATCGCAAGAGCCGGGCAGCTTCAAGCCGGCCTTTAATGCGCTTTCGGCACTTTTCGACCTGTCTCCTCAAGAAGTTTGCGACCATTCTTCGGGCTTTGCGTCAAAATGGACAAGTATCGGCCCAAGCCAAACACCAGGCACCAATTTCATAAATCAGGGTTGGGCCGGCGGTGTCGGCGTGGTGTAAAAAGTTATGTTTAAAACCGGCGACGCTACTCATAATACCATTTATCTGGGTACCGGTTCATCGGGTCTTTGGGTTACCAAAAATGCTAATAAC
Organism: Saprospiraceae bacterium; assembly: GCA_036741235.1. Lineage (GTDB taxonomy): Bacteria > Bacteroidota > Bacteroidia > Chitinophagales > Saprospiraceae > JABWBR01. Next base: position 1,017 of record DAINSQ010000147.1, on the reverse strand, counting down.
ACGCCGGATCAAGTGACCTGGGTCAATTTGACGGATAATTCCAATTTGCCAACTTTGGGCGTCACTTCTTTTGACATCAACCCCTCCAATCCACAAGAAATATACGTGGCATCGGCGCTAACGCCGCATTTGCCGGGTTTCGGCTATGGTTTGGGCATCATCAAAACAAGCGACGGAGGGGCCACCTGGCAGCGAAGCGGACTTATCTACGACCCCAACTTGTTGGACGACAACAATAAGCGCATTACTTGTCTGGATGTTAAAATTCATCCCACTATGAACCACATAGTTTTCGCTATCTGTGGAGATGTAATCTGGAAATCAACAGATGCGGGCGCTACTTTTACCAATGTGTTTGAATTAAATGACGATAATTTACCGTTCCGGGAATTGGTCTTTCACCCTTCAAATCCCAATACCATTTACGCATCTTCGGATGATGTAGAGTCAAACGACGGAGGCGCCGAGCTTTTTGTATCATATAATGGCGGCGACTTAAAACAAGCCATTCAGGACAGCCTGGCAGTAGTTGTAGACATGATTACAACCCGAACAGGCAAAGCCCTCATTCAGGCAAAAGCTATGATCAATTACGCCGGCGGTATCCAGTGGTATCCGCCTGTTGTTTTACCTGCGGGCGGCAATGCTCCTTTGAGCCGTTCGGATGCAGGTATTGCACTACCAGCCCCCGTGCCCAAAGTCACTTCCAACAACCTTGTCATATTGCCTAATCCTGCTTCCGGTCAAGTCACGATAAAGTATACGCTTGACTTGGAAACAATTCGTGCCGCAATTGACATTACGGACATAGAGGGTAAAACCATCATATTGTTGCCCGTATCTGATTTCAAAGGAGAGATCCAACTTGCTGATTCCCGATTGCTGCCTGGTATTTACGCCGTCAGATTATTGGTTGACGATTTTCCTGTACGCATTCAAAAATTGGTAATCATTAAATAAATGAAAAGCCGCTTCCTGCAACTGCGGGAAGCGGCTTTTTTAATCTTCATACTAATG
>DAINSQ010000146.1:0-11549 GCA_036741235.1 Saprospiraceae bacterium | reverse complement strand
AGCGATCCTTTCTCGAGGGTAGTGAGCAGGTCGTTGAACAATACCGGGTCAACCTGGTAATGATGCTCGGTCTGTGCCTTGTGCAGCATCTCCTGGCCCCGCACCGACCCCAGCCGGCAGGGGAAGCACTTGCCGCAGCTTTCGTGGGCAGTAAAAGCAAACAGGTGCTCGAGGTAAGCTATCATCGGAAACTCCTCCGGGATGCCGATGATAGAGGCATGGCCGAGCATAAAACCGTTTTGACTAAAGGATTCGAAGTCGACGGTCAAATCGGGTATTTTGTGGACGGGAACGAGCCCTCCCAGCGGGCCGCCGATGTGCAGGGCTTTGACCTTGCGTTGAAAACCGCCGCCCAGTTCTTCAACGACGACAGACAGGGGCGTGCCCATGGCGACTTCATAAACGCCGGGATTGCGGAAGCTGCTGTCGAGCGAAAGCAGCTTGGCGCCGGTCGATTTTTGAGTGCCTGTCGCCGCAAAAGCTTCGCCGCCCCGGGTAAGGATGTACGGCAAATTGGCCAGGGTTTCTACGTTGTTGACAACCGTGGGTTTGCCGAAAAGCCCTGATTGCGCCGGATACGGCGGACGAACGCGTACCTCCGGGCGCTGCCCTTCGATAGACGCCAATAACGCCGTTTCTTCACCGCAGATATAGGCGCCGCGAGCTTTGATGACTTTGATATCGAAGCTAAATGAACTGCCGAGTATCCATTCGCCAAGCAATCCCTGCGAACGCATGTCGGCTACCGCTTTTTCAATGATGTCAACCGATTCGGGGTATTCGGCGCGAATGTACATCACACCGTAAGCGGCGCCTATGACATAACCGGCAATCATGAGTCCGGCAAGTACGAGTAAAGGTTGCTGCTCCAGCAGGTAGCGGTCGGAGAACGACCCGGGGTCGCCTTCGTCGGCATTGCAGACAATGAATTTGGTGTCGCCGGGGGCTTTGCGGCAGGCCTCCATTTTGAAATACGAGGGGAACCCCGCGCCGCCTCGCCCGCGCAGGCCTGAGGTGCGGATAGCCGCCAATAGCCCGTCGGGATCTTGCTTCAGGAGCGTCTCCACCAAATGGCGGCAGTCGTCGGCAGAAAGCGGCGTTCCGCTCAATATGGCCTTGCCCCTGGAAGCCACCCGGTAAATATCGCGGCCGTTGCCGCCTTGCTCGGCAATCAGGCGGTCGATTTGCGTTACGCTATCGCCCGAATAATTTTGCCCGTTGTAGTGGAAAGCCGAATTTTCGTGGCAACGGCCCAGGCAACACATCTCGCCGATCTCTTCATCGGCAAAATGTTTCGACAAACCCTGGCGCAGTTGGTCTTGCGTGCCGGCGGCAAGACAGGCGCTGCCGTTGCACACGTATATCTTTTTACCCCGGTTTTCAGGGCGCGTGAAGTCGTAAAACGTAGCGGCCCCATATACATTGGCGCTGCCCACGAGAAATTCGTCGGCCAACTTCTGGAGATCCGCCTTTTCCGGCGAACCGTTGGCCTCGGCTAGTTGGCCCAGCCGCTCAAAAAGGTTGTTGTTCAAACCCTGTCGACCCGAAAGCGCTGATAGATTTTTTGACATGGCGACGGTTATTGGTTAGGTGCTTAAATTTCGCAATTTTCTTTTATTTTGCTACAAAAAAGCAAAAGAATACAATTACAACGCCAGTTTTGGCAATTTTCTGATTGATTTTTCTCAACCAAATTACTTTTTATACTGCCAATTCCGGTCTTTTCCCTCTGCGAGCCATTCCAGCATAGTAGCTAATCGCTTTTGCCGGGTGGCCTCTGTTTTCGCCCCGGTAATCCACTCGAGGTATTCCTTTTTGTGCGAATAACTGAAGGCTTCAAATTGCCGAAGCGCCTGTTCGTTGGCGCGAAGCGCTTCCATAACGTAGGCGGGCATCTCCAGCGAATGCTGTGCGGCTTTGTCCGGCCCCGGCTTTTTGACGTTCATTTCGTTGAGCTGCATGGCCTGCAGGATAAACCCGCACAATACATCATCGGGGGGCAGGTCGGCCAGCGATTTGATTTGCCCCAGATGCCCCATGCCGGCTTCGCCGGTGGCTTTGAGCACGCCGTCAGGATCGTTCAGCAACTCCGATTTCCAAAATCCAAAAGCGCAGTGCTGCTTGAAAGCCGCCATACTGCATAATATGCCGCGGTATTCGAAATGCGGAAAGCGCCATTTCATGGTCTCGGCTACTTCAGGGCAGGTACCGTGTATCAGCCGGCGCAAATGCTGTAGAATAGGCTGCGCAAAAGGCTCAGCGCCAGCTATGTAGGCGTCAATGCGGGGATCGGTGAGCGGCATTACAGGCAATTTTAATGGAATGAGAAAGTTACGGGTTTATATTTTTTTTACATTAAAAAATAATTTACTCAATATCCTGAGTAAATTTACTCAATAAACTGAACAAATCATTACAATGGAAAGATCCCATCTGCAAATATTAACCCAACGCATAGAAAATGAGCCTCGCCGCTATATACAAGTATTATACGGCCCCCGGCAAGTTGGAAAAACAACCATTGTCACTCAATACCTTGAAAAAACAGCGTTGCCTTCTCATTTTGCGGCTGCCGATAGCGTACCCGCCGGCAATCAGAGCTGGATCGCTCAGCAGTGGGAAACTGCCCGCATTAAACTTCGGCAAAGCGGCAAAGCGGAGGGAATCATCATTATCGACGAAATTCAGAAAATTGACAACTGGAGCGAACAAGTCAAGAAGGAATGGGATGACGATACCAGGAATAAGCTTCAGTTAAAAGCTATACTACTGGGGTCATCCCGGCTGCTAATACAAAAAGGCTTGACAGAATCGCTGGCAGGAAGGTACGAAGCCAGTTATGTGGGGCATTGGTCGTTCGCTGAAATGAAAGCTGCTTTCGGCTTTACCGAAGCGCAGTATGTTTTTTTCGGTGGATACCCCGGCGCAGCTGCTTTGATTGACGATGAGCCCCGCTGGAAAAACTATGTGCTCGATGCCCTTATCGAAACCAGTATTTCCCGCGATATCCTGATGTTGACGAGGGTAGACAAACCTGCGCTTATGCGAAAGCTATTTGAAATTGGGTGTGAATATTCCGGACAAATTCTTTCCTATAATAAAATTGTCGGGCAATTGCAGGATGCCGGCAATGCAACAACACTTGCGCATTATTTGCGACTACTGGATACGGCGGGATTATTGGCAGGTATTGAAAAATTTAGTCCGGATATTATCAGGCAACGCGCATCCAGCCCCAAGTTTCAGGTTTATAATACAGCGCTGCTTTCCGCTCAACAGCCTTATACATTTGAGGAGCTCCGCTCTCAGCCTGAAAAGTGGGGGCGCTGGGTGGAGTCTGCCATTGGCGCGCATTTGCTAAATTATAGCATCCAGGAAAAATTCCAGGTGTTTTATTGGCGACACCAAAACGATGAGGTTGATTTTGTGATTTCAAATGGAAAAACTGTTGTCGGGCTGGAAATAAAAAGTGGCCGCAGCAGAAGCATTTCGGGGATGGATGCCTTCAAAAAACAGTTTAACCCGGATAAAGTGCTGCTGATAGGTAACGACGGTTTACCATGGCAAGAATTCCTCACTTTAAATCCGCTAATGCTTTTTAAATAATGACTTTCAAGGAAATCATCAGTTGGCTTCTCGAAGGCGATGTAGCCATCCAATACCAAACCCGGCGCGACCTGCTGTCGGAAAACCGGCCGGATTTGCAGGCCCGCATCGCCCGCGAAGGCTGGGGCGCCGCTTTTATGGCCTGCCGGCAACCCAACGGTCATTGGAGCAGAGGTTTCTACCAGGTGAAGTGGATTTCATCGCATTATACCCTGCTCGACCTGAGAAACCTGGAAATCGCCCCCAAACTGCCGCCCATCCTGGAAACGCTAGATCTGATTGCCGCCCGCGAAAAAAGCGAAGACGGCGGCGTCAACCCCGCACAAAGCATAGCGCAAAGCGACGTATGCGTCAATGGCATGTTCCTCAACTACGCTTCCTATTTCGGCATGGAAGAACAAAAGATGAACAGCGTGGTCGACTTCATCCTCTCGCAACACATGCCCGACGGCGGCTTCAACTGCCGCTGGAATCGGTCCGGCGCCAGGCACAGCTCCCTGCACTCTACTTTGTCGGTAGCCGAAGGTATCGCCGAATATGCAAAAAACGGATATACCTACCGCTTGAATGAATTACGGCAAGCGGAAACAGCCTGCCGCGAGTTTATGCTGGTGCATCAGCTTTTTATTTCAGATAGAACAGGGCAAATTATCAATCCCCATTTTTTAACGCCCTATTATCCTTCCCGCTGGAAATACGATATTTTCAGGGCGCTCGATTATTTCCGCTATGTGGGCGCGCCTTTTGAAAACCGCCTGCAAGCGGCTTTGGAAGTCGTTTTGCAAAAAAGAAAAAAGGATGGAAGGTGGAATATGCCCGCTAAACACGCCGGGAAAACTCATTTTGACATGGAAACATCGGGACTGCCCAGCCGCTGGAATACGCTAAGGTGCTTGAGAATATTAAAACATTTTGATTTTTTATAAAAAAATATTTGTTAGATTTGCAATAAATGTGAATCCATGCCCGAACTGCTGAAAAATTATTTCAACCGTCCTTTTTTGGAAGATTTTGCCGGGACTGTGACTGCAGTTGTTCCCCATTTCGACAAACAACAATTCCTCCATCAAATCTTCGACGAGCACTGGGATCAGCGCGAACTCAAACAGCGAATGCGCCATATTGCCATCGCCCTGCACGATGGTTTGTCGGGATCATACGACAAAGACATCGCCGCTATCATTCAAATCATCAGGCACATACAGCAGAAAGGCAAAAAGGAGTTCGGCATCGAATATATGTTTCTGCCCGATTACATAGAAGTATACGGGCTCGATCACCTCGAGTCGTCGCAACGCGCTATGGAATTTATTACCCAATTCACCAGCTGTGAATTTGCCGTAAGGCCATTTATAAAAAAATACCCCGAAGCGATGATGGCCAAAATGCTGGCGTGGAGCGCGCACCCCCACCACTTTGTGCGGCGCTTTGCCAGCGAAGGTTGCCGGCCCCGCCTGCCCTGGGCCATGGCGCTGCCGGCGCTTAAAAAAGACCCGGCGCCCATTATCCCAATTCTCGAAAACCTGAAAAACGACCCATCGGAGTTTGTGCGGCGCAGCGTGGCCAACAATCTCAACGATATCTCAAAAGACAACCCCGATTTGGTAATGCAAATCGTCAACCGCTGGCAGGGCAGCTCCAGGGAAACCGACTGGATTATCAAACACGGCTGCCGCACCCTGCTGCGAAAAGCCCACGACCACACGCTGAGCGTTTTTGGCTTTTCAAGCGCGGTGCTATGCGAGATCGCCAATTTGTCGGTCGAACCCCCGCAAATCCGCATCGGCGATGCCCTCCATTTTTCTTTTCAACTGATTTCCAAGGAAAAACAACCCGTAAAATACCGCGTAGAATACGCCGTCGATTTCGTAAAGTCAAACGGAAAACACAGCCGCAAACTGTTTAAAATTACCGAAAACACTTTCCAACCCAATACGCCCTACCCCTTTAAACGCACCCAACGCTTCCACGATCTGACTACCCGGAAACACTACCCCGGCAAACACCAACTTGGCATCCTGATCAACGGAAACGAACTGGCCAAGCTGCCCTTTACACTGCTTGAACAGGAATGAATCTGACTGTGCGACTGTGCCTTTGCGACTGTGTGACTGTGCTTAAACCTATGAATGAACCGATAACAGAGAACCGACAACCCACAACATGACCACCCACATCGCCTTACTCCGCGGCATCAACGTCGGCGGGCGCCGACAAATAAAAATGGAAGCCCTGAAAGCTTTGTTTGAAACGCTGGGTTTCAGCCAGGTGCGTACCTACATCCAAAGTGGAAACGTAGTTTTCCTGGCACTGGAAAGCGACGGACAGTCCCTGCAATCGACTATTGAGACAAACATCCTTCAAACATTCGGATTTGACGTGACGGTCATGCTGCGTAGTCTGGCCGAATGGCGCCAGATTGTGCAGCGCAACCCGTATCAATCTGCCGCAACTGCCGACGGCAAGAAAGTCCACGCGGTGTTTTTATCACAGCAACCCAACCCCGATCTCGTCGAGCAACTGTCCGCTGTAGATACCGGCGACGACCAGTTTGTGGTTGATGGACGGCTCATGTACCTCCACTGCCCCAACGGCTATGGCCAAACCAGGTTGTCAAACCCATTTATCGAAAGAAAATTGAAAGTTGCCGCCACTACCCGCAACTGGCACTCGGTAATCGCCCTGCTGGAGATGGCCGGATGAGCGACTGTGCGACTCTTGTGCAGGAGGGGGCGACTTGGCGAGGGGGCGATCTGTGCCGGTCGTTGAGCGGAGTCGAAACGGCGACTGTGCGAACAAGGACCTATAAACCCTATATAGACCGACAACTCACAACCACAACCCACAACCGCCCCCCCTCAAATCGTCTCCAGGTAATCCAAATCCTTGTGGAAAGTCTCGTGCATGGTTGACAGCGCCACATAAGCGATCAGCATACAGATAATGCCCACAACAACCGCGCTGCCCACCAGCGTAGTATACTGCTGAAAATAAGCAAAAGCCATAGAAATCGGAACCAGTGAGCCGCGCGCAAAATTGGGCACGGTAGTAGTCACCGTAGCCCTGATATTGGTGCCGAATTGCTCGGATGCAATAGTGACAAAAATGGCCCAATACCCTACGCCATAACCCAACAAGAAAGCCTTGGTATAAAACTGCGACAAACTGATGGCCCCCGACGAAAGATAATAAGCTATCGTGATAGCCGATAAAGTGAGAAAAGCAAACATGGCCTTTTTCCGGCTTTTGAGCAACTGGCTCAGCAGGCCGCTCGACAAGTCGCCCAGGGTCAAGCCCGTGTAACACCACATCACGGCGCGCCCCGGGTCGGCCACCTCCGCCATGCCGTAGGCCTGGCTGAACTCGCGCGAGGCAGTCACCAAAATACCTACCACATACCACGTAGGCAACCCGATAAATATGCATTTAGTGTATTTCAAAAACAACTCGCGGTTGCGGAACAACATGAAAAAGTTGCCCCTCGACACCTCTGCCTGCTGGATATTTTTGAACATACCCGATTCGTATACCGAAATGCGCAACACAAGCAACGCCAATCCAAGCCCGCCGCCCACAAAATACGCCGTGCGCCAATTCCAGTGACTGGCCACAAAATACGCCACCACGGCGCCCAGGATGCCAATGGTAGCGACAATGGTCGTGCCGATGCCGCGTTTTTCTTTCGACATCACCTCGCTTACCAGTGTGATGCCCGCACCCAATTCGCCGGCCAGGCCGATGCCGGCAATCAGTCGCAACCAGCGGTACTGATCCACTGTTTCTACAAAACCATTGGCAATATTGGCCAGCGAATACATAATGATCGAACCAAACAATACCGACAACCGCCCGCGCTTGTCGCCCAATACCCCCCAGGCAATACCGCCCATGAGCATGCCGATCATCTGCCAGTTGAGCAGCGACAGCCCTATGTTGAGGAGTTGGTCGTCGGCTACGCCGATATCTTTGAGACTCTGCACCCGCACAATGCTGAACAGCAGCAAGTCGTAGATGTCTACAAAATATCCCAGGGCAGCTACCACGACGGTAGAAATGATGATCGTTTTTTGTTGCATGACCGGTTCGTGTGTTGATCTTTGTTTTGCTGCGCTAAAATATGTTATTTTGCGCTGATTATCTCCAATAATAATGATGTCTGCTAATAACGACTATCTCGCTTTTCTCGAAAACGAAGCTATTTACGTCTTCAGAGAAGTAGCCGCCCAATTTGCCCGGCCCGCGATCCTGTTCTCCGGCGGCAAGGATTCTATCGTGTTGGTCCACCTGGCCAAAAAGGCGTTTTTTCCCGCGCGTATTCCTTTCCCCCTGCTCCATATCGATACCGGCCATAATTTTCCCGAAATCCTCGATTTCCGCGACGAACTGGCCCGCGAAGCCGGCGCGGAACTGCTCGTGGGCTCCGTGCAGGAAGCCATCGACAAAGGACGCGTAAAGGAAGAAACCGGCCCCTACGCCAGCCGCAACACGCTGCAAATCGTGACCCTGCTCGATGCGCTGAAAGACTACAAAGTAGACGCAGCCATCGGCGGCGGCCGCCGCGACGAGGAAAAAGCCCGCGCCAAAGAACGCTTTTTCTCCCACCGCGACGCCTTCGGACAGTGGGACCCCAAAAACCAGCGCCCGGAGTTGTGGAATATCTTCAACGGCAAAAAACACCCCGGCGAGCATTTTCGCGTGTTCCCGCTTAGCAATTGGACCGAACTGGACGTGTGGAGTTATATCGCCCGCGAAAAAATCAAACTGCCCCCGCTGTATTTCTCCCATTCCCGCCAGGTGTTCTGGCGCGATAATGTGCTCTACGGCGATACGCCCTTTATGACGCACCTGCCCGGCGAGGAAATTTTCGAAGCCCGCGTGCGCTTCCGCACCATCGGCGACGCCACCTGCACCGGCGCTATTTTTTCAGAGGCCTCCAGCGTAGAAGACGTAATCGAAGAGGTGATCGCCTTCCGAACCACCGAACGCGGCACCCGCGGCGACGACAAACGCTCCGAATCGGCAATGGAAGACCGCAAACGCGTGGGTTATTTTTAAGGATGGTTGAAAAAACAACATAATGGATTTATTGCGATTTACAACGGCGGGTAGCGTCGACGACGGCAAAAGCACCCTCATCGGACGGCTGCTGTACGACTCCAAATCTATCCTCGAAGACCGCCTCGAAGCCATAGAACGCACCAGCATGGCCAGCGGCGAAACCGGGATCAACCTGGCCCTGCTCACCGACGGACTGCGCGCCGAACGCGAACAGAAGATTACTATCGACGTGGCTTACCACTATTTCGCCACCCCGCAGCGCAAGTTTATCATAGCCGATACCCCCGGCCATACACAGTATACCCGCAACATGGTGACCGGCGCTTCTACCGCCGACCTCGCCATCGTGCTCATCGACGCCGAAAAAGGCGTGCTCGTACAGTCGCGCCGCCACGCTTTTATCGCCTCGCTGCTCCAGATTCCCCACCTGCTGGTGGCTGTCAATAAAATGGACCGCGTCGATTACGACGAGCAGGTATTTACCCAAATTGTAGCCGAGTTTACCCAGTTCAGCGCCAAACTCGATATGCCCGATATCGTGTTTATCCCGATTTCGGCGCTCAAAGGCGATAACGTGGTGCAGCGCAGCGAGCACATGCCCTGGTACGACGGCCCCACGCTGCTCTACCTGCTCGAACATGTGCGCGTTGAACCCTACAAAAACCTGATCGACTTCCGTTTTCCCGTGCAATACGTGGTGCGGCCCCACCAGCAATTCCGCGGTTTTGCAGGCCGGGTCAGCTCCGGGGCGATCCGCGTCGGCGAACCGGTGAAGGTGCTGCCCTCGGGCAAACACAGCACCGTCAAATCAATCGTCACCTACAACGGCGAACTCGAAGAAGCCCGCGCCGGCGATTCGGTGGTGCTCACCCTCGAAGATGAAATCGATATCAGCCGCGGCGATATGCTGGTGCGCGTACACAACACGCCCGTCATCGGCAAACAGGTCGACGCCTATATGTGCTGGATGGACGAAACCCCGATGTTGCCGGGCCGCCTCTACGAGTTGTGGCAGACTACCCACGCCGGCCGCGCCGCTATTGCCGAGGTGCGCTACAAAATGGACATGGACACCATGCACCGCATGCCCGCCGGCGAACTGCAGCTCAACGATATCGCCCTGGTGTCGCTCCAGACTACCACGCCGTTTTTCTGGGACACCTACCGGCAAAACCAGCACACCGGCAGCTTCATCCTCATCGACCCCGACACCCACAACACCGTAGCCGCCGGCATGGTCCGGCAAGTCAACAAAGAATCGATTGCCGACCTGCCCAAAGCGCCCGCCGGCAAAAAGTCGACCGACGTGGTGTGGGAGGGCTGGAATATCAACCGCACCCAGCGCGAAGCCCGCAACGGCCATCAAGCCGCCGTGGTGTGGTTCACCGGCTTGTCGGGCTCCGGCAAAAGCACCATCGGCCGCCGCCTGGAAAAAATGCTGTTCGACCGCGGCATCCAAACCATGCTGCTCGACGGCGACCACCTGCGCCACGGCCTTTGCAACGACCTCGGCTTCAGCGAGGCCGACCGCAGCGAAAATATCCGCCGCGCCGCCGAAGTAGCCCGGCTGTTTTACGAACAAGGCAATATCGTGATCTGTACCTTTATTTCGCCTTTTATAAAAGACAGGCAGCAAGCCAGGGCGCTTATCCCCGAAGGCTGCTTCCTGGAAGTCTGGGCCGATTGCGACCTCGACACCGCCATTCAACGCGACCCCAAAGGGCTTTATGCCAAGGCGCTGCGCGGCGAAATTGCCCATTTCACCGGCATCAACTCCCCCTACGAACCGCCCGAAACCCCGGAAATGACCCTGCACACCGCCACCGAAGACAGCGAAGCTGCCGCCCTGCGCATTATTGAGAAATTAACCGCCTGGGGAATTATTTGATGAATGCGATGCTTTTTTTAAACCACAGAGGATAAAATCTCGCTCTGTGCAACTCTGGTAAACTCCGTGTAACTCTGTGGTAAAAAGCTACGCGGAAATAACTTAAAAAAATGAACCGGCAAAAACAAATCTACTTTCACGTAGGACTCGGAAAAACCGCTTCCACCTACCTCCAAAACCGCTTTTTCACCGTACTGAAAGGCATATACTACATCCACACCTCGCTTTACAAAAAAAGCAAAAACATCATTCGCAATACCGACCACCCCAAATACCTGGTCTCCCGCGAATTCGACCAGCAACTGGAAGAACAATGCCAGTGGTTTTCCGCCGATTTTCCGCAATCAAAAATCATCGTTTTTTTGCGACAGCAGGATAGCTGGATCGCCTCGCAATACAAGCGTTTTGTAAAAAATGGATTTCCCGGAACATTTACCGAATTCATCGACGTAGAAAACGACAATGGTTATTGGAAAAAAGAAGACCTATTATTTTATCCCAAATTAAAAATCATCGAGCAATATTTTCACAGCCGTCCGCTGGTATTATTTTATTCCGATTTTAAAAAAGACCCAAAAGGCATTTTTGACCGTTTATGCGAATTCATGGATGCCGGCTACGATATCAATGATGTCGATTTATCGCCCAAACACGTCTCCTACAACGAAAAACAGCTAAAAGTCATCCGCAAAATAGGCTGGCGTTTTTTCCGGCCCAACATGCCGCCCATCAACAACCCCGTATTGCGCTTTTTGCGGCGCATGTACCACATGGCTATCCGCTATCCCATTTTATACGGCGCCCTGCTTTTCCCCGACGCCTGGGTAAGTCCCGAGCCCCTGATCCCGCCCGCAGAATTGGAAAAAGTAAAAAAAGCCTTCGAGGAAGACTGGAAGAAATGCCAGGAATACGCGGCCAGCGTAGCGCCGGGGAGCGCCGTGGAGTAAGAGGGCTATCCTGGCCGCTCGTTGAGCGGAGTCGAAACGAGCATCCCCGC
>DAINSQ010000145.1:624-11679 GCA_036741235.1 Saprospiraceae bacterium | reverse complement strand
ACCTCCGGCAAGAGCCGGAAACTGCGCCGGTGATGAGGCGTGGCGCCGTATTGCGCAATGGCGGCGCGGTGGGCGGCGGTAGGGTAGCCCTTATTTTCCTGCCAGTTGTAATGAGGGTATTGCTGGTGCAAATCCATCATATAGGCATCGCGATGGGTTTTGGCCAGGATGGAAGCCGCGGCGATGGCCGTATAACGCCCGTCGCCTTTGATGATGCAACTGTGCGGAATATCCTGGTAGGCTACAAAGCGGTTGCCGTCAATAAGCAAGGCGGTAGGGCGCAGTTGCAGTTGGTCGAGCGCGCGGTGCATGGCGGCAAAAGAGGCCTGCAGGATATTGATGCGATCGATTTCGGCAGGGTCTACCCGGGCAACGGCCCAGGCCAGGGCCTCGGCTTCAATGATCAACCTGGCCGCCTCGCGCTGCGATTCGCCGAGCTGCTTGGAGTCCCGCAGCAAAGCATGATTGAATCCAGGCGGAAGGATGACCGCAGCCGCAAATACCGGCCCCGCCAAACATCCGCGCCCGGCTTCATCACATCCGGCTTCTATGGCCGTTTCGTCTAAAAATGGCGACAACATGGGTGACCCGATGGTGTTTTTTTCGTTTAAATTATTGACGTTTGGCTCATTGATTTTGATGCCATTGCACAATTTTAGGAAAAATTTAATGGCAGAATACACATTTGCGTTAAGCAAAACAACCTTTCTGTTCGTTAATATTGTCTATTGAATGCCTGAAACCATGGCTGAAAGCCATCTGAAACGATAACTATGCCTAAAAGTATTGGTCTGATCCTGTTTTTTACCCTGTTTGCCTTCGCTACGGCCTGGTCGCAAACTACCTTTGTCGTCAAAGGCCGGGTAATCGATGCCGATACTAAAGAAGGACTACCTTTTTGTAATGTTTTTGTCGATGGCACTACTCTAGGGGTTTCTTCTGACCTAGACGGCTATTTCGAAATTACGCTCAAACAATGGGCGCCACAGTTGTCGGCCTCCGCTATCGGCTATACCACCGCTCACAAACCGCTTTCGCGGGAATCCGAGCAAACAATTGATTTTCAGCTTAAATCTTCAGAATATACCCTCTCCGAAGTGGTAGTCATCGCCGGCGAAAACCCCGCCAACGCGATCGTACGTAATATTATTAAAAATAAAGATAAGAACAGCCTCCAAAGCAACAATACCTACCAATACGAAAGCTACGCCAAAGTGGAAGTCGACCTGGAAAATATTCCCGATAAAGTGAAACAAAGCAAACTCATGAAACCCTTTGAGTTTGTTTTTGAAAATATCGACAGCACTTCCGATGAAAAACCCTTCCTGCCGGTGTATATCAATGAATTATTGCAGGACGTCTATTACGTACAAGGCGAAGGCCAGGCCAAAAATGTGCTGCGCGCCCAGCGCACCTCCGGTACAGATAATGAGACGATTATCGAGTTTATTAAAAAAATCCACGCGCCGTTCAGCATTTACGACAACTGGATCTATGTGCTCGAAAAAGGCTTTATCAGCCCCTTTGCCAATGCCGGACTGAGTTATTACGAGTATTACATCATCGACAGTACCTATATCAACGGGCAGTGGAGTTATAAACTCAAATTCAAACCCAAGCGCAAACAGGAAACTACCTTCTACGGTGATTTTTGGGTGGCGGATACCACTTTCGCCGTCCAGCGCGTGAATATGCGCATGAGCCCCGATGTGAATATCAACCTGGTGCGCCGGATTATTATTTACCAGGAGTTCGACTACATCGAAAAACGCTGGCTGCCGGTGAAGCAAAAAATGGTGGTCGATTTTTCTCCCACCGAAAACGCCCCGGCCATGATAGGCCGACGAACGGAATCCATACGCGATTACCGCCTCAACCAACCTGACACCCGAAGTTACTACCGCGAAAACGACTCCGAATATTACGAGCAAGAGTTGCTCAAACGCGACGAGGCGTTCTGGCAGGAGGCCCGCCACGAGCAGCTCACCAAAACCGAGGCGGCGGTATACGCAATGATCGACAGCATCCAGAAGGTGCCGATTTACAAAACGTATGTGCAGGTGTTTGAAACCCTCTTTCAGGGGTATTTCGAATGGGGCAATTTCGAATTCGGCCCCTATTCGATGATGTACAGCTACAACCTCGTTGAAGGCAACCGCTTCCGCCTCGGCGCGCGCACCAATACCGGCTTCAATAAAAACCTGCGCCTAAGCGGCTCGCTGGCCTACGGACTAAAAGACGAACGCTGGAAATACAGCGGCGAGGTACTCTGGCTGCTCAGCCGCCGCCCCCGCGTGGCCGTCGGCGCCGCACACCGCCGCGATATCAGCCTCAATAGTGAAAATAGCGAGGAATTCCTGGAAGGCGACCTCTTCTCGGGCTTCCTGCGCAGGGATATTATCATGAAGCTGATCGACGTTCAAGAAACCAAACTTTTCTACGAACGCTACTGGAAAAACGGCTTTTCCAATCGCGTTACCCTGCTACACCGCACCATGGACCCCTACGGCGGCATTACCCCCGAAGGCGGCGGCTTTAACTACGCTTACCTCAACAACCCCAATGCCCCCGAACGGGTAGATACTACCATCAATGCTACCGAGCTGATCTTCAAAACCCGCTTTGCCCTCAAAGAGGAATTCCTGGAAGGCGACTTCGAACGCGTCAGCATCGGCACCGAACACCCCATCATCGAATTGCAATACACGATGGGCATCAATGGACTGTTTGGCGGCGATTATAATTTTCACAAAGTTTCGCTGTACTACCGCCACTACGTCAATATCAACCCCATCGGCTGGCTGGCCTACCGCTTTAAAGCCGGCAAGGTGTTCGGCACAGTGCCCTTCCTGCTGATGGAGGTCCACCCCGGCAATGAAGCCTATTTTATGACCCGCGGCATCTTTAACACGATGAACCGCTACGAGTTTGCCAGCGATACCTACGCCAGCCTGATCCTGGAACACCACGACGATGGGTTCCTTTTTAATAAAATCCCCCTATTGCGCAAACTAAAATGGCGCAATGTGTTTACTTTCAAAGCATTAATCGGCTCGATTTCTGAAAAAAACCTGGCCGCCAACCGCCTCAACGCCTACTTCCCGACGGATGAAAATACGTACAACGGCTTCCGGGCGCCTTCCAGATACCCCTACATGGAAGCCGGCGTGGGTATCGAAAACATCTTCAAGTTTATCCGCATCGACGCCGTGTGGCGCCTCAATTACCTCGATAATCCCCAGGCCAGCCGCTTTAGCATTATCGCAGGTATGTATTTTTATTTTTAGCAACCGCTGCGGTTTCGTATTTTCACTGTATGATTTTTCACACATACAGTAACCATCATGAACAAGCTAATCTTTCTATCAAGCATGGCTTTATTGCTCGCTTTTTCGCTACCTATGTCCAATGTAATACGTACACCGGATATGAATGGCAAACAAATCGCAGTATATACCACCGCCGGCGGTACAGACTACCGCATCGCCAATACCGCTAATGTGCAGTTCAGCGACTTCGGGCAGCCGCTCGAAACGCAACCTTGCATTTTTGTGGACCCGACAAAGAAGTTCCAGACTTTCCTGGGCATCGGCGGGGCTATCACCGACGCGGCAGCGGAAACCTTCGCCAAATTGCCCAAAGACAAACAACAGGAGGTGCTGCAACAGTATTTCGATAAAGAAAAAGGCATCGGCTATTCGCTCCTGCGCACCAATATCCACAGTTGCGATTTTTCGAGCGGCAGCTATACTTACGTCAATGAAGGCGACGCCGAACTGAAGTCGTTTAGCATCGCCCACGACGAAAAATACCGCGTCCCGTTTATCAAACAAGCCATTGCCACAGCCGGCGGCAACATCCCCCTCTACGTGAGCCCCTGGAGCCCCCCGGCCTGGATGAAAGACAATAACAACATGCTGCAGGGCGGCAAGCTCAAACCGGAGTTTTTCCAGAGCTGGGCCAATTATTATGTGAAATACATCAACGCCCTCGAAAAAGCAGGCATCCCCGTGTGGGGCCTCAGCGTGCAAAACGAACCCATGGCCAAACAAACCTGGGAGTCCTGCATCTTTACCGCCGAAGAAGAACGCGATTTTATCAAAAAATACCTCGGCCCCACGCTCCACAAATCGGGAATGAAAAACAAAAAACTGATCGCCTGGGACCACAATCGCGACCTGCTCTACCAGCGCGCCAGTACCATTCTGAGCGACCCCGCTGCCGCCAAATACGTGTGGGGCATCGGCTTCCACTGGTATGAGGACTGGACCGGCGGCGGCGAGATTTTCGACAACGTCAGACGCGTTTCGGAGTCTTTCCCCAAGACCAACCTCATCTTTACCGAGGGCTGCGTCGAACGCTTCAACATGTCGCAGATCAACGACTGGAAATGGGGCGAAGACTACGGACGCGCCATGATCAACGACTTTAACAACGGCGTCGTGGGCTGGACCGACTGGAATATCCTGCTCGACGAACGCGGCGGCCCCAACCACGTGGGCAACTTCTGCTTTGCCCCCCTGCACGCCGATACCCAATCGGGCAAGCTGTACTACATGAACTCGTTTTACTACATCGGCCACTTCTCCAGGTTTATCAAGCCGGGCGCCAGGCGCATCGTCAGCTCCACCAGCCGCGGACACCTGCTGACTACCGCTTTTTTAAACCCCGACGGGCAGATTGTAGTTATAGTGATGAACCAGGGTAACGAACAAATTCCCTACCGCCTGTGGATAGCCGGCAAGGCCGCAGAAGTGACAAGCCTGCCGCATTCTATCCAGACGCTGGTGGTGAAATAAGATTGTAAATGTTTAGCGGTAGGGTTTAGTGCATTCGCAGTTTCGCTAACCCCAATCGCTAAACCCTCATAAACCCTCATAAACAATCATAAACCCTCATAAACAATCATAAACAATCATTCGTGACCAACCCATCGCTATACCGGCATCCGGGCATGCAGGCGTTGTTTGTAGCGGCCCTGCGGGAGAGTCGCATGCAAATGATTGCGGCGCTCACCATGCTCGGCATAGGCATAACGCTGGGTTGGTTTTTTTTTCAACAGCAGCCGGTGCTGGCGGTCATCGCCCTGGCGCTGCTGGTACTGGGCCTGCAATGGCTTTACGGCGCCCTGCGCATCTGGCGACTCGAACAACATCCGCTGGTGCGCACCCTGCTCTACCACCCCCAGCGCATTGTATGGGTATACACCGTCAATATGGCCGTCATGCCCTTCGGGCTCAACATCTTTAACCGGGGCGACATCCACGTCCGCCTCGACGACGGCAGCGAACACGTGCTGAGCCTGCCCGCCCGCCGGCTCAAACTGGTATCGCACACCCTGAGCCGCCTCCTCCCCCACGTAGCCTTCGGCTACACCCCCGAACGCGAACAACAGTATTTGGAGAACCCGGCGGCGCTAAGGGGGGAGTAGGGGATTGGGCATTTTGCGGCGCTACCCGGGCTTGACTTTGTAAAAAAATGCGGAGCTGCCCCATGTTAGGCACACACGTCTTGCTGTCACCGTCGCTTAACTGCCAGTGTAAGGCAACACAGCGTCCATGCCTAGGTCAGCTTCAATAATATAATAAAAATAAACATATGTAATTCCTCAACTATCAATGATTCATAAAATGAAAAGTACTAACCCTTCTATACCGCACGCCGTCAAATCATCCCGACCTGTCGGTACGGGACAAGTTGTGCATGATTTTTCCGTCGCGCCCGAGCTCAGGTCATGCCCAAAATCTGGCGGCGCGAGGTATAAAACTATTAAACTTGAGCTTTCTGAACCAGCGTATTCGTTGATATTCTTGTAGACTGAGGGATGTGAAATAGTAGAGCCGCGATTAATCTCATCTCTACTGTTTCACATCCCCAACCTCCCTGGTTACGTGGCTTGCCTAAGAATAAGGTTTAAAACAGCTTCTCAGGTGTTTTTCTATAATCTTATGATAATATAAAATAATTTTATCAAAAATTGCTATAATTGTAAATAATAAATGCTCTTATGCCGAAAATCAAACCGGTTTTGTTACCCAAAACCCTGAGAATATTGTCCGAATTGGGCGAAAACATAAAGCTGGCCCGGTTGCGGAGAAAACTCAGCACCGCACAAGTAGCAGAAAGGGCTGGCATCAGTCGGCCCACCCTGACAGCTATTGAAAAAGGCGTCGGCAGTTCGAGTATCAGCGCTTATTTGCAAGTGCTGGCCGTATTAGGACTGGAACAAGACCTCCTGCTCGTGGCCAAAGACGACGTGCTGGGCCGGAAATTGCAGGACGCGCAGTTGATTACCAAAGAACGGGCGCCGAAGCGAAAAAACCAACCATAATGGAAAAGACAACCAGACGAGAAATAAGCGTATACGCAGACTGGCCGGGTATGAAAACACCTACAGCCATGGGTACTTTGCGTTCTGAACTCCTTCGAGGAAAAGATCTCTTCTCATTTGAATACGACCACGCCTGGCTGCAATCGGAATACGCCCAGGTACTCGACCCCGATTTGCAGCTTTTTTCGGGATTGCATTACCTCAACGATAGCGAAAAGTACAATTTCGGACTGTTCCTCGATTCTTCTCCGGATCGCTGGGGACGGGTGTTGATGCGCCGGCGGGAGGCAGCACTGGCCAAGGCGGAGCAAAGGCCGGAACAAACATTATTTGAATCAGACTATCTGCTGGGCGTTTATGATGAACACAGGATCGGCGCGCTGCGATTCAAAATGGATATCAACGGGCCATTTTTAAACGCCAATAAAAAGATGGCGGCGCCCCCCTGGACTTCCATACGCGAACTGGAGGAAATCAGCCTTAAACTTGAAGCGGATAATGCCCCGGAACATCCGCAATATCTGGACTGGCTAAACAAGTTAATAGCGCCCGGATCGTCATTGGGCGGCGCGCGCCCTAAAGCGAGCGTGATGGATAATCACAATCACCTCTGGATCGCCAAGTTTCCCAGCGGCAGCGACCAAATGAATGTGGGCGGCTGGGAAATGGTAACCTGTGAACTGGCCAAATCATCAGGTATCAATATGGCGGAATCGCAGGCCAAAAAATTCTCCAGCAAGCGCCATACTTTTCTCAGCAAAAGATTCGACCGCACGACAAAGGGAGAGCGCCTGCATTTCGCTTCCGCCATGACCATGTTGGGCTACACCGACGGCCACAGCTACAAAGACGGCGCCAGTTACCTGGAATTGGTTGAATTTATCGCGAATAACGGCGCAAACGTGACAGCCGACCTGGAAGAACTATGGCGCCGTATCGTCTTTTATATCTGCGTATCGAATGTAGACGATCACCTGCGCAACCACGGCTTTCTGCTCACCCCCGGCGGATGGGTATTATCGCCGGCTTTTGATATCAATCCTATAGAAACCGGTACCGGCCTCAGCCTGAATATTTCGGAAAGCGATAATACGCTGGACCTCGACCTCGCCATGGAAGTACGCGCCTATTTCCGGTTAAGCGCCGAAAAAGCGGCATCCATCATCGCGCAAGTCAAAAGTAGCGTAAAAAATTGGAGGACGGTGGCCCAAAAGTACGGCATATCAAAGGCCGAGCAGGATGAAAAGGCGAGGGCTTTTTTGCGGGCTGAGGGGTAAGCATTTTCACCTGCGGGCAGTTGCTATTGTATGGCGTTTTCTGTATGTAAAAAAACATCAAAAAATTCTCCGCTGGCGCGAGGTTCCACCTCGTGCCGTTTATGAAATAATTTCAATACCATCACGGGTAACGTTTTTGAAAAATTCTGATTCCCGGTACTTTAGCCATACTTCTTCATTCTCAATGACGGAGGTTATGACCTGTTCCGTATTCAGTTCAATACGATATAACAACTCCCGAATCTCATCTTGCAACTGCCGGGATACTTTTTTCCTGGTCAGGATCAGAAAGTCCCAATCTGAATCTGAATGAAAATCACCTCTTGCTCTTGATCCAAAGAGGATTACCCTGGCATCTCCATCAACTGGTTTGATGGTCTCCTTCACGATTAATGGAATCCCTTCTATGGTCTTTTTTACCATACTCCTCGTTTTATTATGGTAAGTTAGCATGATCTACCCAAAGATTCAACATTTGAAGGTCTGGATTTTTTCTTAGAAAGTCAATACGGCAACGAAACGCCGGGGGGAGATGAGGTGAGGAATAAAATCAGTGTTTAGATGTTATGCGGGTCTATGACCGGTAGCTCGTGAATTGCTTTAAAGTCTGTGGTGTTACGGGTAATAAGCGTACAGTGGTTAACTAAAGCAGTAGCTGCAATGATGGCGTCTGGCAGCTTTATTTTATGATGCTTGCGGAGTTCAATTGTTTTTTCGGTTACTTCTTCTGACAAGCCAAAAACAATTGCATCGTCGAAAAAACCAGCAAGTAACCTGTGCGATGCTGAAGAAACAGAAAATCCTAAAACTTCAATTTTAGTAATAACTGACACAAAGGGAATTTGGTCAACCACGTCGTTAAGAAATGACATGCCGCTAACTGGTAACTTCCCCATCAAGTAGTCAATAACCGCATTACTGTCAATTATATAGGCCGTTCCCATTCCTCCCTGCTTTGGTTTACGTGCTGCAATAATTGCTCGCCCACATCAGCGGGGAGCCTACCCGCGTATTTGTCGGATAGTTTTTGGCCCGGGGGTATATTTTTTTTTAAAATATTGATCAGGTCGAGTTCTTCCAGAATCGATAGCAATTGCAATGCTTTGGGGTGATTGATTTGAATTACGAGCGTATTTGCAGTACTGGAAACAGTAGCAGGGCCGCTTACCAGGTAGTCTACTGTTGATTCAAGCGCTCTAGCGATATTGACCACTACTTGCGCATTGGGCATTGTTTCGTTTCGCTCATAGCGGGAAATTTGCGTGTAATGCACATCAATGAGTTCCGCCAATTCTGTTTGGGAAAGCCCTTTTCTTTTGCGCAGTGTTTTTAATCGTTCCGCGAAGCTCATATTTTAATTATTTACAGCAAAAATGCATATTAATATGCGAATACGCAAATTTATTGTCAAATAAAAACAAGCAAAAATTCCCCATAACTTCTGAACTTTGCCCTTCCAATAAAAAAAACAAGCCATGCCACCCAGCATACCCAAGGGCACACGCGATTTCACGCCGGAGCAGGTCAACCGGCGCAACTATATCTTCGACACCATCCGCAAGGTCTTTGTCGCCTTCGGCTATCAACCCATTGAAACGCCCGCCATGGAAAACCTGTCGACCCTCACCGGTAAATACGGCGACGAGGGCGACAAGCTGTTGTTCAAAGTCCTCAACAACGGCGACTTCCTCGAAAAGGCCGACGAAGCGGCCCTCGCCGCCCGCGATTCCTACCGCCTGGCGCCCAGTATCGCCAAACGGGGACTGCGCTACGACCTCACGGTGCCCTTTGCCCGCTTTGTGGTGATGTACCAGCACGAAATTACCTTCCCATTCAAACGATATCAGATTCAACCAGTGTGGCGCGCTGACAGGCCCCAGAAAGGCCGCTACCAGGAATTCTACCAGTGCGACGTGGACGTAGTAGGCAGCGATAGCCTCTACTACGAAGCAGAACTGGTGCAGATTTACGATAGTGTGTTCCACAAGCTGGGACTGCCCGTAGTCATCAAGCTCAACAACCGCAAAGTCCTCTCCGGCATCGCCGAGGTGGCCGGCATCGCCGACCGCTTTGTGGAGATGACCGTGGCCATCGACAAACTCGATAAAATCGGCATCGAAGGCGTGCGCAACGAGATGCTGGAACGGGGAATCAGCACGGAGGCCGTGGCTGCAATCGAAGATATCCTCCGGATCACCACCCTCGATGCCCTGAAATCCCGTCTGGCCGCCAGCGAAACCGGCGTCAAAGGCGTGGAAGAACTCGAAACGGTGTTCGACTACCTCAGCCTGGCCCCGGTCCACAATGAGGTGCGCTTCGATGTGACGCTGGCCCGCGGACTCAGCTATTACACCGGCTGCATCTTTGAAGTGGCCGCCAAAGGCGCCCAGATTGGCAGCATCGGCGGTGGGGGGCGCTACGATAACCTCACCGGCGTGTTCGGCCTCAAGGGCGTCTCCGGCGTGGGCGTCTCTTTCGGCGCTGAGCGCATCTACGATGTGATGCTCGAACTGGGACTTTTCCCCGATGACGCCGCCGCCGGACTGCAAGTCCTGTTCGTGGCTTTCGACGAGGCTACGCACCGCTACGCCTTCCAGGCGCTCAGCCGGCTACGCGCCGCCGGCATCAACGCCGACCTGTACCCCAAACCGGTCAAGCTGGCCAAGCAGATGGAGTACGCCAATAAGCGGAAGGCGCCGTATGTGGTGCTGGTGGGGGGTGAGGAGATGGCACAGGGGAAGTACACGCTGAAGGATATGCGATTAGGGGATATTCGACTTATGGGCGGAAGTTTTCAGGATAGCAAGGACGAAATTGTTATTCCACCTAAACAACGGCTTTTGACACTAGAAGAGTTGGTTAGCCTTTTAATCGAAGAAAGTAATGAAGCAGTAGGCTTTAGAATAGTTAAAACAGTTAAGAGAGAGCCTCCAAACTAGTTAATAAAACAATTTATCCTGGTATCAGTCATACAACAATCTCCCCACATCGCGCCAACTGAGTACCTCCGCTTCAGTTTGTGAAAAACTATCTGTTCCGCCATAAATCAGATAGGCATTTTGGGGCTCATGCCTGGTAATCTTTTTCAAATAGGACAGATTATCGAAAAAAGAGCGATATAGCGTAGTTCCCGACTTAACTTCTGCAATATGCAGTCCATTGTTTCTTTCCCACATCAAATCCACTTCATGGCCGTTGCTTTCATGCCAGTAGTAAAAGTCGATTAACAGGCCGTTGTGATGAGATTGCTTGCGTAGTTCAGCCACCACCATATTTTCAAATAAATTGCCGCGAGCAAAATGAGCTTGCAGATCAGAGGCCTGTCTGATTCCTAAAAGATAGGCCGCTAACCCTACATCGTAAAAATACAGCTTGTGTGCTTTGGTTAGTCGCTTGCGAAAGTTTTTGAAATAAGGCGGTAGCGTAAAAATAATATGGCTCGCTTCC
>DAINSQ010000145.1:0-614 GCA_036741235.1 Saprospiraceae bacterium | reverse complement strand
GTAATTGAGCGGCTGGCCTATTCTCCCTGCACAGAGCTGTACAAAAGTGCGAAATACTACCAAATTCTGGACGGCCTGCAATTGCCTGATATCGCGCTGCACATACGTCTCAATATAGTTGGCAAAAAAATCAGGCGGATTAAGCGGCCGGTCGTACAACGGGGGATAAAAACCCTTGAATACAGCTTCTTCCAGGCTTGTGGACAACATATCTACCGCTTCTACCTCGGCCATTGAAAAAGGAAAAAGACTGAACAATGCTACCCTGCCCGCCAGACTTTGCGTGATGCTGTTCATCAACAAGTAATTTTGTGAGCCCGACAAGATGTATTGTCCCATGATCCGGTCGTTATCCACTTTTCCTTGCAGGTAGTTAAACAAGTGCGGTACGCGCTGCGCTTCGTCAAATATGGCGTATCGGTCGAATCGCTCCAGGAAAAGCCGAGGGTCATTTAATGCCAAAATGTAATAGTCGGGATTCTCCAGCGATACGTAGTGGTAGTCAGGAAACATACGCTTCAGCATGGTCGTTTTTCCTGATTGCCGTGGGCCAGTGACAGATTAGACTGGGAATGACGCGCTTAGCTCTCTTATTCGCTTTTCTATTGATCTGG
>DAINSQ010000144.1:0-11689 GCA_036741235.1 Saprospiraceae bacterium | reverse complement strand
TCCCCTTACTCACACCCCCGGCCCCAGAAGGGGAGTCTTCCCGCAATGGGGAAAACCCAGGTTGTGGGTGGGGTTCCCCTTTGGGGGTTAGGGGTGCGGGTTCGCAATTCGCGAATAACACGGTCAACCTAAATAGATACGATTATTTTTTTAAATCAACTAAAAATCCAGCATAAAAAAAAAGAGGCAGCGCGTAAAGCACTACCTCAGCCCTAACCAAATAAAACCAAATTATATCTTTATCACTAGCGAATGAAAGCTATCGATCTTCAATTCCGAAAGCAAAGATAAACACTTATTGTAAAAAATACAATTACAAAATCATTAATTTTTTTCAAACTTTTTTAAAACATGCCATCAAAAGCCCTTTTTTGTTTGAAAAAATCTACGAAGCTGTAGCTTTTAAAAAATAGAAAAAAGAATTATTGTTTAATAAATCCCTTTTTGTATGGTTTTTAATTTTATTTTATCATTTTTAATGGTATAATATTCTAAATTTTAAATTTATAATAGCTTAATATTTTAAAAATGCCTGGTTGCGGGCATGGGTTTTCAACAAAAGCTCAGCGAAAAGCGCTGGGAAACCATTGTAATACTGGTGATATTGCGTTTTCCGGGGCCGCCGTATTTGTCCATAATCAGTTAACCGGAGGTGTGTAAAACTGGAGGATATATCGTATAGCCAAATGGAAAAAAAGGGAGAATGGTAAAAATTTGGCGGCAATTCCCCAAATTTGACCGCCATACACGGATTTTTTGTGATATGAAAAACTGGATATTCATTTTTTGCTGGTTTGCATGGCCGGCAGCAAGCCAGGCCCAGGAGCCCGCAGCAATAACTACCGACGATGACGCCTTCTACATCAGGCGTATTTACGATAGGGCGCTTACCGACGGCCGTTGCTACAATTGGCTGGAATACCTCTCCAACCGCATCGGCGGAAGGCTGAGCGGCTCGCCGCAGGCGGCTGCTTCGGTTGAATATACGCGATGGATACTCGACACTATCGGTTTTGACAGCGTGTGGCTGCAACCCTGTATGGTGCCGCACTGGGTACGGGGCGACGCCGAGCAGGTGCGCATAGTGAACTCGCCCAAAGTGGGAAGCATCGACTTGCACGCGCTTGCCCTGGGCAACTCGGTGGGAACCGGTCCGGCAGGGTTCACCGCAGAAGTCGTAGAGGTGAAACACCTTGACGAACTCGAAAAACTGGGCCGGCAGCGCCTCGAAGGCAAAATCGTATTTTTCAACCGGCCTTTCGACCCTACGCACCTCAATACTTTTGCCGCTTATGGCGGCGCGGTAGACCAGCGCGCCTACGGCGCTACCCGGGCCGCGCGCTACGGCGCCCTGGGCGTACTCGTTCGCTCAATGACCAGTCGACTCGACGACATTCCCCACACCGGCAGCCTGGCCTACGACGACGGCGTGCCCCGCATCCCCGCCTTCGGCATCAGCACCAATGACGCCGAACTGTTGAGCGGTTTACTCAAAGAAGACCCCGTGCGCGTATACATGCGCTCAACCTGTATGTATATGGGCGAAGCGCTTTCGCACAACGTCATTGCCGAATGGCGCGGCAGCGAACACCCCGATGAGATCATCCTGGTAGGAGGCCACCTCGACTCCTGGGATGTCAGCGGCGGCGCCCACGACGACGGCGCCGGCTGCGTGCAATCAATGGAGGTGCTGAGGCTGCTCAAAACTATGGGCTACCGGCCCAAGCGCACCTTGCGCTGCGTATTGTTTATGAATGAAGAAAATGGGCTGCGAGGCGGACGTACTTATATCAGCGAATCCAACAAGGCCGGCGAATATCACATGGCAGCAATTGAATCCGACCGGGGCGGATTCACGCCCAGGGGGTTCACCTGCGAAGCCGATGCTGCCGTTTTTGAAGCCAAATTCAAGCAACTCGCACAATGGATGACCCTGCTCGAACCCTATGGGCTGCGCCTGTCTAAAGGCGGCTCGGGCGCCGATATCGGCGGTCTCAAATCGCAGAAAGGTCTACTCATTGGTTTTGAACCCGATTCCCAGCGCTATTTCGACTACCACCACGCCCCCATCGACAATTTTGACAGTGTAAACAAACGCGAGCTCGAACTCGGCGCAGCCGCTATGACCGCCCTTGTTTATTTGCTCGACAAATACGGACTCGATTAAGTACTTATGCCGCCATCAATACAAATCCACGACCTGCAATTCAGGCTAATGATTGAAGAGGCCGCCTTGTTGAACAGGGTACAGGAACTGGGCGACGCCATCAGCCGCGATTACGCCGGGCGCCGACCCCTGCTGCTGGGCGTTCTCAACGGCGCTTTTATTTTCGCCGCCGACCTCGTCAGGGCCTGTTCTATCGACTGCGAGATGTCTTTTATCAAGCTGTCTTCTTACAAAGGCACCCAGTCTACCGGCGAAATTACGCAAATGATCGGGCTGGAAACTCCCGTAGAAAATCGCCACGTTATTCTCGTTGAGGATATTATCGACTCCGGCCACACCATGGCCCATTTTCTGCCCGCTTTGCGCCTCTTGCAGCCGGCTTCAATAGCCGTGGCAGCCCTGCTTTTTAAACCTGACGCCCTGGTTCACCCCGTGCATATCGATTACCTGGGCTTCGAAATCCCCAATCACTTCGTGGTGGGTTACGGCCTCGATTACAACGGCCTGGGCCGGAATCTGCGCGCTATTTATCAATTGGAGGGAGCGTAGGCAACGCCCGCTAATCTTTCCTCCGCACCTTATACGGCCGCTTTTGCTGCGACTCAAAATAGGTGCGCATCTGGATTTCAATTACGATACCGACGGTAATCAACTGCACGCCGGCTATAACCAGCATTAAACCCAGGATCATCAGCGGTTTGCCCCAAATGTCGTGGCCGAGCATTTTTAAGATGCCAAGATAGATGTTGATCAAAGCGCCTATGCCGAACAATACGAGCCCCGTGTTGCCAAACAAGTGCATGGGCTTTTGCAGGTAACGCTTGAAGAACAACATGAGCAGCAAGTCGCTCATGACTTTGAAGGTGCGGCTCAGCCCGTATTTCGACTGGCCGAATTGCCGCGCGTGGTGGCGCACGGGCACTTGTGTGATGCGCGCGCCTTCGAGGTGGGCTAATACCGGGATGAACCGGTGTAGTTCGCCGTATAAGCCTAAATCTTTGGCGATTTCCGTTCTGATGACTTTGAGCGCGCAGCCGTAGTCGCGCAGGTGAACCCCCGATGTATTTCTAATGATATAGTTGGCAATCCGGCTGGGTATTTTGCGCAGGAACATGCCGTCCTGCCGGTTGACCCGCTCGCCGGCAACCATATCCCAATCCTCTTTTTCGGCCAGGGCCATCATGGCGGGGATATCGGCAGGGTCGTTCTGAAGGTCGCCGTCCATAGTGGCAATAAATTCGCCGCGGGCATTGTCGATGCCGGCCATCAGGGCCAAACTCTGGCCGTAGTTTTTGCGCAACTCGACAATGACCAGCCTGTCATGCGATATGCTGCGCAATTCCTGTACCGTGCCGTCAGTTGACCCGTCGTCAACGTATACCATTTCGTAATCAATGCCTTCCAGCGCTTCGCTGATGCGGGTTATCAAAGGCCGTATATTGGGCTTTTCGTTGTAGACGGTGACTACCACCGATAGTTTGGGAGCCATAAATGTCAGTTTGCGCTATTAATAACGCCTATGTCGTAGGTAAGTTGGCCGTGCCGCACTTTAAACTCGGCCACTTTGCGATAATCCAGATCGGGGTAGCGCTTGGGATCGATAATGTAGTAAGCGCCGGGAGAGACGGGGTCTTCATGGTAACGCACAATGGCGCCGTAGGCGTTGGTGATGTAAAACGAGTTGGTGATTTGCATTTCCGTATCGCCATATACCAGCAGGGGTTTGCCGGCAAATTCACGGCCTGCCTCGATGGATGTGTCGCGGCATAAATCACCGAAATCATTGGCGTTGCGGTCGGGCAATACAAACCAGTTGAAGCCGATGCGAAAGACCAACAAAAACAAGCCGAGCAAGAGCAAACGGCGATCGGGCTGCCTCCAATAGCAATATGCAATTCCGCCCAGGCTCGCTACCATAAAAGCCGTTTTTAAGGCGATATATTCCACAAGACCATTAAGATTCTCCATGAAAAGCGGCGCCAGCCAGGCGACGGCAATAAGCGTGCAGACTACCCCGAAAAAGGGATCCAATACGCGGAATTGCCAGGCGTTCTGCTGCTTGCGCAATCCGTGGAGATAGATGAATACCGAAAATATCATCGGCGCCAGCATGAGCAAATACCGCGGATATACCGCCGGCGAGGTCCAGTATACGATGATATTGCTCAAAAAAACAATGACATTGAACGTGATAAAGGGATCTTGTTTGATTTCGGCGTAAACGCCTTTTTTGAAAAGATATAGCACCAGCAGCGACCAGGGCAGGAAGTGGTATACCATTTCAAAAGGAAAAGTAAAGAGGTGTACGACCGTCTCCGTCCAGCCGTTGTGCGTAACTGTGCGCTTCGAAGATTCATCGAAGAGGGTGGAAAAGACGTGCTCCAGCGAATTGTATTGGTGATAAGCCAGGTAGTAGGCCCCTACGATAAATAAAAAAGTGAGCCCGCCCGCCACGTGCGCCGTTGAGAAAAAACGCCGCAAACGCCGCCAGTAAGCAAAGTATACAAACAAAGTCGTTACCTGAAATACCATAGCCGGCAATCCTTTCATGAGAAAGCCGATGGCGCAAAGCAAATACGACAGAAAAAAAAGCTGGTAGAATTTCCCTTTGCGAAATTGGTGGAAGATGACCATAAACATGGTAAACATCACCCACGAAAAACAAATATCGATGAGCCCCAGTAATGAATCCCAGAACAAAATTCGACCGCAAGTGATCAGTACGACGGCGTTGAGCAGGGCGGTACGGGTATCGTAGTGTTTGCGGAAGTAATACGTCAGTGTGGCGGCGTAGCCCAACAAGCACAACACCGTGGGGATACGGGCGGCCAATTCGTTGACGCGGCCGCTGAGTTCAAAAGCCGTCAGCAGGATCCAGTTGTAGAGGGGCGGTTTGTTGTAGTAAAACGCGCCGTTGAGCGTGGGCGTG
This sequence comes from Saprospiraceae bacterium, assembly GCA_036741235.1. GTDB lineage: Bacteria > Bacteroidota > Bacteroidia > Chitinophagales > Saprospiraceae > JABWBR01. The sequence goes on along the minus strand of DAINSQ010000144.1, from coordinate 6,593 downwards.
ATGTAGTTGCCCGACAGCTTCATCTCCAACGCTACCAGCGAGCGTATGGATTCGTCGTCGATAAACGCCAGCAACCCGAGGTTGATCAGCAGTGCGGGCGGCAACACAACGATAAAGGCAAGCAATAACCAACGATCAAATCGACTCACTTCGCGTGAAATTATGGGCTTGCGCAAAAGTAACTAAATTCGGAAAAGCGCCCTATCTTGCCGTATGCTTAATTTTACGATCATGCGATGGATATCGATTGCGCTGTTGACGGCGTTATTGAGCCGGGCCCAACCGCCTGTCGATCAGCCTGCCCCTCGGCCTCCGGTTGTGGATAGCCTGCCCCTGCCGGCGCCCCGCCCGCAGGCGCCCGATTATGACACAACCCGGTGGACCGATATCGCCCTGGCTGATACGGCTATTATGCTCGACCTTAAATACGCCACTGCCGATAATTTTGTGGAAACCCAACTTTACGATTGCCCGCGCTGCCTGTTGCGCCCCGAGGTCGCCAGGGCCTTGATCGCCGCGCATCGCGAATTGCAGGCCATGGGCTACCGGCTGAAAATGTTTGACTGCTACCGCCCGCTGCCCATCCAGTGGAAACTCTGGGAAAAAATGCCCGACCGCCGCTACGTGGCCGACCCGCGCAAGGGCTCCATGCACAACCGCGGCGCCGCCGTTGACCTCACCCTTGTCTATCTTGACGGCGTCGAATTCGACATGGGTACGCCTTTTGATTTTTTTGGAAAAAAAGCTTACCACGCTTATACCAATCTGCCCAAAGCCGTATTGGACAGAAGAAAGCTGCTCAAAGCAACCATGGAAAAACACGGTTTCAAGGCCACGTCGACAGAATGGTGGCATTATGCGTATATTCGGAAAAATTACCCGCTGTCAGATTACATGTGGGAGTGCAGGTAAAAGGAGGCACAATTTGCTCCTTCCGGCCTCAACTTAAGGGCATTGTGCCAGGGGCGAGTCATACAAAAAAAAAGAGGTCAGCGTTTCCCTTAACGTTGACCTCCTCGGAAGTGTGGAATAGTATTATAACTATTAAACTTGTTTTGGCACTTCAGGTTGCTCTTCGAGCTCACTTTTTTGCATGCCATTATCATTTTCTGCCGAATGGGCCGTTTCGATGGCATGTGCAAGCGGTTCCGTGAAGGGGCGAGGGCCTATCAATCGTTCGATATCCGACTTGTGGAGCACCTCTTTTTCCAGCAGCGTATTGGCAAGAATTTCGAGTTCGTTGCGGTATTTGCGCAGTAATTCCTTCGCGCGCTCGTATTGAGCTTCCACCATGTTGCGCACTTCGTCGTCGATCATCGAAGCCGTCTCTTCAGAGTAGGGCTTGTGGAACTGATCTTGCTGAATGCCGTAGAAAGACACCTGGCCTACCTTTTCATTCATGCCAAAAATCATCACCATGCTGTAGGCCATTCGCGTAACCTGGTCGAGGTCGCTTTGCGCGCCGGTTGAAATTTTGTCAAAAATAATCGACTCTGCCGCGCGGCCGCCGAAAGTCATACACATGCGGTCGAGCAATTGCTCGGTGCGGGTGATGTATTCCTCCTTTGGCAGGTATTGGGCATAACCCAAAGTGCCGATGCCGCGGGGAACGATCGTCACCTTCACCAGGGGCGAAGCGTGTTCGAGATACCATCCGCAGATAGCGTGGCCTGCCTCGTGGTAGGCGATAATGCGTTTCTCATCGGGAGAGATGAGGCGATTTTTCTTTTCCAGTCCGCCGATCACGCGGTCGAGCGCCGAGTTAAAATCGTCCATATCCACCGTTTTTTTGTTGCGGCGGGCGGCAATCAGGGCAGCTTCGTTGCAAACGTTGGCGATTTCGGCGCCGGCAAAGCCGGGCGTCATTTCCGACAGGGCGGCGGCAGTGACTTCGTCGGCTTTTTTAATATTCTTGAGGTGGACGTTAAAGATGGCTTCGCGGCCTTTGAGGTCGGGGCGGTCGATGCCGATTTGGCGGTCGAAGCGGCCCGGGCGCAGCAGGGCGGTGTCGAGCACGTCGGGGCGGTTGGTGGCGGCCATCAGGATAACGCCCTTGTCGGTGCTAAAACCGTCCATCTCTACCAGCAACTGGTTGAGGGTGTTTTCGCGTTCGTCGTTGCCGCCCTGTATGCTGTTTCGGCCTCTAGCGCGGCCAATGGGGTCGATTTCGTCGATAAATACGATACATGGCGCTTTTTCGCGGGCCTGGCGGAATAGATCGCGCACGCGGGAAGCGCCCACGCCCACAAACATCTCCACAAAATCGGAGCCCGAGATAGAGAAAAACGGCACTCCGGCTTCGCCTGCAACGGCCTTGGCCAGCAGCGTTTTACCGGTGCCCGGAGGGCCTACCAGCAGCACGCCTTTGGGAATTTTGCCGCCCAATGCAGTGTATTTTTTCGGATTTTTCAGAAAATCCACTACTTCCATTACCTCTTCCTTGGCTTCATCGAGGCCGGCCACATCCTGGAAAGTGATATTTACCTTGCTGTTTTGGTCAAACAGTGTGGCTTTCGACTTGCCAATGTTGAAGATCTGAGCGCCAGGGCCCCCGCCTGCGCCGCCTACGCGCCGCATGATAAAGACCCATAAAGCTACCACGATGAGAATAGGCAGAATCCAGCTCACGATAAGATAGAGCCAGTCGCGCTCCGTATCGTATTTGGCATAGATGCGATCTTTAACCGGAATATTCTGCTCATCCTGAACATCTTTCAAAAAAGCGTCAAACGAGGTAGGAGAGCCGATCTCCATCCAGTAGTGGTAGCGATTGCCGCCGAGGTTGCTTTGGGAAGCGTCGCTATACTTGGGGTCGCTGAGTTTTTCCTGCTTGATATAGATGCGGGCGGAGCGTTCGTTGATCACCACCAGCCTTTCCACGGCCTGGTCTACGAGCATTTCCTGAAGGCGGTTGAGGGAGATAGGCTCCTTACTGCCTTTAGACATACTGTAGAAATTCAGGGCAAGCAGCAAAATCGCAATCACGCCGTAAATCCAGTAAGATCCCAGCCCCGGTCTGCCGGGTTTGGGATCGCGATTGCCGTTATTATTGTTGTTTTCCATCCAATTCTCTTTTACAACTCAAATGCTAGTCATGCGTATTAACACTGCGGCGTCGATTTCGTTGAGCGATTGTCGACGAAGTGCAGGCAAAAGCCTATAAAGTTTCGTATTCCGTGAATATGGCGTCGCTCCACAAATCTTCCAATTCGTAAAAAGTGCGCGTTTCGCGATAAAAGACGTGGACCACCGTCGAAAAAAAATCGACGCAAATCCAGCGCGCATGGCGTTCTCCTTCTACGTGAACGGGCGACAGGCGCATTTCTTCTTTTACGCGTTTGCAAATATTATCGGAGATTGCTTTTACCTGCGTATTGGAGTCGCCTTCGCAAATGACGAAAAAATCAGCGGGGGCGTCTTCCAGGTGTCGAAGGTCCAATTTGACAATCCGCTTGCCCTTGATGTCCTGTATGCTATCGATGATCAAATCGTTGAGCGCTTCCACATTGGGCTTCAGCGGTCTTACTTTAACTTGTGAATTCAAACTGTCTCGTTAGTTTTGTGATAAAATTCCATTTGGAAATAAAAGTATCAACATTGTCTCATTCAAACACACTTTTTGTCGGAAAGGTTCTTTTGCACTTTCCCAGCCTCGTTTCTACAAACGAATACGCCCTGGATTTGCTATCAAAAAGCAAGCCAATGGAGGGAACTGTCATATCTGCCGACTTTCAGACGCGGGGCAAAGGACAAATTGGCAGCAGTTGGGAAAGCGACCCCGGCCAAAATATCACGCTCAGCGTTATCATGTACCCTTCTTTTTTGCCGGCCCAGCGGCAATTTTACCTCAGTGAGGCGGTTGCGCTGGCGGTCAGAGATTGCGTTGCAAAGTACGTCGAAAATCAGGTGACTGTCAAGTGGCCCAACGACGTATATATCGACAACTGCAAAACTGCCGGCATTTTGATTCAGAACTCGGTTGCCGGCGCTTTTTTGCAGAGCAGCGTCGTGGGTATCGGCCTGAATGTCAATCAGTCGGTTTTTTTGCCTTCGCTTAGCCGCGCCACATCGCTTTGCCTGGCCCGCGGCAACCGCCCGGTCGACCTCGACGAGTTGCGCGACGCCCTTTTTGCCTGCCTGGAGGCGCGTTATCTGGCCCTGCGCGCCGGCCAATTCGAAGCGCTGCGCGAGGATTACTACGCGCATTTGTACCGCTACCGCCTGCTGTCGACTTTTCGCACAGCCGATGGTCGCCTGCTGGAGGGCCGAATCGAGGGGGTTGATGATATCGGCAGGTTGCTCGTGGCGCACGACGGCGCCGTCGAAGCTTTTGACCTCAAAGCTATTACCTTAATCGATAACGACCGGGCGGTTTAATAAGCTGCCGCAAATTGCCGCAGGAAGCGCACGTCGTTTTCGAAGAAAAGCCGGATGTCGCCAATGTCGTACAATCGCAGTGCCTGGCGCTCGATGCCCATGCCGAAGGCAAAACCCGTATATTTACGCGAATCAATGCCGCAGTTTTCCAGCACCTGGGGATCCACCATGCCACAGCCCATAATTTCGAGCCAGCCGGTGCCTTTGGTTAGGCGGTAGTCTTTTTCGGTTGCTGTGCCCAGGTAAACGTCCATTTCAGCGCTGGGTTCGGTGAAGGGGAAATACGAGGGCCGCAGTCGGATACTGACTTGTGGGCCGAACATTTCGCGGGCGAAATACAACAGTGTTTGTTTCATATCGGCAAACGATACGTTTTCATCCACATACAAACCTTCCACCTGGTGAAACTGGCAGTGCGAGCGCGCCGACACGGTTTCGTTGCGGTACACCCTCCCCGGGGCAATGATGCGGATGGGGGGCTGTTGCGAGGTCATAACCCGTGCCTGCACCGACGAAGTGTGGGTGCGGAGCAGCATCGAGAGGCTGTCCTGCAGGTAAAACGTATCCTGCATATCGCGGGCCGGGTGGTCTTCGGGGGTATTCATGGCCGTAAAGTTGTGCCAGTCGTCTTCGATTTCGCGTTCATCAGCCACCACAAAGCCTATGCGTTCGAAAATGCGGATGATGCGGTTCATCACAATCGCCACGGGGTGCCGGCTGCCCAGGCTGAGCGGTTCGCCGGGGGCGCTCAGGTCAAGGCCTTGCGCGCCGGCGTCTTCACTGCTGCCTTCGAGTTGTTCTTTGAGGGCGGCGTATTTGCTTTCTGCAGCTTCTTTGGCGGTATTGAGCAACTGGCCGAACTCTTTTTTCAGTTCGTTGGGCACGTTTTTGATCTCGCCAAACAGGGGTTTGATGATGTTTTTGGCGCCCGCATACCGAATGCGGAATTGCTCCAACGCCTCTTCAGTGGCGGGTTGGGCGGCTTCAATTTCTGCAATGATACCTTTTACCGTGTCGAAGATTTCAACTGACATCTCCTGTCGTTTTTGCTTTTGAAGCGGCAAAGGTACGATTTTTTTGACCTTAAAGTCGAGCTTCCAGTTACTTAGCCCGCTTTTTTTTATACAATTGATAAATATCCTTTAGCCTAATCGTATCCCCTTTGTCGTCAACAACTTGTAACACATAGCGAAATAGTACGCGCGTACCCGCCGGCGCATGGTAGTAGGTCACCCAGGCATCTGCCTCGCGCATGCCTACGCAGCCGTTGGAATAGGCCTTTCCCAGTGTTTTGGGGTTGGTAGTGGGGTGGATGAGGCAGCCGGGGCGGCGACCGCCGATTTCGGGCTCCAGCCAGGGGATTTGCGGGCAGCGCGTCACCCGGCCGTCGTCGCGGTGGGTTTCGGTGTAGGGCTTGCAATTACAAGGGTCTATCCACGATGGAAAACGTTCGATTCGCACAATATGGCCCTTCCCAACAGGTGTGCGCAGGTCTACTTCGCGGCCTGCCATTTCGAGGTAGCGCTTCTGGTCGCGCCCCACGCGCACCGGGAAAGTATACAATACGCTGTCGCCTTCCATGATGCGCAACTTGAATTCGGGGATATTCACGTCGATCCAGGTGGAGTCAATGCGGGATTGCAATTCGGCGGCCAGGGCTTCGCCGGGTATGCCCAGGGTGTCGCCTTTGTGCAATACCGCCATTTTTTGCTGGTCGTATACAAATTGCCCCCTGGCCATCAACCGGTAGTAGTCGGTTTCAGCCAGGGTATCTATCAGCCAGGGATTGGCGCGCACCAGCAGATGTTCAGTAAGTTGATATGGCAATAAGCTATCCCAGGCCGCTACCAGCGAATCGAGATAAGGAAAGTATTTTTTTATGGTAATGTCGCGATCCAACACAATGCGGGCTGTAAAAGAATCGACGAAAACTTCATTTGTACTATCTTGCGCCACCTGTGCTTGCCCCGGCGTTGAGGAATCCCCTGAAGACGGCGCATCCCGGCATCCTTGCAGTAAAATAACAATGAACAAAAAGTATTGACTTGAGATTTTCATATTATGTTGTAGGTTGTAAGTTGTAGGTTGTAAGTTGTAAGTTGTAGGTTGTAAGTTGTAGGTTGTAGGTTGTAAGTTGTAAGTTGTAAGTTGTAAGTTGTAAGTTGTAGGTTGTAGGTTGTAAGTTTGTGTTTGCCTAAAATAGCTTGACCTAAGTG
>DAINSQ010000143.1:0-11809 GCA_036741235.1 Saprospiraceae bacterium | reverse complement strand
GACTCCCCCGATTTTCAATCGGGACTCACTTCGTTAGCCTTCGGTCGAATTAGCACATTAGCAAATTAGCAAATTAGCAAATTAGCACATTAGCACATTAGCAAATTAGCAAATCAGCACATTAATAATGTCCTGCCACATACACATACCAGGCATCTTCCTTCATTTTCAGCAGATCGCCGCGTTTGTAGGTCAGCGAAGTCAATCGCCATTGGAAGCCGGCTGAGAGACTTTGATTAAAAAAATACTGGCCATGCAGCGACAAATTAGCTGATTGCAAAGATTTCATACCCGATAGTTTCCTGACCTTTTTGTATTTGCCGGGTTGAGCGTCGTCTTTTTGCCAGCGCGTAATCCATCCCAAAAGCGGTATACTGAGGCGGAGCGACAGCGTAGCGCCGCGCCTTTGGGTGGGCTCAAAAGCCATTTCCGAACTGATCGTAGAAGAGGCTGCGAGCCCGGGTCGCACATACCGGGGGTAATACAGCGTTTCGATCAGGGTCATACTCGATCTGTAGCGCATACCGTTGAGGTCTCTCATCTGCATGCCTTTGTGGGTAGATCCGACCTGGATCACAGGGCCTTTTACAGGTAGCAAAAGCGAATCGAAAGCTGCTTCCTGCATGGTATGTAATCTGCCGATGCCGACCATACCTTCCGTAAAATTGAGCCATTGCCCCTGCTCGCGCATATGCCCGATACGCACCGTAGCGACGCCGGATCGAAAAACGGCGCCGGGCGCGTAGGCATCGTCGCGAAAAGACCAGTTTGACCAGCCTGCGCCGACCCAGATCGTTCTGATCGGCTTGGGAAACTTGAACGGAAGCTCTTGCGCTGCCAAAGGGAAACCAAAGCAGAGCAAGAGTGCAATAGGCAACAGTCGGGTCATAGGTTGTTCAATCAATAGCGCAAAGATAATGAGATTGCAGGCCGTTGTAAAGGCCCCGGCGCGCCGACGGCGGCATTTTATGACTGAATGACAGGATTGGCAAGCTGAAAAGGGGGAATTAATCGACGACAGGAGCGCAATTCAATTTGCCGGAAACAGATAAAAAACCGATATTGAAAGCGAAATGAGAAACCATATATGGAAATAACAATCATCAAAGCAGGAATCGATTTACTAAAAAAACAACATTATTACGACCAAAGCACCGTGGTAAAAAAATTAAGGCGCCTTGGGAAAACAATATCCGAGCCTACCTTGAGCAACGTGTTGAATGGAAAGAACGTAAGGCCCGCCACCCTTCAACTGGTTTGCCAGGGGATTCAGGAACTGGTGCGCCTGGAGGCTGGCATGGAATGGAAAAACGACGCGTTTACGCCTTTGGATAAAAGCGAATGGACGCCGGTAGCAATACCGCCGCTTGATATTCGCGATCCCTCTATAATTGCCAAGCCCGGTTATGCATTTCACGAAAACGGCAGATTGCCTATTTCAGAAAAAGTCGCCTTTATTTCCACAGCCCAGTTTGAAGTAATTGAGTTTGGCGTCACCCTGCATACTTTTGCGTCTTATTTTATCAATAGAGGAGAATGGGAATTTGCCTCAAAAATCGAGGCATTACTCGAAAAAGGCGTCAATTTTAAATGCTATTTATTGGATCCGGAATGCAACGAAGCCAGACTATATTTTGACGACAGGAAACGCGTACAACCGCATGAAGCAAAAAGCATTGAAACAATTCGACAAGTCATTCAACAGCTTATTCAAATACAAAATGGATTTATCGAAAAAAAACTCGCCGGCGCATTTGAAATATATACCTATAAACACATTCCCTATAATCACTTCCTCGCTGTTGACGGCCATTCCGTCAATGGAAAAATGATGATCTCACACTATATTTACGGCGAATCAAGGGCGAACTGCCCTGTTATTGAATTTGAGAAAAGCGCCAATTCTACCCTCTATAAACGCTATTGGAATTCCCTTCAGCAACTCATCCAACATGCAAAGCCAATTAACAAGTGATCAGATCGCAATTGTCAATTTACATAAATTTACATAAAAATCTATAAATCAATTATTTAAATTCATTTCGTATTTATCGAAATAACTTTGTCACGTCAGAATTGATGAACAAGCCCGGTACGGTAAAGGCAATAACTCCTGCATTTGCCGACACCTGACAAGTGTAGTTCGCCCAGAGCCGCCTGAAAGATAATTTTTCAAGTTTGAAAAACTAATGCTGCACTGCCATTGCTATGCGACGGTGGTAGAGGCTGCCTTCTGTCGTGCTTGCCGATAGCCTGTCATCATTTTTTTTTATTCCTAATTATTCAACGATGAGAACAAAGATGATCAACTGGCGTATGGCGCTAGCAAGCCTGTTACTGCTTTTGGCAGCGGTTGTAAAACCGGTGCAAATTACTGCCGCAAAGCCGCCGAGGCTTGATTGTACCTGCGAAACGCCTATCAATGCGGTTATTAATGTGCAAAACTACAACGGGGTAAGTATTACCTGGAATCACAACGAGGAGGACGTCAGTTTCAAAGTCTGGTACTACCGACGGGAGGACAATTATACCAGCGCAGAAACCATTACCGGTAACAAGTCAATACTGTATTCCAATTTGCAGGCAGGGACCTATACCTTTCACCTTGTTGCAATTTGTGGCGAAGAGCAATCAGCATCCATTGTTTTTGACGATCTGATCCTGCTTTGATGTTACATAGTGTGCCGCTCAAAGCCTTTTACGCCTTTGGGCGGCATATTGACTTGTATTACCGGCTGCTTTCTCTAGCAGCCAGTCGCGATAATACAATGAACTAGTAGCGTTAATCTTTTCAACAAGCGTAGCGCGAGGTGTATTTCCCTCATAAATGAGTTTGAGCAACCGAATGAAATTAAGCAAAGAATTCACGGCCTCCGGTCGTTTCTTCTTCTTCCGGTACAAGAAAATTTCAAAAGCATGGTAATAGCTGTCAAATTGGGGGCTATCACATTTCAACTCATACATACACCTGATAACGAGCGACTTTGATCGTATTGCGTGTTCTAAATCAATAAAATCGACATTGCCTAATTCCTTAAGGACTTCATCATATTGTTTTTTCTTAAATAAAACTATGGAATTGGCAAGTTTGACAGTATCCTCGATTTGTTGTTTTTTGAGATAAGGACTGCATTGAGTAATAAATAAGTTTGCCCAGTCCAAATCTCCCTGGTCACAGGCGATAGTAACAACATTGGTAAACTGAGTAGGCGAAATAAATCCTGGCCGCTGGAAGTACCCCTGTTCCAGGGCGAGGCGATTCAATCGATGGATAATTGGCACATATTCCGGCTTGTTTTGTCTGATTTGGCGAGCAGTAAAATTGTGGAGATAGCTGAGTATGACATGTAACTCTTCCTTCCCAATTATTTGTAAATTGCGCTCCAGCAAGTCTTCTGTTTTATAAAAAGCAGCTTCGCTTTGCTCAACAATAAATCTGAATGCTTCCGTATATATTTGAAACAAGGGCTCTTCGGCAAGGCCCGGCCATTTCATAATACTATCAATGTGTAGCTGCCAGTTTTGTTGAAATGTTGCATCTGTTAAGTTCTGGAGTGTAGCCACTTCACATGCCAACTTCAAACGAGTGATCGCGTAGTATTTATCGAGATCAGTTGTACATTGCGCCAATGCAAACTGCCTGTTCTTCAACTTACTATTCGTTGGCGTATAATAATAGCTGTAATTGACCAGGATACCTTTAAGCAGATCGGCTGTACTTTTTATTGAGGAAGCCGTAATATGGGCTCTGATTGACTCGAACTGCTTGTCTTCTTCGTGTTTAAGTCCTCTTTCTTTCGCAATTAAAAGCCACAAAATCCGGCTTTCCAGCGATTCATCGCCCGACTTTTGCCAGAGCAAAAATTCTTTCAGCCTGCCATTCAAATCGGAAAGCGCATTGAGTATTTTTTTACGGTTGTAGGGATCATTTGCGATATCGCCGCCAAAAATCTTTTTGTAAGCATAAGCTATATCGAGCTTCTTGTCGTCGCAGTAATCTGGAAAAAACGCCTTTATATAGTCAAACACGTCTAGCGCAATTTTTTCTTTGCCGTAGTTCCTGGCGAGGTGCTTGCCGAATGCCGATAACTCGTCTTTATTGAGTGTGCGAAGCGTATCAAGAAATTTGCTGTTTTTCATAAGATATATATATTTTATGCGGGGAAATTTCAATAGCTGAACTGAACTACCCACGTTTGCCCAAGAAGAGAGCGGGCGCTATTGGCATCAAAAGCTAATTTACATCTAAAAAACTAATTTTCAAATATTTAATTCAAAAAAAACGAATCAATGCACCATTGCACCGTGCCTGAAGGCGTGATTATGGCGAGTTTGACTGAAAGCAATATTATCAAAATTCGAATTAAAAAAGCAAGGGGAATGGGGGTGAAAATGTAATTGAATGATTATCCCCCGGTAGTTATATTTGTACTAGTTGCCCAGCTATACGTGTTATATAGCTTATGAATAGCCCAAAGGTATCGCATATGAAACCACAGAGAAAACTCCTGGTTGACCGCTTTGAAGCGCACTTGCGCGACAACTTCGAATCCTACTGCGAGCGACATGGGCTGAGCAAAACAGAAAACCAAATGCTGACTTTTTTAATAGATCAGGATCTCATACCGCCGGCGCTCATCCAGCGCTACGCGGTGATCAACGAATACAGAAAACTAAATGAGGAACTGGAGGGGCACAAAACCCTGACAGTCAGCGCCCTGGCGCATCGCTTTAATATCTCCGAGCGGACGGTTTGGAGCATACTCAAACATGTTCAGCCAGGGAAAAAGCATTTGGGGACGGAGGGGTAATGGCTTTTTGACAAATATAGAACGGAGCCGGCTGGATCGGTGAAAAGAAGGTACATCACTTTTATTTAGCGCTTAAAATTGAACCAAGTGTTTGTCTTGCATAATGTAAAACTGGCCATTATCTCTCCTGTCCCGGTTGAACACGCGGCAATCCTGGCGCGGCTCCATAACCTCGGAGAGCAACTCAAGGAGGGAAACCGGTATGTGACAGGAGGTTTTGAAGGCAAATACCACCGTTACGAGGTCGTTACGCAACTGACAGGATCAAAAAACGAAGTATTGGCAGACGCCACAGGCAGAGTAGTCAGGTTATTCGAGCCGGCAGTAGTAATTCTGGCAGGTATAGCAGGCGGGGTAAAAGATGTTCAAGTAGGCGACGTCGTTGTTGGAACCAAGTATTACGGCTACGAATCCGGAAAAGTAACCCCCGAAGGATTCGCCGCCCGTCCTGATTCGGGTTACTACAGCAAAGAATTAATTGCCGTAGCCCAATCGGCTGCCGGCGACGACCAATGGCGTCGGCGGGCGCAGCGAGCAGATCGGGCTAGGGTATGGTTTGGCGCTATCGCTGCCGGCAACAAAGTAATCGGCTCCAGTAACTCGGAAATATTCCGGCTACTCAAACAACATTACAACGACACCCTGGCACTGGAGATGGAGGCTGCTGGATTCGGCTCTGCGATGCTGAATTACCCCGCGGTCAGATTTCTCAATATTCGAGGGATATCCGATCTGCTCGACGGGAAATCGGCCTCCGACGCCGCCGGTTCGCAAGAACTGGCGGCAGATAATATGGCAGCATTTATATTTGAACTGCTCTACAGACTGGATATCACACAATTTAATACCACAGGCATGGACATCAAAGAACTCGCCAAACAAGTCATCGCGCTGATATTGCCCATCATCAAAATGGACGCCGTAAAGGAAATCGGAAACGACTTCAAAGACGCTACGAACGGCACGATCAGAGAATTATGGCAAAAGGCGAAACCGCTGTTTATAGAAGAATACGACACCCTGAAAAACAACCCCGATGATTCGGAGGCCCGTGGAGCCGCCGCCAATGAGTTGAAAAATGCGCTCAAGGACAAACCCGCTCTCCAACAAGAACTGGAAGCGCTGGTCGAATCTGCCCGAAAAAGCCAGGGCGGCGCGACTACTATTATTGAAAACAGCAAAAATGTAATCAGCGGCAGTAATATTTCGGTGGGGGGGGATTTTCATTTGGGGGATAATGTCAATTCGAAAAACTGACAACTGCAGCAAGTTATGAATGCAGAAGGAAATGATAAAAACAAGATTGACCATTCGGAAATTTCTGCTGGAAATAATGTACATGTTGGCGACGTTTATAATATTCACAATAATAATGAAGCGGAGAAGCAAAAAAATGCATTCAAAATATCCTTTTTAAAAATCATATTGCTGGCTATTACACTGATTAGTATTACTATAAGTATCAAAAAACTAGTTATTTATCAGCAGGTTAATAACAATAATATCAGTCAAATTGAAAAGCAAGATACCTCATCTCAAAAAGAAGAAAATCAACCCCATACGCCAGTATCAGACAACGGCACTAAAAGTCCTCAAAGAATGTTAACTGAGCCGAGTCTGCTCGCGTTATCGGCTAAAGATTATATTGATATCGCCCAACCTGTCCAAACTGCTATCTTAAAATCGCAAAACGAACAGCTTTCAAATTTTAACAGACGGGTAGTAACATTATTTAAGAATGAGGGAATCAGTATTTCAAATACTTATTTCCGGCAGGCATTCAGCCATGAATTTGGACGTTCACTTGAAAATATTGACGTAGTTGAACTTAAAAACATTGGTATCCCTGAGAATCTGCATTGTATCTGCCAAATTGTCGAGGAAATCGATTACGAAAAAAATGAATTAGAGGATATCCCCATTATTACAGCACATGGAAATATCACAATTCATATTCTGAATCTAAAATCTGGTCATCTAGATAAATATTCACTCAAGGCCAGTGGCGCCGGCACTTCAGAATCGTCTGCCTTTACGAGCCTCGAAGAACACTTGGCTTCTCATAAAGAACTCAATACGATAAATATTCATCAATGCAGATAGCAAACAAAGCAATACTGCTGGTTTTCCTTTTTTTACCGTGCGCTTATACGGTTAATTGCCAAACCAGTCTTACAGACAGGGAACTGAATAACCTTGCAGAGTCTTTGACCAAACAGGTTGAAAACAAGATGGTAGGCCAGAATATTGCAGTAGCTGATTTTGTAGACATGAACGACCAGCCTTCCAATTTGGGCAAATATCTCGCAGAAGAATTCAGCTATACCCTTGTGAATAAAGCGACCCGATTCAAGGTTATCGACCGCACCCAGCTACGTCGTCTCATAAATGAAGCCGGACTAGGCGACAAAGGTATGATCGACCCCAATTCGATCCAAAAACTAGGCAGGCTGGAAGGTATTACAGCCGTAGCATACGGAAAATTAATCCCAACAGGGAACTACATTAAAGCTTATGTCAAGGTGATAGTCCTTGAAAATCAAGTAAATGAAATCACTGTCAAGGGAGATATTACCCGAACGCCTGCTATAGATGCGTTTTTGGGTGATGACAATTTATTGCAAGAAGATAAAACCGATAATCCTGAATCACATCAGAACCCCGCACCTTATTCATATCAACATTTACAAATCGTATTAACAAGTTGTAGGCGAAGTGGTAGTAATGTTGATTGCGAGTTACAAATAACCAGTATTAACAAGGATGATAATTTAGCATTGATAACCGATAACACCAGGTTAGTTGACGCTGCTGGAAATAGCTACTATGCATCAGAGTTGATATATAACGGAAAACAGAGCAGTGTACAAATGAACCAACCGCTAAGATCAAATACACCCGTAAATGCACTGATCCGCTTTAGAGGAGTTTCTAATTCAACGCAGTCATTTCTATCATTTAACCTCAATTGCAAATCTTATGCTGCATTTTCTTTTATGGCTCAAATAAAAAATATTCATGTTAAATCTTAAAACCCTTAATATCATGAATCGCACACTTATCATCCTGTTTATTCTGATTCTTATCATTCCTAATTATTTTTTTGCTTCAGCACAATCTGGTATTGATGAAGAAATGAACAGGATGGCTAAATCACTGGTTACGCAACTCAACTTTAAAAAAGCCAAGAGAGTAGCCGTAGCAGATTTCACCTTTCAAGGTCAGGGAAATACCCGTATTGGGAAATACATGGCCGACCTACTATCAAATAAATTAGTTAAAAACTTGCCGACTTTTGACATTGTGCAAAGGGATGAAGTCAGAAAGGAATTATCAAAACAGCAAAATAATACTCCCACCCAATTTGATTATCAGGATGCCGGCATAAAAACAGTAGATGCTGCGTCTAAAGAAAAGCATGAAACTAATCAAGAAAAAAATGAAGATATTATCAGAGCAGGCGGCGCTATTATAGAGGGATTGCTTAATAAATCATCCAAAGCGCTTAAAGGTACTGATGTCATTGTTTTTGGAACAATCGAGGATAGAGGCGAGGAGATACATTTGATTATTGAAGCGACCAAAAACAATGGAAAAAAAGATCTCATTGGCGCGGAGGATGGAACGCTTGTTAAAACTCCCACAGTAAGGGAAATGATGCAGGATCAAGCGACAACTCCTGTAGTATTCATAAACAACAATAATAATACAAATGGATCAACTACTAATCCTCAAGATTTTCAAGGCGCAGGACTTAAAAGCAAATATGAGAATATTACTTTCGAAGTATTGGGATGCAAACAAACCGGGAGGGATGTTGAGTGTAAATTAAATATTATTGGCGTCAACAAAAATGAAGAACTATATTTGCATATAGCCGGCACAAGAATTATTGATGCAGGCAATAGCCATGAATTCCCTGCTGTGGAGGTAGCCCTAGCAGATCATATGGTCACCCGTTACTGGGCAAAAAAAACGCTGGTTTCGGATATCCCAATGTCTGCAAATATCCGATTCGCTGAGGTAAACCAAAGTGTTTCATCTATAGCCATGCTGGACATGCACTTTGGTGTAGACGGCAAAGGCCAATTCCAGGTAGTCATCAAAAACATCCCTGTCCGCCAATAGGTAAATTCCTTATCTTCACCCCCCAAAAACCCACACCAACCATGTTCAATCAAAAAAACCTCGACCTGGTATTGCGCCTGGTAGCGGCAATCATTCTGCTGCAAACCCTGTTCTTCAAATTCTCCGCAGCGCCTGAAAGCGTGTATATCTTTACCGCCGTAGGCATGGAGCCCTGGGGCCGTATCGGCATCGGCGTGTTGGAACTCATTGCCGCCGCGCTGCTGCTGATACCCCGCACCGTTGTATTCGGCGCGCTGCTAAGCGCGGGCGTGATCGCCGGCGCTATTTTTTTTCACCTCACTATATTGGGCATCTCGGTGCAAAACGACGGCGGCAAATTATTCGCACTGGCAGTGGTCGTGATGGTAGTATCACTGGCGCTTCTGTACATGCGAAGAGGCGAATTAAAGACCCTCATAACCCCTCATAACCCCTCATAACCTCTCATAAACCCATAAACAAAAATGTCCGCCATAAAAATAGAACTTGCGCTAAGCGATTTGTACGAACAATGGGCGGGGGAACCTCCCGAACTCGTTTTGCCCCTGGCGCCCTCGGGCTCCCAGCGCATCTATTACCGCCTCCAACGGGGCCAGCGCGCTGCCATCGGCGCCTACAACCCCAATGACGCAGAAAACACCGCTTTCCTGGCGTTTTCGCGGCATTTCAAAGCCAAGGGGCTGCCCGTGCCCGAAATTTACGCCGAAGACGGCTCGCGCCATGTTTACCTGCAGGAAGACCTCGGCTCAACTACGATGTACAGCTTCCTGCTGCAAAAAGGCAGTGATTTTCCCGAATTTCTGGTACAACTCTATAAGCGCGTGGTAGAACAACTCGCCCGGCTTCAAATTGAAGGCGGCCGCGATCTAGACTATAGCGTGTGTTACCCCCGAGAGTCGTTCGACAAGCAGTCGATGCTCTGGGATTTTAATACCTTTAAATACGGCTTCCTGCGGCTGGCCTATGTGCCCTACGACGAGCAAAAGCTGGAAGACGATTTTCAGCGCTTCGCCGATTACCTGCTCGGCGCCGATGGACAGTATTTTATGTTTCGCGATTTCCAGACGCGCAATATTATGGTCAAAAGCGGCGAGCCTTATTTCATCGACTACCAGGGCGGTCGCCGCGGCCCCCTGCAATACGACCTGGCTTCCCTACTCTACCAGGCAAAAGCCGATATTCCTGAAAGAACCAAAAAGGATTTACTCGACCATTATCTGAATACGGTAGCGCATTATATTCCTGTAAATCGCGAGGAGTTTGTGACTTACTACTACGGGTTTGTTCTGATGCGCTCTATTCAGGTGTTTGGCACTTATGGCTTCCGGGGGTTATTTGAACGCAAGGAGCATTTTCTGCAAAGTATCCCTTTTGCACTGCAAAATGTGCAATGGCTGCTTGATCATGTAGATTTCCCAGTGGAAATGCCCGAATTGACCAGGGCACTGCGGCATCTTGTCGAATCGCCGCAATTCCAGCCTTTCGACAAGCAAAAGGGCGCCGCCGGCCTGCTCACGGTCACAATCAGTAGCTTTGCCTATAACCAAAGCGGCATCCCACAGGATACAAGCGGCAACGGCGGCGGCTTTGTGTTCGACTGCCGCTTTCTGCATAATCCGGGTCGCTACGAATCGTACAAGCAACTCACCGGCCGCGACGAGCCGGTGATCAATTTCCTGAAACACCACAGCCGTATGGACGAATTCCTGCTCAGCGTTTTTCGCATCGTCGACGAGGCAGTGGAGAATTATATCGAACGCAGCTTTACAAACCTGATGGTTAATTTTGGCTGTACCGGCGGCCAACACCGCTCGGTTTACGCCGCCGACGCGCTGGCCCGCCACCTCGCCGAAAAATACGGAGTGAAGGTGGAGGTACGCCATGTGGAACAGGAGAGGAAGGGATGGAAAAACTGAGTAGACAGAGCGGAGAGGGAGGGAGTGTGAGAGGGTGAGAGGGAGAGATTTTTGCTGGAGCGTAAACCATATATACATGAAAAACCTGATATTACTTCACGGCGCTATAGGCAGTAAAGATCAGTTAGCTGATTTGAAAAACTTGCTGGCGCCGCATTACAGGGTTTTCGACTTTAATTTCAGCGGGCACGGCGGCAAACCTGTGACAGGCGATTTTTCTATTCCCGCATTTGCCGAAGAGGTGCGGCTCTTTATGGTGGAAAATCAGATTGATATTGCTGATTTTTTCGGCTACAGCATGGGCGGGTATGTGGCGCTCTACCTTGCCATGAACCATCCTCATCTGGTCAACCGGGTGACGACCCTGGGTACAAAATTCGCCTGGGACCCCGCCACGGCCGAAAAAGAAATGAAAATGCTCAACCCCGAGAAGATCGCAGAAAAAATCCCCCATTTCGCCGCCGCCCTGGAATCCCGGCATCAGCCTGTAGACTGGAAACTGGTATTGCACAAAACAGCCGGTATGCTGCACGGATTGGGCAACGGCCAGGCAGTTGCCCTTGACCAATGGGCCCAAGTTCAACATCCGGTGCTCATCTGCCTCGGCGATGACGACCAAATGGTGACCCGCGAGGAGTCTACAGCTGTCGCCACTACCCTGCCCAACGGCCGCTTCCACCTTTTGCCCAATTCCAAACACCCCATTGAACAAGTCAATTTGAATGAACTGGTTAATGTGCTGATGGGTTAATGTGCTAATGGGTTAATGTGCTGATGGGTTAATGTGCTGATGGGTTAATGTGCTGATGTGCTGATGGGTTAATGTGCTAATCTGCTGATGGGTTAATGTGCTAATGATTTTATAATCAAATAATTAATAACAATCAGCACATCAGCACATCAGCATCCCGACCTCCTTCCAGTCGGTACGGGACTCCCTTCGGTCGAATCAGC
>DAINSQ010000142.1:8317-11927 GCA_036741235.1 Saprospiraceae bacterium | reverse complement strand
GCCACGGGTTTGTTTAGCTGTACTTAGGTACGCCTGCGGGTCGTTTAGCTTTACAACGATCCTCCCGCGGCTGGTTTAGCGATAGGGTTTAGTTTTTACCACAAAAAAGCTAAACAGCGAAGCGCTAAACCAACTCAGGCCGTGGTACAGCTAAACAGCGAAGCGCTAAACCAACTCAGGCGTTCCGTGGTACTAAGGCGAACCGGGGGCAAAGCTAACCGCCTCCGGTTGTTCGGGAAGATGAGAGAGCATATCGAGAAATTGTCGGCGGGGGATGGGCACTGCGCCTAAGCTGGCGAGATGCCGGGTTTGTTGTTGGCAATCGATGAGTTGGAAATTGCGCGTTTGTAATTCGCGCACCAGCGAGATAAAGCCGAATTTGGAGGCATTGCTGACATGTGCAAACATCGACTCTCCAAAAAAGACATCGCCCATCGCCAGTCCATACAGGCCGCCCACCAGTTCTTCGTTTTGCCATACCTCCACCGAATGAGCGTACCCCATGTGGTGAAGGGCCGTGTAAGCCTGCACCATATCTTCCGTAATCCAGGTGCCGCCTTGCCCGCGTCGGTAGACGGCGGCGCAACTGCGCATCACTTGTTCAAAACATTGATTATAGCTGACCTCAAACTTGCGTTGGTTGAAATACGGGCGCATACTTTTGGCCACCTTCAGTTGTTGGGGGAAAAGCACAAAGCGCGGGTCGGGCGACCACCAGAGGATGGGGTCTTCTTCATTAAACCAGGGAAAAATGCCATGCCTGTAGGCTTCAATAAGGCGTTGCGGTGATAAATCACCCCCAACGGCCAACAAGCCTTCCTCCGGCGCCAGGTGGGCCGGCGGGAAGTGGATATCGTCTTCGGGAAGTAGAAACAAGGGCATAGGTTAACCCCCTTCTTCAATCACAGCGGAAAGGCCACGGTCGATCAGCGCCTCCTTTTTGGGCATCAACTCCCGTTTTGGCGCCGTCTTCACCGTGGCCTTTCCTTTGAAGTGGATGAGCAGTGCCAGTTGCTCCGCCTGCTCCGAAGTGTGGCGGAGGATCTCTATGAAGCACTTAATGACCCACTCAAACGTATTGACATCGTCGTTGTATACGATAAGCTGAGCCATAGAGCCGATATCACTGTCGGAGATCTCCTCTTCCAACAGCACCTCATCTTGTTCTTCCTTGGTATGGCCGTGCAGCATGATCTTGAATTTGCGTTATCGAAACCTGTAACGCAAATCAAAATCAATTGAGTTGCGATAAAGTTCCGTTTATCGCTTCAAAATTAGGCAAATTTCCGGCAGCATCCAAGACTTCGGCGTAACGCACGATACCTTCTTTGTCGATGACGAAGGCCGAGCGCTTGGAAACGCCGCGCATACCCATCACAAATTCTTCATACAGGGAGTCGTACGCGGCAGACACCTCTTTGTTGAAATCAGATAGCAACGGAAAGTTGAGACCCTGATCCTCTTTGAATTTATTGAGCGTAAACGGCGAGTCGACGGAAACCGCCAGGATTTGCGCGTTGAGATTGTTGTAGGCGGCGATATTATCGCGCATGCTGCACAATTCCTGGGTGCATACGCTCGTAAAAGCCATTGGGAAAAACAGCAAAACGACGTTTTGGCCCTTGAAATCTGAAAGCGCTACTTCTTTTTTGTCCGTTGAGAAGAGCTTGAATTCAGGCGCTTGATCTCCAATTTGTATTGGCATTGTTGGTTTGTTTTTTTGTTAAACAACATTAATGCGCAAGCATACAGAATTGTTCGTGGAAAGCGACAGAACTATGCGACAATTTTGTTGTTTTGCTGCCAAATACATGTCATGACTTTAACGCCTGCCCAAAAATCGTATATCGAATTGCACCTCGCGGTGTTGTTATTTGGTTTTACCGCCATTTTGGGCAAACTTATTGCACTGCCCGCTGTCACGCTGGTGTGGTGGCGAGTGCTGATTACCAGCATCAGTTTGTTGCTGATCGTTGGTTATCGCAAAGTATTCAGCGATACGACGCCCCGCGAAAGGTGGCAATACGCCGGAGTGGGGGTGGTAGTAGGCATACATTGGCTCACCTTCTACGGCGCCATTAAGTTGTCTAACGCGTCTATTACGCTCATCTGCATGGCCACAACGTCCTTTTTTACTGCGCTTTTGGAGCCGGCATTGTTGCGCCAGCGCATCAAGTGGTACGAACTGGCGTTGGGGCTGCTCATCATACCAGGTATGGCCCTTATTGTCAATAGTACGGGCGCCTCAAAGGTATTGGGCATAGTAGTGGCGTTGGTTTCGGCGCTCCTGGCTGCGTTATTTGCAACGCTCAACAAAAAACTGCTGGGCGATAAAGATGCGAGGCGCGTTACTTTTATCGAATTGAGCAGCGCCTGGCTGTTTATCAGCGCCATATTGCCGCTGGTGATCGCGCAGAGCGACGGGCCGCTGCAATGGCTGCCTCCTTCGTTGCTCGACTGGGTCTATTTGCTGGTGCTGGCGTTATTATGTACTACGTTGGCCTATGTACTGGCGTTGCGCTCCCTGCGCCACTTGTCGGCTTTTAGCGCCAACCTGGCCGTGAGTATGGAACCCGTCTACGGCATTGCGCTGGCCTGGTTGCTATTGCAGGAACACAAAGAGCTCTCACCCAATTTTTACTGGGGGGTAGCCATCATCACCCTGGCCGTATTCAGCTATCCGCTGGTGAGGCGTATGCAAGCCAAATCCTGACGTATGCTAGCCAAACGCATCATACCCTGTCTCGACATTAAAGACGGCCGCACAGTCAAAGGCGTCAACTTTGTCAACCTGCGCGATGCCGGCGACCCCGTTGAACTCGGCGCCCGCTATAGCGATGAAGGCGCCGACGAACTCGTGTTTCTCGATATCACGGCAACCCACGAAAAGCGCAAAACGATGAGCGAATTGGCGCGGCGTATTGCCGGCAGCCTCAACATCCCTTTTACCATTGGCGGAGGTATTAGCTCTTTGCAGGATGTAGAAGCGCTGCTAGATGCCGGGGCCGACAAGATATCGATCAATTCGGCAGCCGTACGCCGCCCTCAGCTGATCGAAGAACTGGCCCTGCACTTCGGTAGTCAGTTTGTGGTACTGGCCGTTGACGCCCGCTATCACAACCACGATTGGCTGGTGTATCTAAATGGCGGGCGTCTCGCCACCGATATCAACCTGCTGCAATGGGTGAAGGAGGCTGAAAGCCGGGGCGCCGGCGAAATCCTGTTTACTTCTATGGATCATGACGGCGTGAAACAAGGCTTCGCCTGCGATATCACCGCGGCTGTATCTCAATCCGTCCAAATCCCCGTGATTGCCTCCGGCGGCGCCGGCGCTATGTCCCACTTCCTCGACGTCTTTGCTACAGGCCATGCCGATGCCGCCCTCGCAGCCAGCATTTTTCACTTCGGCGAGATTCCCATTCCGCAACTCAAAAACTATTTGAAAACTCAAGGTGTTGAAATCCGGGGCTAGTTGTACCACTGTATGTCATTAATGCTTAATGCTGGATGTTGAATCATCAATATATTAAATTCAAACCTGCAACCTGCAACCTGCAACCTACAAAATGACCATCGATTTTGAAAAAAACGGCGGCCTTGTGCCCGCCAT
>DAINSQ010000142.1:0-8217 GCA_036741235.1 Saprospiraceae bacterium | reverse complement strand
CAACCTACAAAATGACCATCGATTTTGAAAAAAACGGCGGCCTTGTGCCCGCCATTGTACAAGATGCAAATACCGGCTTGGTGCTCATGCTGGGGTATATGAACGAAGCGGCTCTGGAACAAACCAGAACCGGCGGGCTGGTTACTTTTTACAGCCGCTCCAAACAGCGTTTGTGGACCAAGGGTGAGACCTCCGGAAATACCTTGCAGGTAGTGAGTGTTGCCGTCGACTGCGACGCCGATACACTGCTCATCAAGGCCCATCCACAGGGGCCGGTGTGTCATACCGGGGCCGACACCTGTTTTGGCGAAGAAAACCGGCAGCGGGACTTTCTTCACCAACTCGAATCAATTATTCATCACCGGCAAGCGCATCCGGTGGACGGCTCGTATACCAACGCTCTTTTTCAAAAAGGTATTAATAAAATAGCGCAGAAAGTGGGCGAAGAAGCCGTAGAGCTGATCATAGAGGCCAAAGACGACGACAAGGACCTTTTTCTAGGAGAAGCGGCCGACCTGCTTTACCATTTTCTGGTGTTGCTCGCCGCAAAAGGATACCACCTCGAAGAGGTGGAAGCTGTTTTGCGCCAACGCCACAGTAAATGAACACAACCCAAATTCTCCTGTTTTCATGCGGCCATAACACTGCATATTCAGTCCTTTATTTGCTTTGTTCAGTATTTGTCCAAATAATTAAAATCCATACAGCATTTGCCGTTGATTTGTAATCACTTGTTCTTCAAGTTTTTTGAAATTTTTTTTAAAAAAAACTTTACATTTAAAAAACATAAGGCTATATTTGAAGTTACTCTCTTGATTATTATGCAAATACTGGACTAACTGCATGTTCTTGTGCAGCCTTTTTGACCTGTACTGATACTACAAAAGAAAACCACGAAATCCACTAACCAGCGCAATCTTGTATTGCATTTGGGTCTACTGTGCGCTTATCGCACAGGATTTCTACCAGGACGACCTGGCAGCGGGCGTTGGCAGCGCCTTCACTGTCTGCGGTTCGCACGCACCATTGGCAAGAAAACAGCGGCGTTATGATATATAAATCAATTTTTTCCGGTCGGCTTGAATTCGGCAATGCGCGAAGCTTCGAGCAGGTTCTCAAGTTCTACGAGCACCGTCGTGAGAACTATTACAAGCTCGATATCATTTTCAAAAGCGAAGACATCTTTTTCGAAGAAAGTACTTCGCTTGACATTCCCCGGTTTATCACGCAGGCCGGCGAGAAGACCTGGCGGAACACGGTCAGTTTGCTCGAACAAGTAGCCCAGTTTGCCATTGCAGGCGATCTGAGCGCCTGGATGATCGAAAACGGCAAGATTGTCAGCCAGATGGTGATAGAGCCGCAAAGCGACAAGATGGCGGTGCAGGCATTCATCAAGGGCCGGGAGTTAATTGCCGCCGGATTGGAAGACGAGGCCAAGGAAGCGCTGGACAAGGCCATCGAAAAATTTGAACGCCATGCGCTGGCTTATGAACGCCGCGGGTTTATCAACCTTCGCTTGCGCAATTACACCGATGCGCTCTACGATTATTCAAAAAGTATTGATATCAACCCAAATAAGGCCGACGCTTATTTCGGTCGCGCTTTTGTGCGTATAGCTCAAAACGATTATACCGGCGCCATTGCCGACCTGGAGAAGGCAGCAAAAACGTCGATCCCGCTCCAGCCGATCCACTGGAAAGTACGCCGCGTGAAAGCGGAGTGCCACCTCAAGCTGCAAGAATACGCCAATGCGATAACTGAACTCAAACTGGTGACCAATCGCGAGTTCACGCCCTTCGACTCCAACTACAAATGGCGTCGAAAAGCGTGGTACAACTACGGCCAGGCTTTGCTGGCCACGGGCGATAAGGCAGAGGCTATCAAAGCCCTGCAAGCTGCCATTCATATTCCCGATGGTGAGGGCAATATTACTGACGCCGACATTATGCTTTTGCTCGACGCCGCTCAGTCTACCGATGCATCGGCAGCTCAGGAACGCCTGGCTTCGGCATCGCGTTGATCATAACAACCCATTGTTTAAACGAAGTGGCACAGCGCATAAGGCAGCTGTGCCACTTCGCCGTTTATAGTCGATTGTTACTGTTGTTTGATCATTTTTTTGGCGGCCTCCAATAGTCCCATTCTCAACAGAAACGCGGCGTGGGTGTCGCGTATTAACAAGTTGCCGGTATGCATTTTGGCCGCCGTTTCGTAGGTCAGTGCGGCATCGTAATACAATTCCTCTTGTTCAAGCGAATAAGCTTCCATCAAAGCCTGCTCGGCGGCCCCCGCGTTTTGATAGTCCTGGAGGTTGCGCAGTTCGGCAAGCACATTGCGGGCAGCCGCAGGCTGGAATACAAACGTCGATTTTGCCGATTGCTCAGCGCCGGTTTGGTTGTCTTCCAGCCACCATTCGTAAGCTTCGCCTTCATTCAGCGCCAACTGCGATAAATCGAGCGACAGCATGGAGTCGCGAGTATGGACCGTTGCCACGGCCCGCCCACTCCACTTGCTTTTGAGTTGAAACCGGTAGTGGCCGCCGTGAGCGCTTCCGCTCCACCGAAAAACGATGGGTGTCGCGCCCAGGATACCCTGTGTGAGCATATTGGCCTGGAGGGGAAACGGCTTATCAGAAAATCCGCCTATGCCCGCCTTCACCTTTTCCATGTACCGGCGGTGATTTTCCTCCAGCGCCTTGTCATTTTGAGTTTCTTTCATACTGCCGGATAGAAATTTGGAGAATCGCCCCATGAACCCGGCGTTGGAGCCGCTTTTGGGCAGCCGGTCCAATTCGCGCAAAGCAAACAACTTGCTGCCTTTTAACGTAAAAATATCGCCATCGCGCAGGAGCTTGACGGTAGCGCCCGATTCGCAGCGCAACTTGCCGTCGGGAGACAAACGCAGGCCGGGGTATACGGTTTTTGCCCGGCTCCCCTCCGCTTCGAAATACGATGCCTTGCCGGTTACGGATTGTACGATGATATCCGGCTGGGCGATTCCCGTTTGAAAATAAAATAGAGATGCCAGGAGCAATAGGTACCTGTTCATAGTATGTTTTTTTGTGTGAATGACTTATTCGCCTTTTCCTTTTCGAAAAATTCCGGGAAGTTTATTGATCAATCGTTGGTGGCGGCGTTTGGAAAACGCTTCGTAACTCAATAGCACATCGAAGTATAGGGCTAGTCCTAAGATACCGTAAGTGAAATCCCATTTGAGCCTGAAAGTATAAAAGAGCCATGATATGATGAAAAACAGTAGAATCATTTCAATTACCTGCACTACCCGGGTGAAGGGGTGGTACAGCCGGGGATATCGGTCTTCAACCCAATCGACTAGCAATACATTAAAGTAGCAGCATAAAACGGCGAGAAAAAAACTCAACCAGGCGGGGACTTTGTTAACGAATTTGCCATTGAGTATCATCTGGATGATATTGGCATGAATCACGATGCCGTACATATCTGGGTCGGCCCGGCCTGAGTAATAAGGGTTGAGCGGCGTGTAAAACTTATCGAGCAGCGGGCAATCGCCCTCGTCGGTATCGCTGTAACCCAACAAAACGATTTTATTGCGCAATTGAGCGCTTAAATCAATGCTGGTATCGAGTATGGTTTCGGGTTCGAATTGTAGAAAACTGCTTGCTGTTGAAGTGTAGTGTATGGTCTCCAGGTCTTTTTTGCGGTTTAGTAATTTTTCTACTGCGGCCGGATCGTAGAGTCGCGCTATTTCTGTGGCAAAACCGAAGGCGGGGCCTTCGCCTGTTTTTTCCATAGGACTGAAATAGCGTATGGTACGGGTAGTGGTACTGGGGAAATTAATATAGCCGGTGCGGGCATATTGGCTGAAAAATGAATCAATGCCGCTGATCGCCTGAAACTGCCCGATGTCTTCGCGGTAATTTTCAAGCAAGGTAGCTAATACCAGGTTGTCGTTTTTTTTGAAGCAAACTTGTAGCAGCGAGTCTTCCCGCGGTTGTTTTCTATTAGCAAATAATACATCAACCCCTATGACTTTGGGTTGCGCGGCGGCAATACGTTGTAGCATTTGCGCAATTTTGGTCCGATCGGGGTGGCCTGTATTCACAATCACAATGCGTTCATCAATTTTAACATCCTCATTGCGCATTCGGGAATATACGATATCCGTGATTTCATAATCTTTGATGCCGTTGCTAAACGGGTTGAGAAAATGGAAATTCAGCTTGATCATCGACAGCAGCCAGATCAGCACAAAAACATAGACGGTGATAATGACGGCGTAGGGTTGAAATAGTTTTTTCCACATAGGTGTTATTCCATAAAATTGCCCCATTGCTCCAACTTGCCATCGGCGCCCAGTTTGAAGATCATTTTCCTGGTTTTTTTATACACCATGATTTGACCATTGGGCGTTTCGAGGGTGTGGCCCGGTTTGCCGTATACGTCAACAATGTCGGCCCGGCTGGCGCCCAGGCCTATCTGCCGGGCGGTTTTGCCTGGATAGCCGGGGTTGGTAAGGTGAATATACGTGATTTTGCCGGTTGCCGTATTTTCATGTGCAAAAAGTCGGGAATGAGGGCCTTGATTCGGATTTTGATAAAAAAACATTTGGCTGTTAAAGGCGACGGTTTTTGAATTATCTACATTTCCCTCGGCGGCAATGCGTGCAAGTGCCTGGTTGTCAATTTGCTCTGTTTTATCTGGCTCGGGAAAATCAGTTGTTTCGGTGGTTATGGTTTCATTGCGCAATACGAGCAGATTGTATGTTGCCAGGTCGCTGCCTGCGTTGGCAGCCAAGCTCAAAACAGTTTGCGCTTTATGGGTTTCTCCTTCCAGGGCCTCGATAATGCCGATGAGTACATCTGCATTCAAGGCGGTTTGCGGCAGCTTGTATTGTGTTGCGATTTGCTTGGCTTCAACTCCTGCGTAAAACCTCGCCCGGTCGTAGTCTTTGAGCAGGGTAAACGCGCAAGCTTTGTTGAGGTAAGCCGGGGCGTAGCGGGGGTCCAGACTGATGGCTGCGTCAAAGTGAAAAATAGCCTGGCGGATGAGGCTGTCGCGGTTGGGCGCCGTAGCAATATCCCGGGTTGCCGTAGATGTCGGGTCGAGTACGATGGGCAACCGGAATTTTTGTTCTGTCGGACTGAAATACTGCAATGCGTCGAGCAGGGCTGTGACGCCCAGGTTATTATATATCTCCCGGCTCTGGTAGGTCATCAACACATATTGATAATAGGCATAGGCATCGCTGTAGTGGCCGATAGCCGTGAGCAGGTTGGCCATTTCGAATACCTCGACGAGCCTGGACAGCTTTTCGGCCGATCTTTGGCTCATCGCCTGACGGTCACTGAGCGACGGGTACTGATCTGTCTCTTCCGGGGGAATATTATAAGCCTGATATAATTTTGAAAGCAAATCGGAGCCTTTGTCAAAAAGGCCGAAGCCGGCAGAATAGGCCAGAAAACCGCCTACATAGTCGGCTTCTGTTTCTCTGGCAGCGGCATCTATCAGGCTGTTGAGCTGCAACCCGATATTGAGGTCTTTGTAGTCTTGTACAAATCCTTTTCGCCAGGCGTGTTTTTCATAATAGTGCGCCAATTCATGGGCCAATAAAAATGCGATGGCCGCATCGCTTGTGGCGCCGAGGCTGTTGCATATCTCGTAGGCTTTTCCTTCGAGGTAGATTTCGTGACGGTCATAGTCTATGCCGGCCATCCTGCTTATCGCCTTTTGCAAAACAAAGGCAGGCACAGGGTAGCGGAAATCGCCGCGCGCCGCTACCAGGCGATTGTATATGCCGAGCGCTCGCTGGTATTCCGGCGTATCTTTTTGATAGCGCTCCGCCGACCTCACGGCGCCGGGTTTTTGCGCAAGGGGTAAGGCGCCGAAACTTCTATCCTGTGCAGTCAAAGCGCTGGAGCCCAGGATAAAGACCAAAGTAGGGAGGATGATGTTTCGCATTTTCGATTCAAAATGGCTTATTGATGCTGGAAAACCATTTTGTACCCCAAAATTATTCTTTTTTACGGCCTGAAATGCAAATTTATTAGATGAGTAAACACTCTTCTCTCGACAAAACCCAACTCAACGCAACTCACCCCTTGCCTTAGCATCAAACCCCACGCCAAAGAGCAACAACTCCTTTTCGATATTGGGCAATTGGATTTTTTGCTCAAATTGCAAGCCTAATTTATTGAGCAGCTTGATGGAGTGTGTGTTGTCTTCGGTAGTAATAGCCGCCAGACGGGGTAGCAACAGATGATTTTGGGCATAGCTGACCATAGCGGAGGCCACTTCGTAGGCGAAATTTTTGCCGGCAAACTCGGGAAGCAGGGCAAAACCAATATCGGGATCGTCGAGGCCGTTGCGTTTGACGAGTCCGCACATGCCGATGGGCGTTTCTGTTTTTTTAAGGGCGACCATATACAACCCAAACCCATTGACGAGGTAGCTGTTGATCGGCCCCTTGAGCAGGTAATGCCGGGCATCGTCGAGGTTGCGAACGCCTCTGTCGCCGATGAATTGCAACCAGGTGGGGGTGTTGAGCAAATGAAGTATAAAACTGGCGTCGTCAAGTGAAAATTCACGTAGTATGAGCCGCTCGGTTTCCAGGATGGTCGTCATTGATGTGTCGGTGTATTTTTATAGTTGTTCAATCGTTGAAGGCTTCGATGGCCGGCAATGCTCTAAAAACAAAATCATAAAGCGCTTGGTTCTCCCACGAGGAACAATCGGTAGCCTGGGGCCCTTTATATGCCACCCATTCGCCTCCCCAATAACAAAATCCCAGGCAGCGCTCTACGTCGGTAGCTATTTGTTTAACTCGCTCCAGATAGGCTTTTTGCCCCTCCGGAGTGGCCGGAAATTCCGGTATCAATTGTTCTTGCAGTCCGACAATGTTATTGGTCCAGTCGTTCCAGTTGAGCGTAAAAGGATAGGCCGTTTCGGCAATGATGACGTCTTTGTTGTGGGTCAGGCTGAGTTGGTTGAGTTGGGCGGCCAGTTGATTCAGGTTTTTGCCGTGCCAGAGGGGGTAAAATGACAAAGCGATGATGTCGTAGTCGAGGCCGCTGATATTGTTGTAAAACCAGGCTGCATTTTCCAAACCGGCATAGTGGATCATGATTTCGGCATTGGGAGCGGCATCGCGTACGGCCCGGATGCCGCTTTCCAGCAGCAATTTAAACTGAACGGTATTGTTGATTTGTCCCTGCGGCCATAACAAACCTCCGTTGATTTCATTGCCGATCTGGATGTAATCGGGTTGAAGCTGGGAGGCAACCATTTTAGTGTACGCATACACGCTGTCGCTGAGCTGGGCAAAAGAGAGGTTTTCCCAATTTGCGGGCAACTGCTGGTGGCCGGGGTCGGCCCAGGTGTCGGAGTAGTGCATTGATAGCCACAATTTCAGGTTGGCGGCCTTGATGCGCTGGGCAAACGCTTTGACCTGCTCGAATTGATCAAAGGGATTTTGCGGGTTTTTCCACAATCGCAGCCTGACGACATTACATCCGTTATTTTTTAAGGTGGTCAGTACGTCTTCTGCCTGGCCTTGCCTATTGGTGAATGTAATATTGTAGGATTCGATTTCCGGAAGGAAAGAGAGATCGGCGCCTTTTAGCAAGGTCTTTTCGGTGGGATTCGGGTTGGGACCGCCGTTGTCGTCTTTTTTGCAGGCCGGGAATATGAGCGTGAAAACAAGAAGCGCTAAAATGAGCGTTGAAAATTTCATGACGAAAAATTTTTGCCCTAATGTTAAACGAAGGTCTATAGCGCGTGATATTGACGCTGCGTTATCCCGTTTAGCATTGCGGTTAATACAAAACCAGGACTAAATCCTGATCGTAAATATAGTGATTTCTCCCGGCTTGGAAACGACCGAAATACTGCCTTTATGTATGCGTATTAATTTGCGCGGCAGGCTCAGCCCGATACCCGAGCCTTCTTTTTGGTTGTAAAAAAAGCGTAAAAATGTGCTCTTGCACTTCTTGTGGAATCCTCGGGCGTTGTCTTCTACCTGGATGAGGGCGGTTGCCTACCGCATCTTCAAAATTCAAGCTCATTTCGAAATAAGGCGTGGGTTGGGCCGCCGAAAACTCGATATTGCCGTTGAGCCGTGGTCGAACTCCATGGCAAACAAGGGGTCTTTTCTAATTACGGTCATGCTGATGAGTTGATCAGGGCCGGTGATGAGCAGTTGATCCAATACGATGTGCGGCCCCAGCAACTGGCTGAGCAG
>DAINSQ010000141.1:0-11943 GCA_036741235.1 Saprospiraceae bacterium | reverse complement strand
CCCTCATAACCCCTCATAACCCCTCATAACCCCTCATAACCCCTCATAACCCTTTTATTTAAAATTCACCTTCGGCGCCTCCTGTGCATTGGCTTCCGCCTCAAACTGGGCCTTTTGCGAAAAGCCGAACATAGTGGCATAGAAGCTGGCCGGGAAGCGGCGAACACGTTTATTATAGGCTGTGACCACATCGTTGAACTTATCGCGTTCAACTTTGATGCGGTTTTCGGTGCCTTCCAACTGGCTTTGCAGCTCGCGGAAGTTGTCGCTGGCGCGCAACTGCGGGTAGTTTTCACTCACCACCAACAATCTTGACAGGGCAGAGGTAACGCCCGACTGAGCCTCCTGGAACTGCTTGAGCTGTTCGGGGGTAGCTTTGGAAGCGTCGATATTAACGCTGGTGGCCCGGGCGCGGGCATTGACGAGCGCTTCGAGGGTTTCCTTCTCGAAATCTGCAGCGCCTTTAACGGTTTCCACCAGATTGGGAATCAGATCGGCGCGGCGCTGGTAGGCGCTTTGCACTTTGCCCCAGGCGTTCTCCACATCTTCTTCCATACCTACGAAAGCGTTGTAATTACTACAGCCGTTCACCAACAGGATAAGCAATAAACCGCCTACGACGGCGACAGTGATCATTGATCTCATTTGAATGCGCTTTTTGTGACAAATTGTTGATAAATATACACAGCAGCCGGCATATAGGTTTAATATAATGGGCTGCTTTCGCTCAATGCGGTTCTTTTAACGACAAACTGCCGATTAGCAGGGTCAATAATTCTGCGGCGGCTTTATACGAAGACAGGCGCCCCTCCACCACCGATGCTTCAATGCCGGGCAAGGCGGCCTGTATGGCCGGCAATTCAAAAAACAGTTGCCGCAGTTGTTGATCAATCTCTTCATAAAGCCAGGCGCGCAACTGCTCGCTGCGCTGGTGCGGCCAATAACCGTTTTGCATGGTCTGCTCGCGGTACTGGAGCACCTCCTGCCAGATATCGCTAATGCCATACCCGTTGAGGGCCGAGCAGAGGGAAACCTTGGGCGACCATCGGCTTTTTTTGGGTGGAAATAAGTGCAGGGCGAGTTGGTACTCGGCTTTTGCGCGTCGGGCGAGCGTCAGGCGGTCGCCGTCGGCCTTGTTGACGGCCAGCAGGTCGGCCATTTCTACAATACCGCGTTTGATACCCTGCAGTTCATCGCCGGCGCCCGGCAACAGCAGCAGCAGGAAGAAGTCGACCATGGAGCGCACCGCCGTCTCCGATTGGCCGACGCCAACGGTTTCCACTACGATGACGTCGAAGCCGGCGGCTTCGCAGAGTACAATCGTTTCGCGGGTCTGGCGGGCCACCCCGCCCAGGCTGTCGCCGGCCGGAGAGGGGCGAATGAAGGCGTTCTCTTGCTGAGATAGCTGCGCCATGCGCGTCTTATCACCCAAAATGCTGCCTTTGCTGAGTTTACTGCTGGGGTCGACGGCCAAAACGGCTAGCTTATGGCCCTGTGCAAGTATGTGTTGACCAAAAGCTTCGATGAATGAACTCTTTCCCACCCCCGGTGATCCCGTAATGCCTATGCGAACCGACTGTCCCGCAAACGGCATACAGCGCTCCAGCAGGGCAGCAGCCATATCGCGATGATCAGGCCGGGTGCTTTCTATCAGGGTAATAGCCCTGCTCAACACTACCCGATCGCCATTGCGCACCCCCTGCACGTAGTCGTCAAGTGTCAGGGCTTTTTTCATAACTACTATATGTTTGATTGTTGGGGCCGGCCTCCAGAATTGCCGCTGAATCGGTTCAACAAAGTATTAACAGGCGTTAAATGCATGCAAATTGTTATATAAACCACGTTAACAAATTACATTAAAAACTGATTATCAATCATTTAAATCGTTATGCAAAATTAACAAATTCTACTGTAAATCTTTTGTGTTGGTTAAACTTTAGGGTCAATGGCAGACGTACTTGCACACCTGTTGCATAGTATCGGGCGGGATGCGTACTTGAGCAAAAAACGCACTTTCATGATCTGCCACCGCCGGCCCCGGCGTCCCGGTTACATATGCAATTGCCGGGCGCTCCGACAGCTTACACGGGGTCGCGGTGGTTTTTATTACTGATTTAGCATTGTGGCTTAATACACCGCTTTTACAATCTTGCTGATCGTATCCGTATCTCCCATCGTATAATAATGCAAACAGGGTACGCCGGACGCTTTGAGTTCTTTGGATTGCGCGATGCACCACTCGATGCCCACTTGCGTGCGGGCTTCGGCGCTTGGCGCCTTGAGCAGTTCGTTCACCAATTCGGTAGGCAGGTTCACATAAAAATGGCGGGGAATAGAAGTCACCTGATGCAATTTGGTAAGCGGTTTGAGCCCCGGTACGATGGGAATAGTAATACCCGCTTCGCGGCAGCGCCTTACATAATCGAAATAATGCCGGTTGTCAAAAAACATTTGGGTGACGATATAATTGGCCCCGGCATCCACTTTTGCCTTGGTATGCAGGAGGTCGAGGTCGAGGTTGGGCGCTTCGAAGTGTTTTTCAGGATAACCGGCGATGCCTATACAAAAGTCGGTTTTTTCGCCGTTTTCAATATTGTCGTCGAGGTATTTGCCCCTGTTCATATCCACGATTTGCTTGACCAGGTCGAGGGCAAAGGGGTGGCCGCCTTCTTCGGGCACGAAGTGGCCTTCGAATTTGCGGGCGTCGCCGCGGATGGCCAATACATTTTTGATATTCAAAAAATTGAGGTCGATCAGCGCATTTTCTGTATCTTCGGTGGTAAAGCCGCCGCAGATGAGGTGGGGCACGGCATCCACGCCATAGCGATGCATTATGGCAGCGCAGATACCTACTGTACCGGGGCGTTTGCGGATCGACGTTTTTTCGTAATACCCGCTGGGGCGTTTTTTGTACACATATTCTTCCCGGTGGTAGGTCACGTCGATAAACGGCGGTTTGAATTCCATCAGCGGGTCGAGCGTATCAAAGATAGCCTGCATCCTGCCGCCTTTCATGGGGGGCAGTACTTCGAAAGAAATCAGGGTTTGGCCGTTGGCCTTTTCAAAATATTCTGTTACTTTCATTTTTGCATTGCGCTTTTTGCAACAGCGGTCAAAATTAGTGAAATTGCCGCATCCAGATTCATAAACGCGATAATATGATTACGGTTGAAGAAGCCAGCGCTATAATTCTCGCACATCGATTGCCGCTTGAGACGGAACCGGCGCCCATTGTGGAGGCGCCCGGTCGGATTCTGGCAGAAGATTTGACTGCCGATCGGGATTTTCCCCCGTTCGACCGGGTATCTATGGATGGCATTGCTATCGCTTATACTTCCCTGGAGGCTGGAAGATTCCGTTTTCCTGTTGAAGGGGTGGCCGCCGCCGGCGCTCCGCAGGCCACTCTCCACGACGCTCACGCCTGTCTGGAAGTCATGACTGGCGCCATATTGCCACTGGGCGCCGATACCGTAATCCGATATGAAGACCTCGAAATTGCCGGAGGTGAAGCCCGCCTGCTTACTACGGAGGTTACAAAGGGGCAAAATGTGCACACCCAGGGTATGGACCGCAGGCAGGGCGAGGTCATTGTGCCCGCCGGGAAGTTGATTTCAGCAGCGGAAATCGGCATTGCGGCCACGCTCGGCAAGTCGATGCTGCGCGTGCGGCGCCGACCCCGCACCGTAATTGTCGTCAACGGCAATGAATTGGTGGGTATCGGCGAAATCCCCTTACCCTATCAGATCAGACAATCCAATAATTATGCCTTGCGCGCATTGATGTCGCGCTGGGGCTTGACTGCCGACCTGGAGTACCTTCCCGACAACGAAGAAATCATCGCCTGGCAGTTGCGGCGTTTGCTCGATCAATACGAGGTGGTAGTGATGTGCGGCGGCGTATCGAAAGGGAAATTCGACTATTTGCCGGCGGCACTCGAAAAACAGGGCGTCAAGCGGCTCTTTCACCGGGTGGCCCAACGGCCCGGGCAACCCTTCTGGTTTGGCGTAAAACCCGACAACAACAGGGTGGTCTTTGCTTTCCCCGGCAACCCTGTGTCCGCATTTATGTGCGCTTTGCGCTATTTTCAGCCCTGGCTGTATGCATCCTGGGGAGTAAATGAGCTCCCATTGGTAAAAGCGGTGCTGGCCGAAACTGTTACATTTAAACCCGATCTCACCTATATGATGCAGGTAAAAGTGGAGAGCGCGCCCGACGGCAGGCTAATGGCCGCGCCCATCCAGGGCAAGGGGTCGGGAGACCTCGCCAACCTGACCGACGCCGACGCCTTCCTGGAAATGCCCAGGGGCCGCGAAGTCTTTGAGGCCGGCGAGGTATTCCGACTATGGAGTTATCGCTGATCAGTTGCCTACGGCTACTTTGCCGGTCCAGCTTCCGCCTTTCCAATAGGCGTGAACCCAATACAGCCCTTCTGTCAAGTTACCCAGCTGCACCGCAGAAGCGGGGTCGTTCAGCACATGGCGCTGCAGGATGCGACCGCTCATATCGGTGATCATCACTTTGGCGCCGGCGGGAACGCCGCTCAGATAAAAAGCGTCTTTTGCCGGGTTGGGGAAAGCCACAACGGGATTAGCCGCCGGCTCTTCGCTAGTACCCACCAATATTTGCTGAAATTGCCCGAAGAAAAGCGCGGTAAGAAAAGTTGCCGGTTCCACGCATTCGCCGTGGTCGGCGTTTACTTCGGCGCTTATAGCTTCCAGGTCAACAGCGCCCAGGGAATTCATCACTGAATCGGCCACAATGGCATTGGTATACGGCACCTGGTCGTCGGCTTCGCAATAAAACAGGCGGGTAGGCGCCTGCGGCGCCCAGTTGATCAGGTCGTTGTCGGCAAGCGCCAGGTTGACGGGGTGCTGCGGGTCGGATTCCATCGCGGCGATGATGCTGTCTTGCAACATATAACGGGTGATCGACTGCCCGTGGTTAAGGATCAGCGTGGTGAGCAGTTGGATGTTAAGCGTGCTGAGCGTAATCTGGCCGTTGCCGAATTGCTCAATGACGCCGGCATAAGCGGGCTTGAAAAAATCTTCCACATCGTCAAAAAGGCCGTAAACCAAGTCGTAAGAAAGCGCCGTATAAGGCAGATATGCTACTGACCCGTAGGGTTCATAGCTCAGGATGAGGTCTTTCATCTCGCCCGAGATGCTATAGGGGCCCGACATCGGCGCGGAGGCCGTCACTGGCAGCTCGTCGGCGTATTCCTGTTCGAGCAGGCGGTGGAGGGCAGCAGCGGCGTGGCCTCCCTGCGAATAACCTGTGATAAAAAGCTGGTCGTTGAGATAAACGTTATTGGCCAGCGCATATTCCTTGACGGCCAGCAGCATGTCTTTGCCTGCCGATGCTTCGGTTTCTGCGTGGACATACGGGTGGAACCCGCGGGCATCGCCGAGGCCCAGGTAATCGGGGGCGGCTGCTACATAACCCAGGGCGCCGAAAACCGCGGCGAGTTCCCAGCCGCCGGCCAGGTTAGAGGGCACATCGGTGCGCGAGTTGACAGTGCCGTGCATAAAGGCCAACAGGGGATAGGCAAAATCGCCGTCGCGAACGGGCAACACGAGCAATCCGCTAGCAGTATCCTGCTCACCGAAAACATCGGGCGTCGTGTATTGAATTTTGTACATCGTAATGCCGTTTTGCGCCAATGGGCCAAATAGTTGCTGCATTTGGGCTTTGGTGCGCATGCCTTTGTAGGTGCTGCTCACCAGTTGCTGGGCTTGCAAACCTGCTATGAACGCAAGAGAAAAGATACCGAGTGTGATTAATTTTTTTTGCATGATCAATGGTTGTTAATTATTCGATTATAAAGTCGCTTGACCGCCAAGAGAATCAATAAGACAAGCGCGCTAATCACCGCGGTCCATTTTGCCATACCGGCAATGGAGGCCCAAACGGCAACGCCATCGAGCCTGTCGGGGAAATTGGTCAGCAAAATAAAGATACCGGCGTTTTCGGCGTAATCTGCCGCCAGGGCAGCCAACGGCCACAAATTTAACATTCTCCACCTACTGCTTTCCGAAAAAATGCCGCTAAGCAAAATAGTAAGCAAAAATACCAGCAGCCCCGTATATACCAGCGGATACACCCCGTCGACCAATAGAGTAGCAACGGCGTAGCGATGCCGGCCCGGGTCTCCATACGAATTCAGCATCTGGTAAGCCATATCGGGCGTAAAGCCGAAGCATACGTCGAGCAGCCTCGTTTTTGACTCCGGTAGCCCAATCCAGCGTTCGCACCAGGGCCAGATAACTATAAGGAACACTAATTCCAACAAGAAGAAGCGTACCGAGAGCCTGCGGTCAGCAATACGATAAAAAAAATTGGATACCCAATTCAGCATAGATGTGAAGTTGCACAGTCTAATATTCATTATAAAATTCTTGTGAAAGAATGAGTTGACACCAACTCAAGTCGCTAAACTGTTCAATGTCGTTTTTAACCTCCCAACAACTTTCGCTCTTCCGAAAAATCCAGCTCCGGGTATTCATCATTTATTTTATCAATAGCGGCCAGTTGCCTGCCAACGAAATCGCGGTGGGCTTGCGTTTGTTTAAAAAACGGGCGATGTTGGGCAGCAGCCGTAATAGAATGAATTCGCCGCAGCAATTGCCGGGTATCTTCATCAAAACACGCATCGTGGAAATACTGCCATACATAATCGACTGCAACGGAATTGGGATGGATGAGGTCGCTTTCGTAAAAGCGGTAATCCCGCAAATCGTCAGTGACCAATTCGTAAGCAGGGAAATAATACACTTCCGGCAGCCGGCTGCACAGTTCTGCAGCGGCCAACAGCAGCGTGGCTTTGCTGCGCTGGTTCTCAATAAGTCCATCCCGGATATGCCGCACCGGGCTCACCGTGAGTATCACGCGAAGCGAAGGTTGCAATAACCTGGCCCGTTCAATGGCTTGCAACAAGGCTGCGACAGTTTCTTCAAGCGTCAAACGACGGCGAAAAAAGGCCGTGCCGGGCAATTTATGGCAGTTGGCCACAATACGCTCACCGGCTGTATGCACAAAAACCGACGCGCTGCCCAACGTGATAATAAGAGCGGAGGCCTGCTGTAGTTGTTCAGCCGCCTCGTGGATGCGCATGTTGATACGGGCGACAGTTTCTTCGGCATCCAGCCCTGAAAATGCTCCGTGGTGGTCAAAGCTGTGCCAGCATTCTTGATGCAGGAACAGATCGCCCGCCGTATATTGCCGCCGCTCAACCAGGTATTGAACGGCATTGGCTATTGACACCGGGTTGTATAAAATGCCGAATGGATTGATATTAACTTGAAATTTAGCGCTTTGCAGCCGCCCGCCGATGTGCTCGGCAAAACAGGAACCAATACAAAGCATCTTGTCGCTGTGATTAAGCCGAAAGGGGTATTCGGCCAGGGTCAGGGTGGTGCGAAACGACTGCTGCTTGATATTCATCACGCTAAACGTTTATTGGGGAATAGTAAAATGAAAAACGGCGCCGGCATCAGGTTCGGATTCTACCCAAATATCTCCGCCGTGCTGCTCTACAATTTTTTTGCAAATGGCCAAGCCCAGCCCGGTTCCTTCAAATGCACCGCTGGGGTGCAATTTTTTGAAAAGCCCGAATATTTTTTCATGATAGGCAGAGGCAATGCCGATGCCGTTATCAATCACGGAAAATCGCCAGAAAGTACCCCATTGGCCGGCGGTAATGCGGATATACGGCGCCTGGCCGGGTTTGCTGAATTTAATGGCGTTGTAAACCAGGTTTTGCAGCAACTGCCGGAATGCCGAGGGTTGAACGTTGATCGCATCAGGTAGCAGGTCTACGTAGATGGTCGCATCTTTTTCGGCAATAGGATCTGCCAACTGGCGCAATACGTCTTCTACTAACTCGCGGGTAACCACTCGAACAAACAGTTGCTTTTCCGTATCAACAGTGGAATAGACCAGCAGGTCTTCAATAAGTTGGTTCAGTTTGGAGGCGCCGTCTGCGATGAAATCCAGATAAGACCTGCCTTCATCGTCAATGACATCGCTGTAGTTTTTTTGCAAAGCTTGCGCAAAAGTCCGCAAGGTGCGTAAGGGCTCGCGCAAATCGTGAGAAGCAATATAAGCAAAATTTTCGAGCTCGCGATTTGAAGAAATATAGGCCTCCAACTGAAGGTTTTTCTGATTCAACTCGCTGATTTTGTTCTGGAGCTCTTCGTAAAAGATTTTTCGATCGGAGATATTCCTTATAACGGCCACTGCTTCAGTATCGTTGATGCGATTAAGCCTCGCCTCATAAAACCCCACCTCGCCGTCCATCGGCAGAAAATATTCGAATATCCGGACCGTCTTGTTTTTCAAACATAAATTCAGGTTGTAAATGATCGCATCGGCCACATGCGGCGGTAATACTTCGGCTACTGTTTTGTGAATAAAAGCCTCGGGCGCCAGATACAGGCGATCGGCCTGGCCGGCGAAGTAATCGAGAATACGCCCGGTATAGTCAATCCTGAATTTGAGGTCGGGCAATGCATCCAGGATAGCTTTGAGCAGCGCTTCGCTTGCAGCCAGCGCTTCTTCGGCAGCGCTTTGATCGGCGCCCTTGTTGTCGTTGTTGTTGTTCATATACTCTAATACCTGCCTGCTTTATAACCGGTTCCCACTCGCGCAGGTGAAGATAGAAAAAATCGAAAAAGACCCCGCACAAATTATTACCTTTGCGCGGCAATCAAGAAACAAGCGCAATATGTTTATCATCAATCCATATCTGAGAATCGCACTTATTGTTGCGGGTATCGGACTCGGAGTAGGGCTCTGGGTCGCTTTCGGCTTTTGGTACGGCTTTCCTTTCTGGCTTTCAGGGCTGATCCTCCTGGTCGGTTTTGTGCTAATGGGTACGGTGGGCTCGGCAGCTCAAGCTACGCAGACCATGAATTTCGACAAGGCGGATAAACTGCTTCGCCTTACTTTTTTTCCAAAGCTGTTGTACCCTACGAATCGAGCCTATTTTTATATGCTGAAAGGCACCATCGCTATGTCGCGCAATGACATGGAGGCCGGTGAACACTGGCTTAAAAAAGCGGAAACTATTGACCTGCCTACCGATAACGACAGGGCGATGCTGCAATTGCAATTGGCGGGCGCAGCGCTCAACAGGGGCCGGTTCAAACAAGCCGAAATTCACTACCGCAATGCCAAAGACCTTAAAATCACCATTGCAGAGATCAAAGAACAACTCAAGCAAATTGAGAAGGCCATCCAGTCGCAAGGGCAAATGAAAGCCGCTATGCGCATGGGGCGCCCCGGCGGCGGCGGCATGCAGGTTGCTCCGGGCGGCAAACGCCGCAGACCCAAGATGCGTTAGTTAATTATAACAAGGCATGATACGAACAGGCGCTATAGCGCAGGCAAAGCTCAAAAACGCGCAGCCTGTTCCACTTGCGAGGCGTATAGCCGAAGTAGTCTTTCCAAAGTAATTTGTTGTTGATTTGGTAATAGGTAAACCTGTCGCCCACATACGCGGCGCTCCGGAAGGCCATTAACGTGGCCAACTGGTTTTCATTGGCGGTGGGCTCAACGGTTTCTTCCGGCGTGGATTTGTATACGGAAGGGCTGTATTCCTGAAAATCAGCGCTGAGTTGGAGCCAGGTGCTTTTGAAGTAATGCTTGTACTCCTGCCAGATATCGCGGGCAGCGCTGCGGTTGATGGGCGCCAATGCGGCTATGAGCGGATTGAGGGTGCTGCTGGTAGGCAGTTCTTTGCACCTGTTTTCACGAGTGGTGACGGCACAGGGCATGTTGCCGAAGTTGAACGTCAGTTCTTTTAATACGTAATCCGACCATTCTTTCGCCGGACGCTCCGAAATTTTATCCCCGTAACACCTGTCATAAATTTGCAGCGAGCGCAACGCTACAGCATTGGGCGATGGGTGAATGGTTAATGGATTGCTGTCGGAATAGATGTTTTTATACGGGGAATTCTGAATGTTCTTGGCCAACATGCCTGAAATGGCGTCGTGCAAGGAGCGGTAGCGGTCGTCGCCGCCGGCGCGCGAATAACAGCCCAACAATGTATTGAGATGCGCCATGAATACCCACTGGTCAGGCCAACGGCGTTGATTGCGGCGACTGGGCTCAAAATAATCGCGATACGACATGCGGATGAGGCGCTCAATGAGGGGCGCAGCCAGGCTGTCCTCGGGGTCGCGTAAGGCCTGCGAGGCGAGCCCCTCGGCCATCATACACATGGCTTGCAGGCTTTCTTCTTTGGTGAGGCCCAGCTGGGTAAAAGATTTTAGCGTGGGGTCGCCTACCAGCCGCTGTACAACGGCTTCGTGTTTTTGGCGCTGCCAGCCGCCCGCGTCGTATATCCACAGGATGAATTGACCGGTAGCAATAGCGCCTGCCAACAAAAACAAGCGTTTGGCCCAGCTTTCGCTGCGCTTGCGCAATACCGCCGCCAATGCCAGCGGAATGGCCGCAGCCAGGAACATCAATGCCAATAAGGCCAGGAAACTCATATAGTCAGGTTGCTTAAAAGGGTCAACTTATGGCAATTACAGCAGCTTTGCAAGTAAGTGCCGGGAAAAAAATTTTAAGACAATTACCCTTAATGTAACCCCGGCGATAGTTTGCCCGTTTCAATTGTATCAATTTTGTTTTTGTTTTTCCACCAAAAACTTATTAATACAATGAGATCTGTTCTTACACTACTTATCGTTTTCTCTTTCACTATCGGCGCCTTGTCCCAAAACAGCGCCAAGCGCTATATCTTGCTGGAACACTTTACCAACAGCCGTTGCGGCATCTGCGCCATCCAGAATCCAGGCTTTTTCAATACCATAGCCAATTATCAAAACGACGTGCACCACGTGTCGATCCACCCGCCGGTGCCCTACAACAACTGCGTTTTTTATCTGTCGAACCCGAGCGAAAATTCGGCGCGAGCCAATTTTTACAATGTTACCGGAACGCCGCGCGTAGTGCGCAACGGCACGCAAAGTTCTACCGCCAACGGCGTGACGCCCACCGTACTCAACGCTATGCTCAATCAAACGAGCAGTATAGGCATTGTGGTTACCGAAAATACCGGCGCCCAACGCCAGGCAGATGTCGAAGTGCTTACCCTCGGCGCCCAACCCGCCGGTTCGCTGCGCCTGTTCGCTATGGTCGTTGAACGCGAAGTCAACTACAACGCCCCCAACGGCGAAACGGTGCACCACAACGTTTTCCGCAAGATGCTCACGCCAATCAATGGCGCCGACTACACGCCGGCAGCTACCGGACAGTCGGTGAGCTTTCCTTTTGAATTTGAAGTGCAAAGCAGTTGGAACGAAGAGGAAATCTATGTGCTCGCTTTTGTGCAAAATATCGATTCAAAAGAAGTGCTCAACTCGGGCACGCGCTTCGACGAAGCCATTACCGACGTTGCTAACCCGGGCTCGTCCAACTGGAAGGTCTATCCCAACCCCGTTATTGACGTGCTGTTTTTGCAACTCCCCCAACCTGAAACCGGCGAATGCCGATTGTATGACGCCTGCGGCCGGCTGCTCCTGGCTCGCTCAATCGACGCGCAAGCTGAATGGGAATTAGACTTAAGCGGTTATCCCACCGGCGTTTATTCACTGCAAATATTAACTGCATCGGGCAAGCAAACCCAAAGAATTGTTAAAAAATAATATGTTTTCCTGCTGCCAAAAAGCATTGTTTTGTATACTCATTATGCTGTATATTTGGGTATATTTTAAAGGGGAACACTAATTACTTGCTAAATCCCGGCACGAGGCCGGGATTTTTTTGTAGACTTTGGATTGACCTCTTCCCATCATACGGGCGCCCACATAATAACACACCTTCGGGTCTTGTACATGTACCGCATGTCGTCAAGTCATGGCTATGGCGCTACAATGACGGCCGCTACCACATCAAAGCCCGGGTAACCGATGTGCGCAACGGCTACACCGATTC
>DAINSQ010000140.1:0-12123 GCA_036741235.1 Saprospiraceae bacterium | reverse complement strand
CGATGCCGTCGGGGTCGGTAAAATAATGGATAGCCAACTGCTGCCCCGTCGAATCCATCTCCAATTGCTCCAATTGCAAGGCAATCAGCCGCTCCAGTTCAGCGACATGGGAGGGTTTCCTGAAAGCGAGCTTTTTTACATCTACCAACTTTTCGCGCGTCAGGCAATCCATTTCCAGGATGGGCGAAGCGGCATCCAGCAACAAACCGCCGTTGTAGGCCTTTTTGTCGGGCAAAAAATAGGCCTCCAGCGTGAGGTGGTACACATCTTCGAAAGGCTGAACCTGGAAAGTGTATTTGGTCCAATCGGTTGATTTCACGGGTGGCGAGACGGCCAGTATCTCCCGGCGATCGCAACGGGGGCCGCCGCCCAAAATGCGGAGGTTGACGGGCCTGTTGAAGTTGTCCAACTCGCCGGTAATCCGGCTTGAGCTCTGATAAATGACCGGGCGGGCCAAAAAAATCGAGAATTCGTAGCACTTGCCGGCTTTTAGCGGTTCGAGCAGGCGCTGGCCTACCGCTTCCCAGGTGTTGTTATCCCTGGTCACCATGGCCAAATAGGAATAACCGTGATATGGGTTTTGCGTTTTTCCAAAAACCCCGTTGGGCTGCACATCTGGCGGGGTTTCTTCCGGGGGGCCGCAGTAATACCATTCGCGCGGGGGTTGCGATATGGCGGGTTCGTCTTCGAATGAGGCGTTGCGCAATACGATGGGCAACGGCTGCGCCGCCGCCGCCGCCGACAGGCTCAGCAAAAATACTAGCAACTTCCACTTGTTTTTGATAACAGGGTAAGGCATAACGCTTTTTTGATTTTAACGATTTACAGGATGGATAAATTAGCGCTATCAAACAACAAAAAAAAATACCGTACTTTGCCACGCCACTAAAATACATGAGATACGCTCGATGGGCATGAAAATCAAGCCGCACGTTCTTATACCGCTTGTCAGTTTCGTCATCGGGACGGCGTATCTCGTATTGACTCCTCCCTTCCAGGTACCCGACGAAATCAATCACTTTTACCGGGCCTGCCATATTGCAAGCGGCCGGTTTTCCGCCGAACGGCTTGACGACCGGCTGGGAGGGCATTTACCGGAATATATCGCCGACGCGCCTTCGGCGTTTCAGTTTTTGAGGGGAAATCCCTTCACCCGGACCAACTACCAGTACATTTACCACCAAATTAAAAAAAATACCTCTTCCGGGCAAACGAGATTTGTAGATTTTCCCAATATGGCGCTGTACACGCCCATTTCGTATGCCCCGCAGGCGTTTGCGGCTAAAATTGGCCTGTCGGCGGGCTTTAGTCCGGTACTGATGCTCTACCTCATCAGGTTGACGGTTTTGTGCGGCTGGTCGCTCGCCTTGTTTTTCAGTCTGAGGGCCCTGCCCGCATTTGGGTGGCAACTGGGGCTGTTGGCGTTGCTCCCGATGACGTTATTCGTCAATATGTCGGCAAGCGCGGATGCCATTACTAATATACTCGGGCTCCTCTGGATTGGCAGTATCGTCAAGCTCGCTTTTGGCAATAAAAAAATTACGCCCGCCCAGATTGCCGGCATGACGCTGCTTGCCGCGCTGATAGCCAGCGCAAAATATGTTTACACGCCTTTGGTATTGTTGATTTTCGCCATCCCCGCGCATAAATTTCCGGCGCGACGGCGATGGCCGATTACCCTTGCTGTGGG
Source organism: Saprospiraceae bacterium (assembly GCA_036741235.1). Classification (GTDB taxonomy): domain Bacteria; phylum Bacteroidota; class Bacteroidia; order Chitinophagales; family Saprospiraceae; genus JABWBR01. The sequence goes on along the minus strand of DAINSQ010000140.1, from coordinate 10,433 downwards.
CGGCTTTGCTTTCGCGCTGGCCTACTGGTGTTCTTCTTATGCGTCGTCCATGTACATTTCACATGAGGCCTACAACCCGGAATTTGTCGTCAACGTCGACGTCCCGAAAGGATGCGACATCAACGGACAAATGCAATACCTCAAAACCAACCCTTTGCAGGCGCCGGAAGTCATCGTCAGGTCTTTCCTTTCCAGCCGCATTATGCTTGCCCACACCTATATCGGCGTTTTCGGGTGGCTTGACGCCAGGCTTTCGTGGTTTTGGGTCACCGGAGGGTACTTGCTGATTGCGGGGTTGTTCTTTTTAAAAAATCCGGGCTTGCAGTTTACCCTGCGGCAACGCGTGATATTCATTTCCGTGGCATTAATCGTCACCGGCTTGATATACCTGAGCCAGTATTTGTCGTGGGCGGCGGTGGGCAGTACGCATTGCGGCAGCATTCAGGGGCGGTATTTTATTGTGGTATTTCCGCTGTTGCTCATCGGGCTGGCCCGGGCGGGGCAAAGCTTTTTGGGGCTGCGCAATATGTTGATCGCCGGGTTTATGGCACTATTGCTTGCAGGCGGCGTTAAGCTGTACCAGCGATATTATTCCATACCGCCAAAAACCTCGGATGCCTTGTATTGCGACGCCGAAAAAATCTGGGTCGACGAATACATGGGCAACCGGTATTTTTACACCAACATTCCCGGGCAGATGGCGGGCAATGGACTCACGTACTCAAGCGAGGCGGCCCGGAGCGGCGCTTATTCCTGCAAGGTGACGCCCGCCCATCCTTACGGCATGACCTTCCTCCTGTATAATTTCGAACCGCTGGACACCATTCACGCCGAAGTGTGGTACAAAGGGCGAAGCGCTCACCTTTGGCTGGTAAACGAGGCTATTGATCTATTTCTATCGCAATACGCTCCCACCGTCACCGACTCCCTGGGGTGGTCAAAACTTGAAATAACCTACCCCATCGGTCCCAACCGCCCGGCACAGGGATTCGGCGTATTCGTTTCGGCGCAAGACACCTGTTATTTTGATGATTTGAGGGTGCGGGTGCAGGAGTGACAGACTGCCACTAACCCAAAAGTACGTATCGCACTTTTGAGTTAGACTCTTGCCTCGAGCCGGCGGCGCCTGCATTTTTGCATCGTTATTGGCCTCAATATAGATAGCGGCACGGCCATTTACCTAGCTAATTACCATTGAATGAACAATAGATTACTTTGCCTTGCAACAGTCATGTTGCTGGGCTTGAATACGGCTTTTTCCCAGTCCGTCGAAATCTATGCCGGGCATAAGCGGGCGGGGGTGGATTTGATGTGGTTCAAATTTTTCAAAAACAAACAGGACGAGCGCACGCCATTGTTGTTTTTCAGCCGCAACCGCGCCAGCACCGACTACGACAATGCGCCGACGGCTTTTGGTTCAACAAACGCCATATCGTACAATTTCAATAACGGCGTGGGACTGGTGGCGGTCGGCTCGTTTCTCAACGCAGGTTTTACGCCCAAAGCCGGCGTACAATTCGTAAAGATGAAAGGCGATTTCCTCTTTTTCGGCTGGCTGGTAGCCGATTTAAAAAAGGAGGGCAACTTTGATTTGTTCGGTATGCTCCGTTGGCAACCCAAAATAAGCGAACAATGGCGGCTCTTTTCGCAGTTGGAGCTGTTTCCGGTTTACAACCCGAAAAATGAGTTTTGGAACCTCACCCAGCGCCTGCGTCTTGGCGCCAGGTACCGGGCCTGTGCCGCGGGTTTAATGGCTGATTTCAATCAGGCGGGAGCAACTGATTTTGTACAAACAAACAACCTCGGCGGTTTTTTAAGATATGAATTCTGACATTGCTTCGCGGGGCGTACCGCGATCAACAATCAGTCCATTACACACTTCCCCACGCCGGCGAAAATAGCCAGCCAGACCAGGCCTTTCAGGAAAAAAAATAGAAACCCGGCAACGCCCAGGCGTTTGAGCCAGGTCACAAAGCGGTTGTGGTTGGCGCTTTGGGTAACTTCGGGTTTGTTCAGCGGTTGTTGATTGTTGTTAAAAAAATCCATGCCGTCGGTACTTGATTTCATTTAATAAAATACCGGAAGGCTGGAAAAAGTTGAAAAAACCGCTAAGTAATGCTCACACCAATCAACTTGCCGATGCCGAAGGTAACCGCGGCAGCAGCAAGCCCGAACAACACCTGGCGAAAACCGGAATAAAAAATGCTGCGCCCGGTAAAGAGCGTAATGGCTGCGCCGATAGCGAATAAGCCCAGCGTACTCACCGCCACGCTCACTATTGTAGCCTGTAGCCCTTCAAAAACGATAAAAGGGATGACGGGGATAATTGCGCCTACGGCAAACAGGAAAAACGAGGTAAGCGCCGCGGTCCAGGCCGAGCCGCCCAGTTCGCCGGGGTCGAAGCCGAGTTCTTCTTTGATCAGGGTTTCGTGGGCGGTTGCTTTATTGCTCAGCAAGCGTTGGGCCATGGCTTGCGCGTCGGCTTTGGCTATGCCTTTAGCCTGGTAGATCAAGGCCAACTCGTGTTGTTCTTCTTCGGGGTTGTTTTCGAGTTCTTCCATTTCGATGTCAAGTTGTCGCTGGTAGAGTTCGCGAGAGCTTTGTACCGACAGCCATTCGCCGAGCGCCATCGAGATGGAGCCTGCCAGCAAGCCGGCAAAACCGGCGATAAGGATAGCCTGTCCGCTGCTATCGGCGCCGGCCACGCCCATTACAAGGCTGAGGTTGGACACCAGCCCGTCGTTGGCGCCCAGCACGGCTGCGCGCAGGGCGTTGCCGCCGATATTTCGGTGTTTGCCTTCGAGGCGCGCCAGCTTTTCGCCGCTCACCTGACCGGGCAGTTCTCCCAGGCTTTTGAGGATAGCCACGTGGTTCCACTCCTGCCCGCTTATGGGTTTGCCTTCGGCCATTTTCCCCCTGACGGTTGCGCCTGCCAGCCCTTTTTCGGTGTTCATCAAAATGGGCAGCACGTATTCATAACCGAATTTTCGGGCTATCCAGCCCAATGTGCGCGCCCGCCCCGTGGGCGGCGGCAGCTCCAGTTTGATACCTTTTTCAGCCTGCTGGGCTATGTATTTTTTGGCATGTGAACCTTCGATGGCAGCCAATTGCCGGAATACGTCGGCAATGGTAGCGTCCGTCTCCAGCGCCGCGAAAGTATCGTAAAGATACGCGGCGTCGATTTCGGTGCGGAGTTGAGGAGGGAAAGACGATTGACCAGGCATAGGAGTTATTAATTTGAATGTTAATTTACAAAAAAATATCAGCAAATCAACAAATCAACAAATCAGCACATCTTCTTCATACTTCCATCCAGCGAATTGCGTTAAATTTGGGTCTACCTAACAAAGCATTGCTCCTGCTGAAAAATCTACATCCCAAAAATGAACGTATCGCATGGCTATGAGGCGACTTTTATGGTGTTTGTTGGCGCTCCTGCCCCTCGGGGCCAAGGGGCAAAGTTGCGGTTTGGAAGATACGCTGCTCATCAATCCCAATAGCACGCAAGTTTTTACACTCAGCATTGCCGACTATTTTAACAACAACCTGGCAGATCCCCAGCAGGGGCTTTGCGCTGTTGAACTCCAATTCGTTCACCAGTTTTCCGAAAACCTGCAATTGTGGCTCACCTCGCCTGGCGGGCAAACCATCCAACTCATCGGCAATAATACCGACGACCAACTGGCTTTTACTTTTTTTACGCGCTGGAATATCACTTTTGTTCCCTGCGCCGAAACGGCCATGCCCGATAGCGGCTATGTGGCCCAATGGAATAACAACCAACCCGCCAATTTTATATCGGGCGGCTTCTACGACGGCTCTTACTATCCCTTCAACGGGTGCCTCGAAACGTTTAATACGGGGCCTGTCAACGGTACCTGGACGATACAGACAACCAACAACCCTTCGCTGTATTCCGGCGCGCTGCTCTACGTACGGCTTTTTTTCTGCGATTCGCGCGGAGTGGATTGCTGCTTTGCCGAGGCCGGCTCATTGTCAGCGCCTGACTTGCTGACCTGTGTGGGCGATTCGAGTTTGCTATTGCAACCCAACCCGGTTTTTACAGGCAACGGCGCCGATACCTCCGAATACGGTTACACTTATGTGATAAGCCGGGAGGGCATTATTGTCGGCTACGATACGCTGGCCGACTTGCGCGGCCAACCCGCCGGCAATTATCAGGTCTGCGGCCTGTCGTACCGCCTGAGCGAAGCCGATAGTCTGCCGCCGCCCGACGGCCAGCTTACGCTCGACAGCCTGCGCAACAATCTCAATAGCTTTTACCCGTTTTTCTGCGGGCGCCTGACCGACGATTGTATCGATGTGGTGATCGGCGAACCGCCATTGCCTGCCAACCTGACGCCGACTATCTGCGAAGGCGAATCGTTTGCCGTGGGGGATTCCGTATTTACCCAATCGGGTAGCTATGCCGTTGTTTTGCCCAGTTTCGCCGGTTGTGACAGCTTGATTAACATTGACTTGACGGTTATCCCGACTATTACCACCCAAATTGATACAACCATCTGCCAGGGCTTCAGCGTAGCGGTAGGCAATAATACCTATTCCGCTTCCGGCAGTTATGCAGATACGCTGAGCGCCGTTACCGGCTGCGACAGTATCGTTCGGCTCAACCTGTCCGTTATTGCCCCCGTTATCAGCGATATTACGGCTACCATCTGCCCGGGAGAGAGCTACATGGTCGGCGACAGCCTGTTTTCGACTCCCGGAACGTATCAGGTCTTGCTGCGCTCATCGCTCAACTGCGATAGTATTGTCAACCTGCAATTAGCAGTTCTTAATGTTTCAGCGCAAATAACCCCGCCCGGCATCATCAATTGCTATAACAACGGCGTTACGCTCGACGGCGGCGGTTCAGCCCCCGCAGGCGCTATCAGTTATCTCTGGCTCGATGCCTCGGCTAATCAGCTGGGCGCGTCCCCTACCCTCTTTGTCGACACCCCCGGCGAATACCGGCTCGAAACGACCCGAACACAGGGGCTGCTGAGTTGTGTGGCCACCGACACTGTTGTGGTAGCTGAAAGCCGTATAGCGCCGTTAGCTGTTATCGCACCTGTTGATACCATCACCTGCGCCTCGCCGCAGGTCTCCCTCGACGGTGTTGCCAGCACGCAAGGCGCGGATATCACTTACCAATGGAGCGCAAATCCGGGCAATATACCGGGCAACACTTCAGCGCCTATTGCAGTGGCCGATGAAGCGGGGAATTACACCTTGATAGTTACCAACACGACAAATGGCTGTAGCGACACTGCCCAGGTAACCGTTGTCGACAACAGCGACTTACCCCTCGTCGATGCAGGCCTCGCTTTTACCCTTACCTGCAACATCCTCCAGGATACGCTCGCGGGAAGCGCGATAAACGCTCAGCCGCAATACCAGTACCAATGGACGGGGCCATGTATCTCCCCTACCCCCGCCGATTCGCTTGCCGTGGCCAGTTGCCCCGGCGCCTATTACTTCAGCGTAACAGACCCTATTACAGGTTGCACAGCCGTGGATAGCGTCGAAATCGCGCAGGATATTGCGCCGCCGCAACTCCTGATAACCCCGCCTTCGCAACTCACTTGCGCCGATTCCCTTGTATCGTTGAATGCCTCGGCATCGGCGCCGGCGGCGACACTGGCCTTTAGCTGGTCGGGGCCGGGCATTGCCGGCCCAACCGATACCGCCGTCATCGCCGTCAACCTGCCCGGAGATTATACCCTGATCGGATTGAACACTTCCAACGGCTGCACCGATACGACAATAACATCCGTGGCCATCGACACCATTGCTCCCATAGCCGACGCGGGCCCCGACAGGGCCGTCAACTGCTATCAACCCACCGCATCGCTGGGGGGGGCGGCAACCTCCACCGGTACGGGTATCATTTACAACTGGACAACGGTAGAAGGCCATTTTATCACGCCTACCAACGGCCCCACAGCGCAGGCCGACAGCTCCGGGGTATATGTCCTGTTCGTCACCAATACCGCTAACGGCTGTTCGGATACGGCGTTTACAACCGTCATTGCCGATCTGGAGTATCCTTTTGCCAACGCCGGCAGCGACTTTGAAATAGATTGCCGGGCCGATACCGTAACGCTTGACGGCACGGGTTCAAGCACGGGGCCCAATATCAGTTATTCCTGGGTCGGGCCCTGTATCGCCTCTGCCAACGACGGCCTCACCGTACAAGTCGCCTGCCCCGGCGCCTATACCCTTCAGGTGTGGAATCTCCAAAACGGCTGCGCCACCCTTGATAATGTACAGATCAACCTCGACCCAGCAGCTCCTGTTGCCAATTTGCCCGACAGCACCGCGGCTGTATCCTGTATAACGGGCAACGTACCCATCAATACAAGCGGCACTTCCGCCGGCTTCTATCAATGGTTTTTTGAAGGGCAACCGGTAGCGGCAGGCTCGCTGTTTTTTAATGCTACTCAAGCCGGAACTTACATCCTGCAAGTAGCCAACCTCGACCAAAGTTGCATTGATAGAGACAGTATCGAGGTAACGCAAGACTGTAACCCCATGTTGACGCTTAGCCCTTCCGATACCCTCACCTGTACCCAAACCATTGTCAACATCCAGGCTGCCGTTCAGCCCCTGGGTCCCAATTATACCTTCCAGTGGCTCACGGCTGACAGCACCTGCATTTTGTCGGGGCAGGGCACGAACCAAATCTTCGTCAACTGCGGCGCTACCTATACCCTTATCGCCACCAACGCCGCCCTGCAAATCAGCGATACGGCTTCGGTTATCATTTACGCCGACGACAACCTGCCGGAGGCAGAGGCGGGCCCCCACGATACCATCACCTGCGCGATGCCTCTGGCCACCCTCGACGGGAGTGCCTCCGACAGCGGCCCCGAGTTTATCTATGAATGGACCAATTTCATCACCGGCGAAGTGGTGGGGTCTACGCCCGTGCTCAACATCAATCAACCCGGTACCTACCAGTTGGAGGTCGCCAATACGGCCACCAATTGCAGCAGTATCGACATAGCCCAGGTGCGGCTGTACGATATCATTCCAACTATCAACTTCGGCAGCAGCGTATTTCCCTGCGACCGGGATACTTTTTTATTGCAATCTTTTGTAACGCCGGTTGATCCCAATAATATTTTTTCCTGGAGCGGCCCCGGTATCGTCGGCGCCGCCGACAGCGCGGCGGTGCAAATTGATACGCTGGGTATCTATACCCTCACCGTCAGCAACCCCATTAGCCAATGCAGCGCTTCTGCAAGCGTGGAAGTTACCGACCAGATTTGCGCGCCGTGCATTACAACCGAATCCCCTGAGGCATTTACCTGCCTTACCGATTCGGTTCAATTACAGGCATCGTTTTGCTACCCCTGTATTAATTGCACTATCATTTGGACCACGTCTGACGGAATTCTGGGCGGCGACCTTACTTCGCTTTCGCCGGTAGCATTTTCACCCGGCGCCTACACCATAACCGCCACCGATACGCTGGGATTCTCTACCGTGGTGGACATTATCGTAATGGCCGACAATACCCCGCCGATAGCTGATGCAGGCAACGATAACACGCTCAATTGCCAGACAAATGCCGTAGTGCTCGGCAATAATACGACCAGCACGGGACCTGAATTTACGTATCAATGGACTTCGGCTACCGGAATAGCCATATTACCTGATAACCAGCTTACTGCCACAGTCGGTGCAGCCGATACGTTTTTCTTCCGGGTAACCGATACGTCTAACGGCTGTTTCAGCCTCGATACCGCGGTGGTCAACATCGATACGATAGCCCCGCTGGCCGAGGCCGGACAGGCTCAGTCGCTGACTTGTATTCAGACGCTGCTTGCACTGGACGGCAGCGGTTCGTCACTGGGCAATGAATTCGATTACCAGTGGTTTTCTTTGGATAATCAAAATTGCCTGATCGGCGCCGGCACGCTATCGCCGGTGGTGAGTTGTGCGGATACTTTCTTTTTGCGCGTTTCAAATACTATCAATGGTTGCGCAAGTATTGACAGCGTTATCGTTAGTCAGGCCGCTGAACTGCCGGCCATTCCGCCAATCCCCGACGGCTTGCTCAACTGTGTGAATGCTGACTGGACACTCGACGTTCCACTGGCCAATACCGACAGCCTTTCGTTTGAATGGTGCGCCCTTGCGCCGCTGCCGCCCAACTGTACGCCGTCGCTTTCTATTGTGGTCAATGAACCCGGCTTGTACCGGTTCCGGCTCACCAACGATAGCACCGGCTGCAGCAACACCAGGACGGTGGAAGTTCAACGCGACGAGACGATACCCATTGCCGAAGCGGGCCCTGATGATACGCTACGCTGCACTATCCCCAACCTGACGCTCAGCGGCAGTGCAATCCCCGGATTAGCCGATACCGGCTACGAGTGGAGCGCCGCTCCCGGGCTTGTCATCGATCTGGCCGATACCCCTATGCCGGTAGTATACGCCCCCGGCGTCTATTACCTCGAAGTAACCCACCCTGTCAGTTTATGCACTGCCACCGATAGCCTGACCATTTTCATCGACATCGACGCGCCGGTTGCCGATGCCGGGGCCGACACGCTGCTCATCTGCGGCGTCGACTTTCTGAGGCTAAACGGGAGCGCAATCACCTCGGGCGGAGCGGCGCAATACGCATGGGAAACCGTCGATGGATTCATCGTGGCCGACGCCGGCCAACCGGACCCGCTCATCGACCGCGCGGGGACCTATGTGCTTACAGTCACCAACCCTGCCAATGGATGCACCGATACCGATACTGTTATGGTAGTTGAAAACCGGCTGCCGCCAAGCGCCGTCGTGGCAGGGATAGACACCCTGCGCTTCGACTGCCGCACCGATACCATCTCCCTGGATGCAGGCGGGTCAACGTCGGCCAACAGCACTCCTCTGACGTATCAATGGACCATCATCGGCCAGGGGCAATTGACAGGAAATACCTCATCGCCTTTGGTCAGTAGTACGGCGCTGGGCAACTACCGCCTCGTTGTAACCGACACTTACAATGCCTGCAAAGACACCTTGCTTTTTGCTTTGGCCGGCGACTTCCTGAAACCTGCCGTCGTGTTGCCGCCAACCGCGTTAATAACCTGTGCGGATCCCGAACCGGCCCTTCAGGCAACCGGATCGTCTCAGGGCCCCAACTTTATACCTATCTGGACCAACGAGGCCGGCGATACGCTGGCCGTTAACTCCCTGGCAATTGACGCAAATATGCCTGGTATCTATACCTTGTCCATTTTCAATACCGACAACGGCTGTGAAAACAGCGCCTTGATCCAGGTATTGCTCGATACCATCAGCCCGGCAGCGATGGTGATTCCGCCTACGCCCATCGACTGCCAGGAGGCCACCTCCCGGCTCGACGGCAGTGCCAGTAGCGTTGGGCCGCGTATTCGCTACGAATGGCTTGCCGGCCCGGGCAGTATCCTGCTTTCGGGGCAGAATACCGGGGTTGGGCTCGCCGGCGCCCCCGGCGATTACGCGCTCGTGGTTAGCGATATTGTCAACGGCTGCTCAGATACCGCTTTTGTAAACGTTGCCGGCATTTCCACGCCCATTGCAGGCGCTGACGTACAGGTTATTCCGCCCACCTGCTTCGGCGATACCGACGGCAGTATTATCGTCGACAACGTGAGCGGGGGCACTCCCCCATTCAGGTATGCGCTCGACGGCGAGTTTTTCTCCACCGTCCAGCAATACCCGAATCTAGCCCCGGGCTTTTACGTGTTGCACATTAGCGATAGCCGCGGGTGCCTGTGGCTGGATACTATTCAAATTATCGAACCGGATGAAGTTATAGTGGAGTTAGGCCCCGATATTACTATTGAGCTAGGCGACTCCGTCAGGCTGGAGGCGCTTTCCAATATTCCAGGCGTTGCGCTGCAATGGTACCCCGACAGTCTTTTTACCGACGCAAGCCTGCCGGTGCAATATTTATCGCCCACAATAACCACTCACCTGGCCGTCCTGGCTACTGACAGCAATGGTTGTAGCGCCGTCGACAGGCTGGTCGTCAACCTGCTCAAACCTCGCAAGGTTTTCATCCCCAACGCTTTTTCACCCAACGGCGATGGAAATAACGACGTATTCCTGATTTTCGCAGGTCCTGATGTAAATAGTATTAAAGATTTTCTGATTTTTGATCGCTGGGGCAACCAGGTATTCGGCAGACAGGCTTTTCAACCCAACGATCCGACATTCGGCTGGGATGGCAATTTCAAAGGACGCCCCATGAACACCGATGTTTATACTTTCTTCGCCACTATTGAATTTACCGATGGCTGGGTGCAAATTTTTGAAGGCGATGTTACGCTATTGCGCTAAGGGTCTGATATTTGACAAACTAATTGAGGGCTTTTTCCGTTATTGTTTATGTTTATGAGGGTTGATGAGGGGTTATGAGGGTTGATGAGGGTTGATGAGGGTTGATG
>DAINSQ010000139.1:11411-12152 GCA_036741235.1 Saprospiraceae bacterium | reverse complement strand
GAAAAAAAATAACCCTTCATAACCCCTCATAACCCCTCATAACCCCTCATAACCCCTCAACTCAAACAACTACTGTTTCACCTCCTCATACTCGATATCCGTTACATCGTCGGCTTTGCTGCTACTGCCTTGTTGACCGTTGCCGGCGTCGGCGTTTGCATCGGGGCCGGCTTGGGCGCCTGCCTGGTACATTTCCTGGCTGGCGGCCTGCCATTCTGTATTAAGTTTGGCGATGGCGGCATCGATTGCGTCGAGGTCCTGTGATTTGTGGGCATCGCGGAGTTGATTCAGCGCAGCCTCGATAGCGTCGCGTTTGGCAGCGGGAATTTTATCGCCAAACTCCTTCAGTTGTTTTTCCGTTTGGAAAATCAAAGAATCGGCGGTATTGATCTTTTCAACGCGTTCGCGTTCCTTGCGGTCGGCGTCGGCGTTGACCTGGGCTTCTGTTCTCATCCTTTCAATTTCTTCTTTTGAAAGGCCTGTTGAAGCTTCGATGCGTATTTTCTGTTCCTTGCCTGTGCCTTTGTCCTTGGCTAAAACGCTGAGGATACCGTTGGCGTCCATATCGAAAGTAACTTCGATTTGCGGCACACCGCGCGGGGCCGGCGGAATTCCGTCGAGGATAAAGCGGCCGATGGGACGGTTATCGCGGGCCATGGGGCGTTCGCCCTGCAACACATGGATTTCCACTGAAGGCTGGTTATCGGCTGCCGTCGAATACACTTTTGATTTCTTGGTCGG
>DAINSQ010000139.1:4058-11401 GCA_036741235.1 Saprospiraceae bacterium | reverse complement strand
GAGTTAGACTCGATGACCACGTCGTAAACGCCGCCCATCGTCTCGATACCCAGCGAAAGGGGCGTTACGTCGAGCAGGAGCACATCCTGAACATCACCGCTCAATACGCCGCCCTGGATAGCTGCGCCAACGGCTACTACTTCGTCGGGATTGACTCCTCTGTTCGGTTTTTTGCCAAAAAACTCTTCTACGGCTTGTTGAATACGCGGGATACGCGTAGAGCCGCCCACCAGGATTACCTCGTCGATTTCGTTGGTAGAGATGCCTGCATCCTGGATAGCTTTGCGGCAGGGCTCGAGCGTACGGGCCACCAGGTGGTCGATAAGTTGTTCGAATTTGGCGCGCGACAGCTTCATCACCAGGTGTTTGGGCACGCCGTCAACGGCGGTGATATACGGCAGGTTGATCTCCGTTTCAGCCGACGCCGACAATTCGATTTTGGCCTTTTCAGCTGCGTCTTTGAGGCGCTGCAAGGCCATGGGGTCTTTGCGGAGATCGATATTTTCCTGCGCTTTAAAACCCTCGGCCAACCAGTTGATGATCACGTGGTCAAAATCGTCGCCGCCGAGGTGGGTATCGCCGTTGGTCGATTTCACTTCGAAAACGCCGTCGCCCAATTCGAGTACCGAAATATCGAAGGTACCGCCCCCCAGGTCGTAAACGGCGATGGTAATATCCTTGTGGCGTTTGTCAAGGCCGTAGGCCAGGGCTGCCGCTGTAGGCTCGTTGATGATACGTTTGATATTGAGGCCCGCAATTTCGCCCGCTTCTTTGGTAGCCTGGCGCTGCGAGTCGTTGAAATACGCGGGAACGGTTACTACGGCTTCCGTAACGGGCTGCCCGAGGAAGTCTTCGGCAACCTTTTTCATTTTTTGCAATACCATAGCCGAGAGTTCCTGCGGCGTATAGAGTCTGCCGTCAATATCCACGCGAACCGTATCGTTGTCGCCACGGGTAACCTTGTAAGCCATATGGCTGGTTTCTTCGGTTACTTCGTTGAAACGGCGGCCCATGAAACGTTTGATCGAGGAGATGGTTCGCTTGGGGTTGGTGATAGCCTGGCGTTTGGCAGAGTCGCCGATTTTGCGCTCGCCATTGTCCATAAATGCTACTACGGAGGGCGTAGTGCGCCTTCCCTCGTCATTGGGAATGACTACCGGCTCGCTGCCTTCCATCACTGCCACACAAGAGTTCGTCGTACCTAAGTCAATGCCTATAATTTTGCCCATGATGGTCAATTTTGTTGATAAATGTACAAGTACGGTTTATCAAGCATTGTGCCAGTTGGGTAAATGGATGGCGAGCCTGACAAATAGGCGCAAAAATGGCAGGTGGCGCCCGGCGGCGCCACAATTTGTCAGATATTGTCAGGATTTATGACAAATCGTCAGCAGGATATGGCTTACTGGAAGTTGAGATTTTGCGTAAGCGGTCCCGTTTTGAGCAGTGTCAGCGAGGCATCGTTGAGTTGGTACCCGGTCAGCAGAATATCAGTGCGCGAGGAAAACAAACCGCGGCCCTCCGACAAATTGGTGTATACGGGTATCTGGTTGGAACTGGTAATGCCCAGGTTGGCGCCCGATACGCGGATGTAGTCGGCCAACTCCTGGCCTACGGCTGTAATCTGGATATCGATATTTTCGAATTTGCGCACGCGATTGGGGTCGGCATCGAGGCTGCCGGCGAGGAACAGGAAGAAGTCTTCGCTTTGAACCCGTTGCAAGATAGAATTGGCGCCGCCTTCTTCGCGTTCCAACCTGCTCTGCAATACCCATGTCAGGGTTTTGGACACAAATTGCTGCGGGTTTTCGGGCGTATTTTCCATGTAGTGGATGATCCAGCGTATATCGAAGAGCTGGGCATGGGGGCCTGGGTTAAACGAAACGTTGATGGCGCGTTCGTATGTGCTGAAGTTAATGGGGTTGGGCGGCTGATTTTGCAGCGGCACTATGGGGTCGAGCATTACTATTTCAGCAGTTACGACGGGCAATTCATCGCCTCTTTTCAATAAGAAGCGTACCTGATCGCCGCCGTCGAGGTTGATATTCGATTGTCGTATTTTATATAAATAATTTGGCGCAGTAGCAAATACGCCGTCTTCACGGGGAAATCCTTCCAGATTGCCGTCTACTCTTTCGAGGGTATACAAAATGCTGGAGCCTATTTTTTGAAGTTGCACAGTCGCATTTTCATAATAAAGGGAATCGGGAATCCGGGCGATTTCGAGGGCGTCGCCGCCTTCTTCCAGGAACGCTTTTTCAACCCTGACGTAGTGAACGGAATCCGTAGGGTCCAAAAAGGCATATACCACCGGGATGTCTTTCCACTCGGCTTCCAGTACAAAATCAGTGGAGCAAGTCCAGGCGCTGAAGGCCAATACGAACAATGCGGTTAAGCGGAAGTATTTCATAGACGGTTTATCATTTCAAAAAACAGCGACAAAGGTAACAGATTTACTGAATTGTTGCCACCTTAAGGGGCCAGATTGACATCCATCTGACAGGATGGGCCAAATATTGCTATCTTTCGGCGCGATTGCATGGAATAATCATGGGAGCCATGCTATCTCCCATGAATCCCGCTAATCATTAAAATCTTTGTATATGTCGGTAAACAAGGAAATCAAGCGCATCACGACCCACGTCATTCAAAGCATGAAAGCGCGCGGTGAAAAAATAGCGATGCTGACGGGTTACGATTTTTCGATGGCGCGAATGCTCGACGAAGCCGGCATTGACATTGTATTGGTAGGCGATTCGGCCTCCAATGTGATGGCCGGCCATGAAACTACGCTCCCCATTACGCTCGACCAGATGATTTACCACGCCGCTTCGGTGGTAAGGGCCGTCAAGCGCTCGCTGGTAGTGGTGGATTTGCCCTTCGGCTCCTACCAGGGCAGCTCCCGGGTGGCGCTCGAATCGGCGGTCCGCATTATGAAAGAGGCCGGCGCTCACGCCGTAAAAATGGAAGGCGGCGCCGAAATTGCCAGTTCCGTCAAGCGCATTTTATCAGCAGGCGTGCCGGTGATGGGGCACCTGGGGCTTACGCCGCAATCTATCTATAAATTCGGCACATACTCTGTAAGGGCAAAAGAAGAAGCTGAAGCCAATAAACTAATTGAAGACGCCCTTTTGTTGCAAGAACTCGGTTGTTTTGCCATTGTAGTGGAGAAAATACCGGCAGAACTGGGCAAAAAAGTGGCCGAATCACTTTGGATACCAGTGATCGGCATTGGCGCAGGCGGCTATGTAGATGGGCAGGTGCTGGTAACCCACGATATGCTGGGTATTACCAAAGATTTCCAACCCCGATTCCTTCGTCGCTACCTGAATATGTTTGATATGGTACAAAACGCCATTCAACAGTATATATCCGATGTTAAAAGCAGCGATTTTCCCAACGAAAAAGAACAGTATTAATACATTTGCGCCGACATTGTACATGAACCAAAACCCATATTGCGTTATACGCCTATGAACAGCAAAATTAAGATCACCCTGGCCGTTTTGGCAGTATTAGCCGTTGCGATCGGCGGCATATTGTACGTTAAATTCCTGGCAGCGCCGCCCAATGCGCATCAAGAAAAACAGATTTTTGTTAAAATCCCCACCGATGCAACGTTCGACACGGTGGTTTTTATTTTACAAAAAGAAGGATTGGTACGCGATGAAAGCTCTTTCCGGTGGCTGGCAGAAAAACTGGGTTACGTGCGCAGCCCCATGCGCAGCGGTCGCTATGAAGTTGACCCGAAATGGGGAGCGGCGCAACTGATCAGACACCTCAAAGTTGGCTCCCAGGCGCCGGTAAAGGTGGTGCTCAACAACGAAAGACTGCTGGAAGAAGTGGCAGCCAAAGTAGCCCGCTTTATCGAACCCGATTCAGCTACGCTGATGTCGCTGTTCCAGGATGATACTTACCTTCAGACGCTGGGTTATAACCGCGAGACGTTGATGAGCCTTTTTATTCCCAATACTTACGAATTCTACTGGAATGTGTCGCCCAAAGGATTCCTGGAACGCATGGTGAAGGAAAACAAAGCCTTTTGGGCAAAAGACGACCGTCTGGCCAAAGCACAGGCCATGGGGCTCACGCCTGAGCAAGTATATGCTTTTGCCTCTATTGTGGAAAAAGAAACAACGCGCAATGAGGAAAAAAGCCGAATAGCCGGCGTTTATCTCAATCGCATCAAAGCAGATTGGCCGCTGCAAGCCGACCCTACCCTGGTGTTCGCTACCCGCGATTTTGAGGCGCGCCGCATCACGAATTACCACAAGGAGTTCAACTCGCCGTATAATACCTATCTTAACAAAGGACTACCTCCCGGACCTATAGCGATGGCCTCTATCGCCAGTATAGACGCTGTGCTCAACGCCGAAAAACACGAGTACTACTTTTTCTGTGCCAAACCCGACGGCTCGGGCCTGCACGCCTTCGCCGCCACGCTGGAACAACACAACGAAAACGCGGTGCGGTACCGGGAGGAACTGGAAAAGATGGGGTTGTAGGGCGCGAGCTTCGGCAAGTCATTCTGCTTTATAGGCTTTCGCCTTTACAAAATCCACCCATACTGTCTTACCGCCGTCAGCGATGGATTTAAAGGGCGCCAGATGCGCCTCCTCTAATCGGTCGGGCCGCGCGTAGTTCGTCAAGGTGTATGGAAGTGTGTGCAGAAAGCGGTCCTGCTGGTCTATGACCACGGTCAGGTCTTCGTTTTTAAATGCAACCAAGAGGCAACCATTGGGAGGGCTCACTACCCAAAAGTCCTTCTTTCCATTAGCTGTATAAAGAATATTGCCTTTCCAGTCGAGTAATTGGGTGGCGCCGTTTTTATCCAGACAGCTCAGCAGGCGGCCTGGCGCGTATATCTTCAGGTCGCGGAATTTAAACGGGAGCACGGTATGCCCCAGCGAGTCTATCACGCCCATCAGTCCGGAGACTCGCTCTTTTGCCGTAAAATAACGCAAGGGTTCGTCGTTGCGTATTTCGGCGTCTGATATGCCCTCTAATTCGGTCAAGACCTCCCCCCTGGCGTCAAGAATGACATATGTTTCGCTGCCGTTGGATTTGCGCAGCAAAACGAGACTGCGCTCCTTCAACCCCGCGGGCCCCTTGGCGATGTCAAATCCGATCAACTGCCTGCCTTTGCGATCGAAATAGGCGTATCGCCCCTCCCGCCCACCGGCTTCGGCGATGCCGATGAGCATACCATTTTGGTTGTTTTCATGAAAATGGAAATCGCCGATGTAATGAACGGCCATTTTCTTCCCCCCAGGCAAGTGCAAGCTCAAGGGTTCGGGATACAGGTAATCGCGCGACAGGCGGTATTTGAGGGGAATTTCCAGGATCATATCGCCCGATAATGGGTGAAACCAGGCGCCCTCTTTTGGCGCCTTCACCCATTCTCCGCGGGCGTTGATCAGCCCACAGGCTTCAGGTTGGGCGGGCGTACCGCCGCGGCAGACATTGAGCAGCGCCGATACTTTCAGGGATTCTTTATTCACTATTAACTTAGGCGCCACGAAATAACCTTCCGGGATCAGAGGCTTCAGACTGGCATTTACGGCCTGTACTTTCGTACCGGCCTCGCCGAGCAAGAATCCTCCGCCTTCAGGGCTGGGATATTGCGCCCAATACTGATAGGGCTCCGCCTCGACTGCTGTGATGATGGTCCCATCGCTTAAGCCGTACATCCTGTTGCCATTAAAAAACTCAGGACTCTTGGGATACAACAGCTTGTTTGGCCCTGGAGCAGGATATGCATTACCCGGGTATGGCCGCTTTTCTCCACCGGGCGAATAGGCATAAAACAGCTTTTCAGCCGGCCTTCGCGCCCATACCAGACTGTCGGAGCTTGCGTAGATTTCCTGAAACTCGACCGGTAGTACCACACGGCCATCCATATTATATGCCCCCCACAACGAGTCTTTGCGAACCAGGTAAAGGTCTTCCTCCAATTTATCCAATCGGCGGATGCTATTGTAAACAAAAGGCACAATATGGCGCCCCGTCAAATCAATTACACCTTGATTATCAAGCGAATAATATCGATTCTTACTGGAAATAAAATGAATATGCTTCTTATTTTTCATGAACCCCACCGGTTTTAGCATACCGATGGTATCATTAAACATGATATGGAGCGTCGTATCTGCCAAACCAGAACGGAGGCCGTCGCTGAATTGCAAATACGGTTGCCCGTTAACCGTATGGAATACCGGATCGAGTTGATTGTAGGGAACGGGAAAGGATTCTTCACCTTGGCGGTCAACCAGTATATACTTGCCCATTCCGGCTTTACGCACCATGAAATACCGCCCGAAAGTTCTTGATATTTCCGCGTAAATCATCGGCAGCACTATATTCCCCTCGTAATCTGTTATGCCTGCCTGGTTTTCTCCTTTGTCGACACGAAGCAGTTTATTGCCCATATATGAGATATGCCGGTAGATGGTATCCAGCACCAGGCGACCCGAAGTATGTACAAGCCCGGCGCGGGGCGCCGGCGACGCTTGCCCAAATTCAGTCGTATTATTGACGATAAAAAGGTCTTCGCTGCCGGTTATGTGAATGTTGTCCCACGCAAAAGGTATCAGTATCCGGCCGTTGTTATCGCCAACGCCTGCCTTCCCGTTGTCATCGGCCAGTAAAAAGCGATTGCGGTCGAGCAGCAATCCTGCGGCATAATCGCGGGGAAATACCTCTGTCAAGGTTGTATCAATAAAATTTACGCGGTTGCCGGGTTTGAACACGCGGTGGAAGCCAAGGTGAAAATTGGCCCGTACAAGTATCTCATACCGGTCTTCGGTGTAGTTGCTGACTGCCTTGAACCAGCCGGGTGTTTGGTAGTTTTTCCAATGTTCAAATTCGAGAACTTTGCCGGTTTTTGAATGAATAAAAATCCACTTATTATTGGTTTGAGTCAACGTCAAATGACGAAGGGTATCGGCTGTTTTATTTGGCGTAAATACTACTGCTGTCGCCGTGCGGTTTGGAAGGGGTATAAAATGCCCGCTGCGAAACAAAGTACCGTTTTGTTCGCCTTTTTTTGCGGAAACGAAACTGGCGTTTTCAGGAAAAAGTACGGGGTACTTATACGTCGGCTCCAGGACTAACTGCCCGTCTTCCGTGGCCAGACCGTACAGTCCGTTTTTGGCGAGCCAGGGGATGAGGGTTTGGGCGGGGAGCGGGAAGGCTGCGAAAAGGGCGCCAAGGAATAGCAAGGATCTGATAATCATAATTTGGCTTGATATTAATGTTCTATACACTGCACCTCCCTCCCTTCATCATCCAGGCAAATAAAGCCCTGTTCGAGCCAGGCAAAGGCCGCCACGCGGCGTCCCGCT
>DAINSQ010000139.1:0-3958 GCA_036741235.1 Saprospiraceae bacterium | reverse complement strand
CTGGCGGTTTTGGTGGACAACAGCCATATCCGGGTTGTACTTCAGGGAGGCAATCACCTCGTAGTTGTTTTCAAACGGCGTCAGCTGATTGCCGAGGGTATCGAAAATGGCTTTTTGAATACCCCGTCCCATCACAAACCACCGGTTACCGCCCAGCTCAAAAGCCATATCATAAACCGGCGGGATGACAATACCTCGTTCAACATGCTCGATCCCCACCTTGCGGGTAGGAAGGTGTTCGATCATGTACCAGGACGAGTCTTTTTTGTAATAATCCAGAATACTGCAATGATACTCGGGGTTACCAGTTTTTGGTTCAGCCGCTGTCTTCCCCGGCTGCCCCTGGCCGCAGGCAGTAAAGCTGAACGATAGAAGCCATCCGGCCAGGAGGTATAATATTGGGTTTGTCATTGTCAGTCTGGTTTGATTTCAAATGTCTTCCCCGTTAAGTCAATCAGGATGTCTCCTCCATAAAGAGGAATGGCGGGTCGACCTGGGCGGAAACCGAAGGGCAGTTAAGGAGGATCAAGAGGGCGTGGAGGAGCAACCTCGGTATCGAATCACTCCAGCTTAAACCGAAATGGAAAAGTCTGCCACGACCTCACCGGCAGACCGTTCTTCATACCGGGCTTCCACTTGGGCATGAGTCCAATGATACGAACGATCTCCTTTCCGCAGCCCCCGCCGATATCTCTGACAATTTGAATATTGGTGATGCTGCCATCCTTTTCCACGACAAATTTGACGACTACCATACCCTGAATGGCGTATTCTTTTGCTAGTGCAGGGTATTTCAACTCGGATACCATAAACTTCAGCCGCTCGGCGTCCCCTCCCGGATATTCCGCAGGCTGGTCCGGAATGTCGTAGATTTCCTCTTCCAGGCGGGGACTTTCTTCCCCAGGCGGTGGTGGGGGCGGCGGCGGACTTTCCATCCGAACAACTTCTTCCATCGCTACTACTTCTGCTTCTTTGGGTTGAAGCGGGGCAAAATGATGGGCTTTGCCTTTCTCATCGAAGCCTACCCAGGGCTGGTCGTCGCCGCGTTGGGCGGATGCCCCATACGCTACCAATCGGCCAGACTTCATTTGTTCCCTCCAGGCTGCGTAGTGCTTTCGCTCCGGTTGTTCCAGAAACGCAAAGCCCTGATTGTTGACCCGGCGGCCGGCAGCGTCGTGCAGGTAGTAAGCCCCTTCTTCCTTGACGGCAAAATAACCTGAGTGGGGAAGAAGAATAATCTTCTGAAAATTAAACCGGTCGCCCGCCGGATCTCCGATGTGGATGAAGCCTCCCCGTTCGCCGTTTTCCGGTTGGCCGTAAAGAATGCCGGGGTTCGCGGTATATTCCAGTCGTTTGAACCGGCCCGGATAGGCCTGCTTGCCGGCCCAGCCCATGATGATAAAAGCGGCGCCGTCGTGAACGATCAGCGGGTGGTCGGCTGAGGCGTATTGGATTTCTTTGTATTGCATGGGCAAAACAGGCCGGCCGTCGAGGTGGAATAGGCCGGTTGATAATTTGGCCGCACGGGAGGCGGTAAAATAGCGGTAAAAGTGCTGGTTTTTAATTCTGCCGATCCCACCTCTAAAAGCAACGTTGCCCGTAACACAGCTATCGAGAAGCAACTGCCCGTTTGGGTCATACACTTTGCCATTCAGCGGGCTTCCTTCGAGCGCGAGAATGACGTCTTGCGGCTGATTGCCCATTTTGGAGAGTCGGGCAGAGCCCAAAGGAATGAGAAAACGACCTCGCTCATCGGTCATTCCCATCTGATAGTCGGTGGTTTGCACGAGAAACCTGCCTCCGGGATGAGCCTGGATGTTGAAATAAACCGGCGGCAGCAGGGTATCTCCTTCCCAGGCGAACAAGCCCGCCTGGCTGGGTTTGCCCTGGTTGTCGATGGCAGCGCACACGACGGTTTTGCCGTCGGTCCACCTGCCGTTTTTGAAGCGGCCCTGAAAAGGATCCTCGCCTTTCAGATCGAGAAAAACCCGGGACATATCCGGCCGGATGATCTGCACGGTGTTTTCGTTGAATCCGGGCTCTGCCGTCAGTCCCGCTGCCTGAAACAGGGCTTTTCCCTTCCCGTTGAAAAAATACAGCAGGGTATCGTTTTCCGGCGTGCGGGCTGCCAGCAAATCCGCATGGAGGGCGCGCACATATTCGTATTGAATCGGCAGGACCAGTCCGCCCTCCAGCTTGTACAAACCCCAAAGCTTGTTTTTTCCGACCCCGGTATAACCCATGACACTGTTTTGCCAGCCGATGTCGATTTCGTCGTATTCAAAGGGTATGACAATACTGCCGTCAACCTGATCGACATAGCCCTTTTTGCCTGTTTCGGGGTCGGTTTCCACGCGGTATTGAGCATAGGTGGTTGCTGCGAGGAGGCAGCCAAGCAGTATGTACAGTATTCTAATCATGCTTACTTGTTAAAGACCGCAAGCCGGCGAGTCGAACCTGCGACTTGCCGGCTTGCGATATGCGGTTATAGTCCTAAAGGCGTAAAGCCTATCGAACAATGTTATAAAGCGACAAATCAGAACGTCACTTCCTTCTCCATCATCTTCTCGCCGCGCTTGAATACCACTTTGGTCGTTTCGCCTTTTTTGAATTTGCCGAGGCCTTCCATATAGGAATAAATGTCCTTCACTTCAATGTCGCCCAGCTTGATAATAATATCGCCTTTTTCGAGGCCGGCGGCGGCGGCGGGGCGGCCGTCGAGCACGCCGTCAACGCGCATGCCTTCGCCGTTGTATACGTAGTCGGGCATCACGCCGAGGGTGACTTTAAAGCTGGTAGCCTTGCGGCTTTCATCTTCGTCTTTGGTTTTGGTAAAAGCGATTTTGCCCTGGTTGTCCAACGCTTCAATGAGGGCTAAAATATAATCGGACACGTCGAGCAAGCCCTGGTAATTGACCAGATGGGCGTCGTCGGAAGGCTTGTGGTAGTCCATGTGCTGCCCTGTGAAAAAGTGCAACACGGGGATGTTTTCAAGGTAAAAGGAGGTATGGTCCGAGGGGCCCACGCCAGAATCGGAAGTCTTGGCCTGAATGCCGCCCACTTTGATTTTTTCCAGCGCCGGTTTCCAGACAGGAGAAGTACCTGCGCCGTTGACGGCCAGTACTTTTTCTTCGTTGAGGCGCCCCACCATGTCCATGTTGATCATGTAGTTGATGGCTCCTTTGTCAATTGTGGGGGTATTGACGAAGTTTTTGGAGCCGTAAAGGCCCAGTTCTTCGCCCGAAAAGCCGATAAACAGGTAGTTGTTGCCCTTTGCCTTACCTGTTTTGTTGAGGGCGGCGGCGATGCGCAACATGGCGGCTATACCGCTGGCATTGTCGTCGGCGCCGTTGTGGATGGCTTTTTCACCGGCGTGAAGGGAGCCGAAATGGCCGTGCCCCAGGTGGTCGTAGTGCGCGCCGATGACTACCGTAGTCGGAGCGCCGTTGTCGATGTATCCTACCACGTTCATGCCCGTGCGGGGTTCACCATCGGCAGCGTGCGGATTGGATTTGAATACAAAATCAAAATCGTGAAACCAGGTGTCGTTTTCCCCCATTGGCTTGAGCCCTATGGCCTTGAAACGATGTGCAATATATTCCGCAGCCAGCGCCTCCCCTTTTGATCCGGTTTCGCGCCCTTCGAGGTAATCCGACGATAAGTACACTACGTCAACTTTGAGGTCTTGCAAGGCATTTGACTGCGCAAAACCCCATGACGCTGTGAATAGTATTAATAAGAGAAAAAACCATTTGCTCATGATAATAGTTGTTTTTTGTTAAGGCAAAACATTCGGAACTGTATTTAGGTTGAGGCCGGACTACCGGACTATTGGACTATTGGACTATTGGACTGTTGAAAATCAGAAGTTTCACGTATCTTTACAAGTCAATCTTCCCAAAGTCCCAAAGTCCCAAAGTCCCAAAGTCCCAAAGTCCCAAAGTCCCAAAGTCCCAAA
>DAINSQ010000138.1:0-12233 GCA_036741235.1 Saprospiraceae bacterium | reverse complement strand
AGTTGATGTGCTGATTAGTTGATGTGCTGATTAGTTGATGTGCTGATTAGTTGATGTGCTGATATTTTTTTAATTATCAACAAATCAACAAATTAGCAAATCAGCACATCAGCAAATCAGCAAATCAGCAAATTAGCAAATCAGCAAATTAGCACATCAGCACATCATCAAATTAAAAAATAACAACCATGCCCTTGTCAATAAACTACACCGTTCTTGAGCGTTTTTTGCGCTACGTAGTCATCGACACGCAATCCGATCCGGAGTCGAAGACCTACCCTTCTACGGAAAAGCAAAAAGATTTGGGCAAAGTGCTGGTAGAAGAGCTCAAGGCATTAGGCGTAGCGGATGCCGAGCTCGACGAATTCGGTTATGTATATGGCACGGTACCTGCCAATACCGATAAAAAAGTGCCGGTAATATGTTATTGCTCGCACATGGACACCTCGCCCGACAGCAGCGGCACCGGGGTAAAGCCCATCGTGCACCACAATTACACCGGGGCGGACATTGTACTGCCAGACGATCCCAACATCGTCATCCGTTTGGCCGATCACCCCGATCTGGCCGAACAAATTGGCAACGACATCGTGACGGCCAGCGGTACTACCCTGCTCGGCGCCGACAACAAAGCCGGCCTGGCGGCCATCATGAATACTGTGCAGTTTTTGATAGAAAATCCTGCCGTCAAACACGGTACGATCAAAATACTCTTCACCCCCGACGAAGAAATTGGCCGCGGCGTTGACAAAGTAGACCTGAAAAAACTGGGCGCTGACTTCTGCTATACCGTCGACGGCGAGCGCGTGGGGTCGCTCGAAGACGAGACTTTCAGCGCCGATGCGGTAGTACTGACCATCAACGGCGTAAGCGCGCACCCCGGTTTTGCCAAAGGCAAGATGGAAAACGCCATCAAAATTGCCGGCGATATCCTGGCCGCCCTGCCCAAACACCGCCTCAGTCCGGAAACCACCGAAGGCCGCGAAGGCTTCGTACACCCGGTGATGAGCAGCGGCAACGCCGAGCAGATGACCCTGCGCTTCATCATTCGCGATTTTGCCGTAGCGGGGCTGCAAGCCCACGAAGCAGAACTGGAGCAGATCGTGAAAGGGGTAATGGCCAACTATCCGAATTCTTCCTATGAATTTAAAGTCATCGAGCAATACCGCAATATGAAAGAGGTGCTCGACAAGCATCCTGAAATTGTGGCAAACGGCGTTGAAGCTATCAAGCGCGCCGGACTGAAGCCCCACTTATCGAGCATTCGCGGCGGAACCGATGGCTCCAGGCTTTCCTTCATGGGGCTCCCCTCCCCCAACATCTTCGCGGGCGAACACGCCTTCCACTCCAAACAGGAATGGGTAACGGTGCAGGATATGCAAAAGGCCGTAGAGACGTTGGTACATCTGGCAATGGTTTGGGAAGAAAAGGCATAGTGGCAGTGCTACCGCCCGCATGCAGCCAGTGCGGCGAGTAAATCGCCTTTGCGGCGGCGGGAAACGGGCACCCGGGCGCCGTCCTGCATTTTTACAAATAACCCATCGGCTTTATCAAAACGACATATACGCGAGGTATTGATCAGGTGCGACTGGTGCGGGCGGAAAAACAGCGATGAAGGCAGCTTTTCCTCCAGCTCCTTTAGATTGTGGGAAACCAGGCAGCGTTCATTGCAGTCCAAATACACAAAACAATAGTTGCCGCAGCTTTCCAGCCTGATAATATCCTCGAATTTTGCGAGAATAAATCCCGCCCCTGCCTGTAATCTGATCTTATCCGCGCTGATATGTCCATCAGCATATATCAAACGGCTCAATTGTTGTTGCAAATAGCTACAGCGGCGGACCTCCCGGGTCTTTTCCACGGCAGCAATCAACTCAGCGGAATTGACCGGCTGTAGCAGGAAATCGACGGCATCGCAGCGAAAAGCGCGGGCAGCGGCAGCCTTATCACAAGCAGTAAACACGACGCAAGCGGCTAGTTCAGGATGTCGATCGAGCCAGTCGAAGTTGGGGTCGTCAGCCGATTCAACCTCCTGAATAAGCAAATCGGCGGGGATGGCACGGAGCAAAAGGGTTGCTTCTTCCGGCGTGCCGGCTTCAGCCACAACCGATACTGCGCAGCAATACCGGTGAATCAATTCGCGCATGGACTGGCGCAGCAGGGGATCTTTATTCACGACAACAACCTGAAGTTCGGGCTGATAGGCGTAAATAGAACGTACATAATTTTGCAGGCGCTCGCCGGATGAATAAAGGATATTTTGTACCATGCGGTTTGTCTTTGGGCATTTATACCGCGGGGTAAAATTTTGTTACCCGGGAGCCGGCGCATTATAAGCGTGCATTAAGTCGTGTAAATTAGAAAAAAATAGCGCCCAATGAAAACAACCGATTCAGGCTCGTAGCGTCGGCAGCATTGTTGTGCTGCGCCCTGCCGGGCGCTTGTCTCATGCGCCGATGTTGCCTGAGAGGCGAGGGAGAGGCTTTTTATACGGCTTGATACACGGCTTCATCACCCCTTTCAGCTTTATTGTCAGATTGTTTGACGACGATCATCTTTATGCTTTCTATGATCCTTACACGATGTTGAAAACAGTGGGACGCGCGCCGAGGCAGTATGGGGCTGGCAGGGGCAATGTGTGCGTGTTGTATTTTCAGATACTTCTAAAAGGCAAATAGCTCTGCAATAAGGCGGTTATAATCTATATCCGCCGGTCTATTCATCCGCGGCCCCTGCTGCCAGGCGTGTTTCTTCGGTATGCGCAATTACTTTGGCCACCAGGATATCCCCTGTAACGTTTACGACAGTTCTGAACATATCCAGGAGCCGGTCCATGGGCAGGATAATGCCGACCCAGGCGGCATCCAGTCCAAGGGATTCCAGCACGACCATCAATAGCACCAATCCTCCGCTGGGCACGGCGGCGGAGCCGATACTGGAGAGCGTAATCAGCACGCAAAGGAGGACGAAATCGGAAACCTCGAAAGAAATGCCGTGCCATTGCGCCAGGAACAGCACGCAAACGGCCTGATAAAGGCTGGTGCCATCCATATTGACGGTGCTACCGATAGGAAGTACAAAATTGGCAATGGCGGGCGGCACCTTGAGGTTTTCCGTAACGCAACGAAGCGTTACAGGCAGCGTGCCGGCGGAAGAGCTGGTAGAAAAAGCCATACTTTGCGCCGGCAATATTTTTTGGAAAAAGCTGCGGTACTGCCAGCGGCCGGTAAGAGCGCCGAGTAAAAAAGGGTATATGACATAGGCCAGCAACAACAAGCCTGCCAGCGCTGTAATCGAAAATGCCAGCAAGCTGAGCAATATCCTTGCCAATTCGCCAAGCGAATCGGCAACGGAAACGATGGTGCCGGCCATAAGCGCAAATACAAACAGCGGCGCAAGGCGCATCACCCAGGTTATGAGCAGCAACAATGTAGCATTGAGGCTTTCACACAAGCGAAGCAGAGGACGGCCCTGCTCGGAGGGCACGTACAACAAGGCCATACCTATCAGTATACCGAAAAAGATGACCTTGAGCAAAGAGCGAATATCGCCCAGCGCCTCAAAGATATTTTCGGGTATGAGCATATCTATCAGGTAGCCTAGTCCTTTTTTGACTTCCTGCGCTTTTTTCTTTTGCAGCTTGTCGGAGAGGCCTTTCACAAGTTCTTGTTCGGCTATCAGTTCGCCATTGTGCATCCAGCGTACAAACGCGGCATCCTGGCTTACGCTGAATTCATCATTGACCTGATAGTTGCCTTTATTTTCCGTGAGTTGGCCATTATACATACAGGTATAGGCGCCATCCTGGAGCAGAAAACCTGTTTTCAACTGAAGGGTCTGGTCGTCCATAAACCCGATGGAATCCTTTTGCTGCAGATTGGTTACAGTAAACGATTGAAAACTATTGGCTTCCACTTGTGATTTCAACCGGGCATATTGGGGTAGTTGGCTCCAGTACTGGCCGTCAACCGTTGGTATCTGCTGCGATTCAGCCCAGCGTTCGTATTGCAGGCGGTTTTCTGCGATTTTAGCGTCTCCCAGGGTTTTTCCGGGCTGAAAAAAATGTGCCAGCGCGATACCAAGGCTGATAGCCATTACGGTAGTGAAGATATATGCCGCCAGGGTTTTGGCGCCCAATCTGCCCAGGTGCAGCGGATCGGGCAGGGAGGCCATACCCGTAATAACCGACACCAATACCAGGGGCACAGCGAGTAATTTGAGCAAATTGAGAAATGCCGTTCCCAGAGGAGCTATCCAATTGTTGGTAAAATCAATCCAGCCGTAATGGATGGCAGCGATAGCGTAAATGATGCCGAGTAACATGGCCAGCAAAATACGGGCGGAAGTAGATTTAAGCATAAAGAGATATTTTATGATCACAACAGGATATGTTATCCCAAGCTGTAAATAACGGATAAAAGGCGGAAAATTGGGTCAAAAAAATAGAGCACATGTTGTTTTAAATTCAAAACGAGGTTGCGCTTATCATGCAGCCCGCCGTCAAATCAGGGGTATAATTGCTCCGGATTTACGATATTATTTATACCGCACGCCGTCAAGTTATCCCAACCTGGCAGCGCGAAGTATAATTTAACAGGGTAACGCTGCACTTTGAAAGAAGAAATTTATATTTTTGTTATCTGGACGTTTTGTGCAGGTACTCTATATTAATTTTTGCAAAAGGGAAACGATGCTGATTTGGCGCGAAATATCAATGACTAATATAAGAGCGGGTATGATTGCCTGCATATATATTATTCATTGGGTTTCGTTTGGTTTTCACCACTTGATCGCCCATCATCATGACCACGAGCAGAAAATTTGCCATGCTGCTGGTGGTGAGAAGCACGTCCATTCTGAAGAATACGGGGCGATAGCATGCACGATTTGCCAGATTGCGCCCACATCAGCGGAAGAAGCTCAACTAATACTTCCATTGCTTAATTTGCCGGCGCCAATATCCCACCAGTTGGATTCCGGCAATGCATTTCACCTTACGCTAATACCGCTCTCGAGAGCCCAGCCGAGGGCCCCCCCTGCGAGCCATACCTGAACTGGCTTTTCCGGAATTTGGTTTTGATATTTTACCCGCGCGCAGCAGGATAGTCGCGTTTTATTGCCGTCTGTCCAATCTGCAAAAGCGCTTTAGCGTACTATCTCAACAACTTCGGGGTATTGCAGTTCAACTACCACCACGGCATTTGCCAATTTTCCAAATCAGGGTAACAAAATTTCGGGATTAATGTGATTGCGCCTTGTTGGTTTGTCTTCACGGGGCGCCGGTAGCGCAGACCTTAAGTTTTGTGAGTGAAGAGAGCGGAATTGACCTCAGCCGTTTTGCCTACTAAGCTACAGGCTGCAAGCTATGAGTTGCAGGTTTCCGGCGGCAAGCAGTGTGTTGCGAGCTGCAAGTTGCCGGCACCTGCAGCTCAAAGCTCGTAATTATTATTTCAACAAATAATCTAACCACCATGATATCAGCAAAACAACTCACCAAGCACTACGGCGACAAAGTTGCCCTTGACAACCTGACGCTTGACATCGCCCCCGGCGAAATTTTCTGCCTGCTGGGACAAAACGGCGCAGGAAAAACCACCGCGATCAACTGCTTCCTCGGCTTTGTGCAGCCCACGTCCGGCAAGGCAGTTATTAATGACATTGATGTAACATTACAGCCTCATGAAAGCAAAAAGCACCTCGCCTACCTGCCCGAAGTAGTCATGCTTTACCCCAACCTGACAGGGCTGGAAAACCTCGATTATTTCTCTCGATTGGCGGGTTTTAAACATAAAAAGGGCGAATTGCAAATATGTCTTGAAACGGCAGGACTGTCAGAGCGTGATTTCGACCGCAGGATCTCGACTTATTCCAAAGGTATGCGCCAAAAGGTAGGTATCGCCATTGCTTTGGCCAAAAAAGCCAAAGCGCTTTTTCTCGACGAACCTACGAGCGGGCTTGATCCCAAGGCAAGTAATGATTTCAGCAACCTGCTGCTGCAACTAAGAAATGAAGGCGTCGCCATACTTATGGCTACCCACGACATCTTCCGCGCCAAGGATGTAGCCAACCGTATCGGCATCATGAAAGACGGCTGCCTGGCAAGTATATTAGACAATAACCGCGACATCCTGCAAGCCAAGGAAATTGAGGAGCTTTATTTGCAAACCGTGTAATGAGCTTCTTGCAATATGAAAAAACTCACAACTCGTTGCTGATATCAAAAACCTGACACCATGATTTTATCAATTGCAAAACAAGAATTTCGGAGTATGCTTCGGGAGGGCCGTTTTCGCGCGGCGGCAATAATTTTGAGTGTGCTGTTTGCCTTGTCGCTGTTTGGAGCCTATGACTACTATGCCGCCCTAAAAAAACAGCACGATGAGGCTACCCATACCATGCGCGAACAATGGGACAACCAAAAGGATAAAAATCCTCATTCGGCAGCCCACTACGGCACTTTTGTTTTCAAGCCGGTATACCCGCTATCTTACTTCGATCGGGGGGTAGATGCTTACACGGGCAACACGCTTTTTCTTGAAGGCCACCGCTCTAACATGTCTGCATTCAGAGCTGCGGAAGATCAGGGTGATTTTGCCCGGCTTGGCGCCCTCACCCCCGCTTTTGTGATGAGTATGCTGATGCCTTTATTCATCATCGTACTAGGCTTCGGAGCTGCCGCATCGGAGCGGGAAAACGGCAACCTTCGGCTGATTATGGCACAAGGAGTAAAACCGGCTATTCTTTTTATCGGAAAATCGTTTGGATTGTGGGCTGTAGTATTGCTGCTCTCACTTCCGTTTTTCCTTGCCGGGGCGGTGGGTTTGCTCTTCGCCGGCGCAGGGGGCGAGCATTGGCTGCGCTATGCTTTTTTGGCACTGCTTTACCTCGCTTATTTCGGTTGTTTCATCAACCTGACACTGCTTATCTCCGCCTGGGCAGGCAGACAAAACACAGCGCTGGTAGGTAGCCTGGGGTTATGGGTATTCTCTTGTCTTGTAGTACCAAAAGCGGCAGTAAACATAGCAAAGCAATTGCATCCAGCTCCTGACTGGCAAACATACCATACTGCTATCAAAGAGGATTTGAAAAACGGCGTGGATGGACACGACGGCGCCGATGTTTTTTCAAAAAAACTGGAAGAAGAAACGCTTAAAAAATACGGTGTGGATAGCGTGCAGCATCTGCCCTTCAACTGGGACGGTTTCATCATGCAAAAGGGCGAGGAACACGAAACTTATGTTTTTCAGAAACACAAATCCAAACTTCTCGATATCTATCAACTCCAACGGCAGGTTCACTCAACGGCAGCCGTGTTTTCGCCATTTGTGCTCGCCAATATCATTTCGCAGCGGCTTGCCGGCACCGATGTAGACGTGTATTTCGACTTCCTCGCCGCCGCCGAAAAATACCGGGTTCAACTCGTGGGCGAACTCAACGACGATTTGACCCAAAACTTTAAATACGGCGACTGGGAAGGCACACGCGGCAAGGATTTTTTTTCCAATAATGTCCGCTTCGAATATCAGCCGCCGGCGCTCAGCCGTCTGGTCGGATCGCTGTTGATACCAACTGGCGCGATGATTTTGTGGCTGATTTTTAGCGGAGCGGCGGCAATTTTATTTTTTAATAAAATGAAGCCGTTGTGAGTAGAGTAGCTCGAAACAAAAAACTTCAAGAAAAAAAGCTGTAACTATGTTTATACTTCAATTAAAATATGAAACGCTCCGCCTTATTCGCAATCCGGCACTCTGGTTGTTGTTGGTTTTTCTGGCGGCAAGCGTCGGTTTCGGGTTATACAACGGCGTGCAACGAGTTGCCGCCAAACGGCAGTCTGTCAATGAAATGCGTTTGGTGCAAAAAGACGATTTGGGAAAGCAAAAAATGCAGGCCGATAGTATTGCCCGGGGGCTGAAAAAAGCAGGAGGCTGGTGGCAAGACCCCACCAATGTTATCGTCGTGGGCGGAGTGTGGCGCGGCGGATGGGTGACGGCCATAGAACATACTCAACAAAGCATTCTTGCATCGGGCGTGAGCGATCTGCACCCCGACGCCTGGCGGTTGACGCTACTGGGCAAAGAAGCGCGAAATGACACAGCTTATGAAAACCCGGTAAATCTGGTTTTCGGAAGCTTCGACCTGGCATTCGTCATCGCCTATTTGCTGCCGCTGTTGGTCATAGCCCTATCATTTAATCTCATTTCCGCTGAGCGGGAACAGGGTACGCTTGCTCTGCACCGCGTGCAACCCGTGGCCGCTAAAATTTTGTTTTTCAATAAAATGCTTGCCCGTTTTGTTTTGCTTGGCGGGCTGACGATGCTGATCACCTTGCCGGCCCTCGTTTGGTCGGGCATTTCTCTGACCAATTCATCGGGGTGGGCAACGGCAGGCATCGCGATCCTCTATTCCTTGTTTTGGTTCCTGCTTGCGCTGGGTGTGAACCTCCGGGGCGGCGCCTCGGCGCAAAATGCCCTACTCTGCATAGGACTTTGGCTGGCGTTCGTCCTGGTCGTACCGGCTCTGACAAACATGCTTGCCCAAAAAATCCATCCTGTACCGTCGAGGGCGGGTTTCCAAACTGCCATGCGAAATCTGGAAAACCAATTGGAAGCCGACAGGGAAAAACGCCTCGACAAATTATATCGACAACATCCTGATCTAACCCGCAAACCGGAAGCGGAAAAAGACTGGAGAGACTGGTATCGCGAGGATTTCGCCCTGTTCAAAGGCGAAAAACGGCTCAAAGACAGCCTGGAACAAACCTACTCCGGTAAAGCGCAACGGCAGGCGGCTTTCGCCGATAATCTGACCCTGTTATCACCCGCATTAAGCGTCTACCGGCAGATGACCGACCTGGCAGGTACCAGTCGACGGGCACTCCACGCCAATGCAGCCTTGCTTGACGAAGCACAACAAAATTGGGCGGCATGGTTCTTGAAAAAGTTCGATGCCGATCAAAACCTCACAACTGCAGATTACGACGAGTTCATGAAATTTCCCGACAGCATAGCTGCAGCGGGTATCCCCGTATACTATAATGGAATATTGTGGTTGCTATTGCAATGCCTGTTGGCGGGGTTATGGGCCTGGTGGAACGGCAGGAGAGTTAACGAGTCGTGATCTATATACTGAGCCCGACATTTTTAGCCAAAACCCACAGTCATGTCGCAAAAAACCTTCATCCTGATTTCATTGGCGCTGTTATCAAGCAGGCTGTTGCCTGCCCAGACGCCCGCCGGGCTCAACTTTCCGCCGCCTGAAACCCCGCCTGCGGTAAAGGCCCTGAGGGCCGCCGGGGAAATTGCTATAGACGGCATACTTGACGAAGGAGATTGGGGGAGGGCCATACCGGTTACGGGTAATGATTTTTTCAGGATGGAACCCAAGCAGGGCGGGTCTTTTGAGTTTACAACCAGCGTACGCCTGCTTTTTGACGAAAAAAACCTCTATGTCGGGGTTTTATGCAAAGACAGCCTTGGCAAAGAAGGCGTAAGGGTGCAAGATTTTCGCAGGGATTTTGCCTTTGGAGAAAACGATATCTTTTCTTTTCAACTTGACCCGCAAAATTTGCGCCGCTACTGCGCTTCGTTCCAGGTCACGCCGCTAGGCACACAGCGCGACGCGCAGGTATTCGACGACAGTTATATAGACAACGACTGGGACGCGCTGTGGTCGGTAAGAACAAAAATCCTCGACAACGGCTGGTCAGCGGAGTTTGCCATTCCATTTAAAAGCCTGCGCTACGAGTTGCCAAAATCCGGCGAAGCAGTGTATTGGGGGTTCACAGCCTCAAGACTTGCCCGCCGAGCATACGAGCAAACGGTCTTTCCGCCTATTCCACAGGCGTTTTCGCCATACCGAATGACCTATGCCGCACGCCTTGAGGGGCTGGAATTGCCCAAACCCGCCTTGAATCTTCGCTTGAACCCCTATTTTCTTTATAATTATGAAAAAAAAGAGACCGGTGGTACGGATAGCCCAGCCGAAGGCAGGCCGAAACTAGGCGGCGAAGCCAAATGGGCTATCAACTCCCACGCCGTACTTGACCTGACTTTTAATACCGATTTTGCCCAGGCAGACGTAGACAGGGCGGTGAACAACCTCACCCGTTTCAATGTGTTTTTCCCTGAACGACGGCAATTCTTTCTTGAAAACAGCGGAATTTATCCCAATGACGGCAGTAGTATTTTCCCCTTTTTCAGTCGCGCAATCGGACTCGCGAACAGCCAGTTTAATGCCGCAGCAGTACCGATTGATGCGGGGATTCGCTTTAACGACAGAAATGAAAAACGCACCTGGTCGGGGTTATATGCGCATCAACGGGAAACAGACCAACAAGGCGGCGCGAACTTCGGGCTCGCTCGTTTTCAGAAAAATTTTGGAAAGCAAAATAATTTTGGGGCAATGCTTACCCACCGCTATGATGAGGCAAAAGAGAACTTGCCTGACAATCACAATACCACTTTTACCGCTGATTTTTTTCTCCGCCCCAATGATTCCTGGACGGTAAGCGGCCTGCTAAGCGGCAGTCGGGATGAGGGCTCGGGCGAATTTGGACATGCCGGCAACCTGTACGCCGGGCTAAACCTGAACAACATGTATGCCGGCTGGGTTACGAAATGGATCTCTCGGCACTATCTCCCCGGAATGGGTTTCGTGTTCGGGCAAGACGTCATCCACCACAATCCGGGGGCCTACTACATCTGGCGCCCTAAAAAGGAAAAATCCATTTTCCGCAGGGGCGACCCCGGTTTTTTCATCAATTATTACCACAATGCCTCCAATGGTAATTTCCAACAGGCGGATATTTATATATTTCCGGTTTATCAATGGTTTAGAGACAATTCTTTTCTGGAAATTTCCTTTTTCCCAACCTGGCAGAACATCGATTTCGCTTTTGCGCCACTGGGTATTACCGTGCCGAAGGGGCGGTATTTTTATACCCGCAATTTCGTGCAATACTATACCGACCGAAGCCGCAGACTTTCCGGGAATATCAGCGCCAACTTCGGCAGATTTTATGACGGTCGGCTACTCACGCTAAATACCGGACTGCGTTTCGCCCCTATGCCGCATGTCGCCTTCACATTTGATTACGAACTGAACAGAGCAAGGTCGCTCGGTGAAAATAAAGAAGACAAGGACGTACACCTCTACTCCGGCGGGTTGCGCCTTGCCCTGAACCCGCGTCTGCAAGGCTCTGTGTTTTACCAGTACAACAGCCTCGATGCAACGGGTAGGTGGAACGCCCGCCTGAGTTGGGAATACCGCCCCTTATCATTCGTATACCTGGTATTCAACGATACGCGCAGCGACCTGGATTTAAATCGATTTCGCACAACAGGGGCGATTGCAAAAGTTAACTGGATGAGGCAGTTTTGAGGAAAAAGTATTTCCCGTAATCCTTTTCAAGAATTCGCCGAATTTCATCAATTCGCTGCCAAATCCCATTTCCTCTACCCAAAAATCCAAAGTTGTAGTATCTTTATTGCATACTGAAAATTTCCCCCTGATTCTTCGCTCTCCATCTGGCTAACGGATTCTTCCCGGCTTGAGTGTGCGAGGGGTGAATGTGAGCGGGTGAGATTATCATTGATCCCTCCCTCCCACTCTCCCACCCTCCCCCACTCAAGCCCTGTATATCATTGTCTAACCAAGCTAACCACAGCCCATGCGTCCAGTTCTACGCCTCCTGTTCATCCTGGCAATCAGCTTATTGCTGTCCGCTCCGGCCTCAGCACAGTTCCAGCGCCAATTCGGCACTAACCTGGATGAAACCTTCAACAAGGTCATCAAAAGCGGCACGAATTACTACGTGTTGGGGACCGGCGAGGTCACCAACGGCCAGCAGCCCCGCGCTACCGTGACCCGCCTCAACGCCGCCGGCGAGTTGCAATGGACGCTGAGTCTCAACACCGCTTCACTGTGGAACGACGCCGCGCTCACCCCCAACGGCGACCTGCTCGTGGTGGGCCGCTCCCTGCCCGACGATAATACCAGCCGGGCCATTATGGGCCGCGTGACTACCACCGGCACTTTCAGCTGGGTGCGTTCCTACGACCAGCCCAACCGCGACGGCTTCGACCGCATTGTGCGCAATCCCGTGCCGCAGACCGGCACGCACCCCTACTACGTGCTCGGACACCAGTTGCAAGCCCTGCCCGCTGTTGACGATGTCTTCCTGATGAACATCGACGAAAACGGCGATATCAACTGGAAAAAAATATACCTCAGCA
>DAINSQ010000137.1:0-12239 GCA_036741235.1 Saprospiraceae bacterium | reverse complement strand
AACCTACAACCCACAACCCACAACCTACAACCTACAACCTACAACCTACAACCTAATTAAACATCTTAAAACAATCATTATAGCGCGACGCCCTTTTCCTGCGGGCGAGTTCGCGGCTGTCGTCAAAGTTGATGGTCAGCGATACTTCGTGGGCGCCGCCGGTACCTCCCGGCGCCTGCGCCAACTGCGACAGGGTAAGGTCGTAGCTGTAACCTATGCGTAAAACGCCTTTGCGAAAACCTAACATAACGATAGCTGCATCGGGGTTAGACAGGGTGTGTCTGTACCAGGCGCCGCCGAAAAACTGGCCGAACCCGGCGTATGCCCCTATGTTAAACTGGCCGAAAGGCCCTTGTTTGATGAACATCGCATTCGGTGATATAAACGCGGTATTACCCCTATTATTGCGCCCGCCCAGGTTAAATTCGGCGCCGGCGTGAAAGGTCATGCGCAAAGGTAGCCCGGCATTGAGGTTCTCGTTGAGTTTGATGATACTTTCGTCGGGAGTATTGAGGTGTTTCACCGAAATGCCGCCGTAAAACGGCCCTCCATAGGCCAACAAACCCGCCGAAACGTCAAAAACCGTGTTATTGAGCCGATCGGGTTGCAATTCCTGGCTCAAATTGGGATTGCCGCTGCCGTCAACAGCGCCGGTCAGGGGGTCGAGTTGATCGCCGAACACCAGCCGGTTCCAGTCGATAACGGTTTGTATCAAACCGGCTTCAACTCCGAATTTTATAAAAAAATCATCGCTCGCTTGCAAGCGATAGCCATATACCGCCGCTGCGCGATTCGTTTTGTATATGCCGTCTCCCGCTGCGTCGGCGCTCAACATCAAGCCGAAACCGCTGTTTAAAGCCTCTATGGATTGCTCGTAGGTCGCTGCATATGTTATATATGCATTGGGGAAGTTGGGATATTGATTCCTGTAATTCAATGTAATGCGGGGCGCGTTGGTCACCCCGGCAAACGCCGGATTTAAATGCAGCGGCGCTGCATAAAACTGGCTAAAAACCGGGTCTTGCCCGAAAACCGGGCTTACCAGCGCCGGCAAAAGTAGTGCTACAAACCAATTCTTCATGTTTCCTTCGCTTCAGTATGTAAAATTGCAGCCAATTGGCCGTTAAATTAATACCGCAACCCTGAATTAAAGTGATATTTGACGCTAAAAAGTTGGTTAGCCGACCTTTTTTAACGCTATTACGTTAATAAGCAATAACCCCTATCTCACAACGTTTTTTTTGCAACTCAACGCGTAAGGTATGAAACATTTGACGTTTACAGCTATCATCGCTACTTTATTAACGCCATTATGGCTGAACGCCCAAACCGTCGTACTCAACGAACGCCTCAACTGGCAAGCCCAACCCGCTGCGCTTCAAGCCGGTAATATTCAACTGCAACGCTGGGGCTTCGAAGGCGCCGTTTTCGGAGAAGGATTCCCCTCCCTGCCGTTCGTGGAACGCACTATCCCCCTGAATACCAATAGTAGCCTGGAAGTGCAAGTCTTACGCGCTCAATTCGAGCCCTTCAACTGGCAACCCGGCCCCGGCGATGAATCTCAATTGGCCGAAACGCTGCAATTTACTACTAATGTGTGGCGCAATCGCAATAATTATTCCGGCGTTGTGGCTTTTGTGCCTATCGTTAAAACGGCCAATGGCTACGAGCGACTGGTAAGCGCCGAACTGCGCGTTGTCGCTTCGCCTTTGGCTTCGGGCCAGGAACGCGGCCCCAATAATACAACTGTTTCGGCGCTCAGCGACGGCGATATCTATAAATTGGCAGTGGCCCAAAACGGCGTCTATAAACTGACCTACGATTTTTTAAAAAACCAGCTCAAAATCAATAATATCGATAATATCGACCCCCGCGCCATCAAACTCTACGGCAACGGCGGCGGCATGCTGCCCACCGACGTGGCCGCCGACCGCCCCGACGATCTGTTGGAAAATGCCATTTTTATATCAGGTCAGGACGACGGCAAATTCGACAGCCAGGATTTTATCCTCTTCTATGGCGAAGGCCCCGACAAATGGCGCTATAACCCCGTCACAGGTACTTTTAATATGGTGAAAAATATTTACGATACCGAATCGTATTATTTTCTAAAAATAGGCCCGGGCAATGGGCTGCGTATAGCTAATCAACCCAATGAAACCAATACAAGTTTTACCGCTACCGCTTTTAACGACTTCGCCAGGCTGGAACAGGACAAACTCAACCTGCTCCACGAATGGAAAGACCGCGCACAAGGATCCGGACAAAAATGGTTTGGCGACTACTTCCGGGTAGCCCGCGAATATAACTACCCTGCCGTCTTCCAATTCCCCAATCTCATAACCGGCGTACCCGCCGTTGTTAATGCGGAAATGGCCCTGCGCGCCGATCGCCCCTCTCATTTCAGGTTGCAAATCAACGGCGTCGAACTCATCAGCGATATCGCTACGGCAGTATACGACCTCGACGACAACAACCGCAGCTATGCCAATACAGCCTCGCTCGCCGGGCAAGCGGCGCTCGCCGGCGATCAGGTAGACGCCAAAGTGATATACCCCCTGCCCGCCGGCGCCAGTGAAAGCGAAGGCTGGCTCGATTTTATCCAACTCAATGTGCAACGTCAACTGCGTATGTCCGGCGATCAAATGGCTTTCCGCAATGTGGAAACTATCGGCCAAACCGCAGCTACTTATGTTTTGGACAACGCCGGCCCCCAAATCCAGGTGTGGGATATCACCAACCCCCTCGGACCCAAAATCCAGCAAAACACCCTGGAAGGCGCTCAACTCCGCTTCGGCGCCCCCGGCGGCGCACTGCGCGAATTTATCGCTTTTGATAATACCAAAAATTTCCCGACGCCGACCCCCATCGGCAAAATCGCCAACCAAAATCTGCACGGCATCACCGATATAGATATGGTGATCGTTTACCACCCCGATTTTGAAAGCCAGGCCCAGCGATTGGCCCAACACCGCGCCGAACACAGCGGACTAAGCGTGTCAATCGCCCCTGTCGAAAATATTTATAACGAATTTTCATCGGGCAAACTCGACCCCACCGCCATCCGCGATTTCGCCCGCATGATTTTTGAACGCACCGAACGCTTTAAATACCTCTTGCTACTGGGCGACGGCTCTTTCGACCCCCGCGATATTTACGCCCTGGGCAACAATTTTATCCCCACTTATCAGCAGGAATCCTTCAACCCGCTTTATGCATTCCCCTCCGACGACTACTACGCCCTGTTTTCCAACGGCGGCAATTCCAACGCGTTGAGCGGTATCCTGAATATTGCCGTAGGACGTTTACCCGCCAAAACCTCCGCAGAGGCGGAAAGTCTGATCAATAAAATCATTTCCTATGATACGGCGCCGGCATCCATGCGCGACTGGCGCAACCGCGTGCTGTTTGTCAGCGACGATGAAGATATCAACCTGCATATCGACTCCGCGGATGCCATAGCGGTTGATATCTCACAGAATTTCCCCAATTTCAACATCGACAAACTCTATATCGACGCCTTCCCCCAAGAGTCAACCCCGGCCGGCGACCGCTACTCGCAGGTCAACCAGTCTATTGATCGCGCCGTTTTCCGCGGACTGTTGGTGATGGCCTACCTCGGCCACGGCGGCCCCAAAGGCTGGGCCCAGGAGCGCATTCTCAATATTACGGAAATACAGGATTGGGACAACAGCGACCGGCTACCCCTGTTTCTTACCGCTACCTGTTCGTTTACAGGTTTTGACGACCCCGGATTTGTCAGCGCCGGCGAGGAAACCATTCTCAACCCCAATGGCGGCGCGGTAGGACTGCTCAGCACAACCAGGGCCGTTTATGCCAATGAAAACGCGCTGCTCACCGAAGCGGCGCTCCTCAATTTATTTACCAAAGAAGATAATGCCATTCCCGCTATCGGCGTGGCCATGCAACACGCCAAAAACAGCTTTACAAGCCCCACCATCACCACCAACTCGCGCAAGTTTGCCCTCATCGGCGATCCCGCTATGGTGCTGGCCGTGCCCCGTTATGGCGTAACTACCACCAAAATCAATAACCGCGACGTATCTGACGGCGCCCCCGATACCCTGCGCGCGCTGCAACGCGTTACCATCGAAGGGCTGATTGTGGATGAAAACGGCCAGCACCTCACTAATTTCAACGGACTGGTCTACCCTACTATTTATGATAAAACGGCTACCGTCACTACGCTGGGGCAGGATCCAAGCAGCCGCGTTCGCAATTTCAATGTGCAGCGCAATATTTTGTTCAAGGGTCGCGCATCAGTGCAAAATGGCGCGTTCAGCTTTACTTTTGTCATCCCCAAAGATATCAACTATACTTTCGGCCCCGGCAAGATCAGCTATTATGCAGCCGATGAATCGCGTATGATCGACGCTGCCGGCGCCTACGGCAACGTCATCATCGGCGGTACTTATCCCGGCGGCTTGGCCGACGACCAGGGCCCGTTGGTCAATGTATACATGAATACCGAAGATTTTGTGTTCGGTAGTATTACCAATGACAAACCCGTATTGCTCGTCAAATTGCAGGATGACAACGGCATCAACGTGGCCGGCAATAGCATCGGCCACGACCTTGAGGGCGTTCTCAATGACGACACCCAAAATTCGCTGCTGCTCAACGATTTTTATGAAGCGGAGTTAGACGATTACACCAAAGGACTGGTGCGCTACCCCATGTCCAAATTGCCCGAAGGGCGCCATCGCATCCGCGTAAAAGCCTGGGATGTATCCAACAACTCGGGCGAGGGGCTTACCGAATTTATCGTAGCTTCTTCCGAAGGCATTGCCCTCCGGCGCGTACTCAACTACCCCAACCCTTTTACCGATAACACCTGCTTCCAGTTTGATCACAACATGGCGGGTCAACAACTCGATGTACTGGTACAGATTTACACCGTATCGGGGCGCCTTGTCAAGACGATTGACCACACCATGTTTTCAGACGGCGCCTTGCGCCGCGATGACTGCATACACTGGGATGGCCGCGACGATTTCGGCGACCGACTGGCAAATGGAGTGTATTTATATAAGGTGAAAGTGCGCGCCAATGCCGGAACCGGTAACCTTAACGGAGAAAGTGAATTTGAAAAATTGGTCATCTTAAAATAAGAAGACAAAATTTTCGTATAGTCATTATGAAACATTTACGCCTATATTTGCGAACAATTAAAGAAACGTAACGGATTCTCATGAAAAATCTCTTACTCCAGCTTTTCGCTGTTGCCCTCATCGCAACCCTCTCGGTTAACGACGCCCAGGCCCAATGCTTTAAGGGCGAGGATGGCAAGTACTACAATCTCGACGGTACCCCCTGTATTAACGTCGTTGTTACCGCAGTGCCCTTTTTGCGCATTGTAGCCGACGCGCGCTCCGGCGCAATGGGCGATGTAGGTATCGGGTTGAGCCCCGATCCCAACGCCATGCATTTCAATCCCTCCAAACTGGCTTTCGCCGAGAAAAAACTCAGCATCTCGGCCACTTATACCCCCTGGCTGCGCTCGTTGGGGCTTAATGATGTGTATCTGGCCTATCTCACCGGCTTTTACAAACTCAACGACCTGGAAACGCTCGGATTCGGATTGCGCTATTTCTCGCTCGGCAGCATCCAGTTTACCGATGTCAACGGCGAACCGCTCAATACCGGTCGCCCCAATGAATTTGAATTCAGCGTAGCCTACGCCCGTAAACTCGCCGATAAACTCTCCGCCTCGGTTAGCGGTAAGTTTATCTACAGCAACCTGGCAGCAGGCCAGCAGGTTGAAGGAGAAACGATCGAACCCGGCATAGCCGGCGCCGCCGATATCTCTTTCACCTATCGTACGCCGATAGATCTCAACCAAAAAGAATCAGACCTCACCATAGGCCTGGCTTTTACCAACATCGGCTCTAAAATCACCTACACCCGTTCTATCGACCGCGACTTTCTGCCCGCCAACCTCGGCCTGGGCGCCGCCTGGGATATCCAACTCGACGATTACAACACCCTGACCTTCGCCGCTGATATCAACAAGCTGATGGTGCCCACACCCTGCCAGGGCCCCGATTGCGATACTGACGGCGACGGGCGCTCCGACTACAAAGATTACTCTTCCATCAAAGGTATCTTTTCTTCGTTCGGCGATGCGCCCGAAGGCGCCGGTGAAGAACTGCGCGAGTTGATGTATTCCGTAGGCGCCGAATACTGGTATGACCAGCAATTCGCCGTACGCGCCGGGTATTTCAACGAAAACTCTCAAAAGGGTAATCGCAAATACTTCACGGTAGGTCTGGGGCTGCGCTACAATATCTTCGGCCTCAATTTCTCCTACCTCATCCCGACGACCAACCAGCGCAACCCGCTTGACAATACGCTGCGCTTCTCGCTGCTCTTTGACTTCAGCGCTTTTGACGGCGATAACTAAGCGCTTGTCTTAATCTCAAAATAATCAGGGCTGCTTCCATTGCGGAGGCAGCCCTGAATATTGTAAGCCTGTAAGCCGGATTCTGTCCCCTGCTTGCGCAGTTCCTCTATCATTTATCTACCCCCGCTGTCGCCAACGGGGTGTATCTGCCTACCCCCCCCGACTTTCCTGAGAAAAACAGGCGAGCAACCCGTCGAACGCCGGAGCATTCATCGAGGTGTACATGGCATTTCAACCCACGGGGTTTATCCCCGGAATGCGTTGCCCCATTCCGGCGTGCGCTCTTACCGCACGTTTTCACCCTTACCTGCCGCAACTGCGACATCGGCGGTGTAGCTTTCTGTGACACTTTCCGTCTCCCGCCTTTCGGCAAAAGCCCATCCGTTAGATGGCGTGGCGCTCTACGTTGTCCGGACTTTCCTCATTTCCGCTCCCTCGCGGGGAGCGAAACCGCGATAGAGCAGCTTACAATAAGCCCAAATGTAGGGTATTTTAGCTTGTCGCGCTCGTAATTTTTTGCGGTAAGGCTAACCTTTTTTATCCGGCTCCGTATAAGGAAGCAAAAAGGAGCTTTTTTCACTTTCACCCCCTGTATCAGTGCGCACGCATTTCAAAACAGTTTCTCTGCTCATTATCGCTTTAACGGCTGCTTTGTATGCCGGCACGGGTATGTTGTCGCCTGAAAAGGCGGCCTGGCAGCGCCTCCAAAAAGCCTTTAATGAAATAGAGCAACAAATTCAACCACAGCTACGCAATTGGGAATTATCTACTACCCCGGATTTATTGGTACCGGCGCCTGAAGACCTTCCATTTTCACAATGGCTGTATAAAGGCGACAGCCTGGTTGCCTGGTCGCGCGCCGATATGTTTTTTCCCGGAAGCCATATCGCTCTTCCCGATACGCTTCCCCTGCTGGTCGATTCATTGGCGGAGGGTTGGTATGCCCGCTGGCGGGCCGGCTCGCCGGCCGGTTATCAACTTATCGTTACTTTGCCGGTCTCCGGTCATTATCTGCCTATACGTTCGGGTTGGCAATTGAGCTCGACGCCGCAACCCTGGGAGCTTTCCTCTGTAAACGGCAATCGCCTTTGCTATATTCAAATCCCCGATGAATGGCTGCCTTCCAAAACCCGAATAGCCATTGTTGCGCTAATGGTCATCCTGTCGGTTGCCGCGATAATCAACACCACCCGCTGGGCCCAATCGCCGGGCATGCAACAACAGCCGCTGATGAAGGCTATCCTGTTGGGGCTCACCGCGCCAGGTATTTATATCCTCTGGGAACAATTTGCGCAGCGAGCAGGATTTACCGCATGGAAAATCTTTCAACCGCTGCCCGGCTCGCTACCAATGCTGTCGTCAGCGGCACAACACCTGATCGCCGCCTTATTATTGTTGTGGATAAGCGCCTTACTCCGCTTTCATCGCAACAATTTTGTTAAAACCATACCGTTGCATTGGTCATTAAGGCTGCTGTTAACCCAATTTTTATGCATTGGCATAGTTTGGAGTTTTTTATACAGTTGGGGCAGATTACTTAAAGGTGCAGGACACTATCTTCAGGCAGACACTATTTTCCAAATTCCGGCAATAGGTGTTGTCATTCTCTATACCGGGCTCTTGATGGCCGTCACTACCTTTATAACTGTTCACCATTTTCAAACGCGGCTGATCAAAGTAATAGACGCTTTGCCGCTTCGCCTGGGCGCTGCGGCGTTCGCGGCTGCCGGCGCCGCCCTGGTATTGCCCGCCGGCGCGCTGCATTTATCCGCGATGGAACTGGCCTTGGGTTTCTTTTTGTTTTTGGTGTTTTTTGACTTATACGCCGAGCAGGAGGCGCCCGGGCTCATTTGGCTGATGGTATGGGTGACCATCATTGCTGCCTTTTGCGCCATCTTTGCGCAACATATTTTGCCGTTGTACTTCGACCAACAGGGCAATCCCCAGCTTCCCAGAATAATGGCGTTTTTTTCGCTGTGCTTCTCCCTGCTCGTCGTATTGGCTATCCTCCTCTTTTCCATCAATCACTACATCAAAGCTATTCCCGCTTTCTTCAACGGTTTTAAACCATCGCTTCGACATAAACTTCAACAATATTTTCTAATCTATACCCTCAGTGGTTTCGGATTTATGGGTTGGGCTACCGGCGCCTATTTCAAAGATGCTACCTCGCAGCTCGATCAATTGCGCATAAAGGATAAAATCAACTACCTGACTACAACCGTAAAACAACTGCCCCCGGAAGCCGTTGAGCGGCAACTTACTTCATTAGCCGCCGCATATAATACCACCCTGGGATTGTACTCCGCCCAGGGTATCTTACAACAAAAAGCGACAGCCCCAGGCATACAGTCTGCCGAACTTTTTCCTGTAATGCCCCCCGAATGGCCGGCCGCTCATTCCACATCAACAACATCCCTGCCGGCTTCCCCTCGCGATATCTATATTCCTATTACGAATAAAAGCGACAAAACCCTGTTTTTCATAGGTTTAAAGGATGCGACGGCTGCCCGGCAACTCAATGTGCAGTTTTTACCCCTGCTCGAGGCCTTTCTTACTCTCTATATTTTCCTGTTATTAGCCTCCGGCGCTGTTGCCATCGCTATGTCTAAATCAATCACCAACCCTATTGAACAAATCGGAAAGCAACTCAGCCGGGTCGAACTCGACAAAAATGAACCGCTCCAGTGGCATACCAATGACGAAATCGGCGAATTGATTAGTCAATACAATAATATGATCGCCAAACTGGAAGACAGCGCCCGGCAACTCAAACACACGGAACGCGAAGGCGCCTGGCGCGAAATGGCTAAACAAGTAGCCCATGAAATTAAAAACCCGCTCACCCCTATGAAATTGGGCGTTCAATACCTGCAACACGCCGTAAAATCCCGCCCGGAAGAAGCCCCCCAACTGATAACCCGTACTGCGCAA
This sequence comes from Saprospiraceae bacterium, assembly GCA_036741235.1. GTDB lineage: Bacteria > Bacteroidota > Bacteroidia > Chitinophagales > Saprospiraceae > JABWBR01. The sequence continues at coordinate 2,881 of DAINSQ010000137.1, read as the reverse complement.
ACGATGATAGAACAAATCGACAACCTGACCCGAATCGCCAATGAATTTTCTCACTTTGCACAAATGCCCCGCCCCGAAATTGACAAATGTAATCTCAACCAAATCGTTCAAGCTGTCGGCGATCTGTTTGACAAAAGCCGGGAAGAGCAAGATGTAGCTATCAACTGCCAAATTCCCGACAACCCCGTTTTGGTTTTTGCCGACCGCAATCAACTGCTGCGCGTATTGAATAACCTGGTCAAAAATGCTATCCAGGCTATTCCCGACAACCGAAAGGGCCGCATCGATATCTCCCTCTGCCAACGCGATGATCTTGCAGTTATTGCAGTTGCCGATAATGGCGACGGCATCCCGGAAAATGTGCGCGAAAAGGTGTTTTATCCCAATTTTACAACCAAATCCTCCGGTACCGGCCTCGGCCTGGCTATGTCTAAAAGTATTGTTGAGGCCGCCGGCGGCAACCTCTATTTCTACACCAAAACTAATGAAGGAACTACTTTTTTTGTGGAATTGCCTGTGCTGAATGAAGCGAAGGAACATACTGAGTAGCCGAGGCCGGCTGAGTTTGAGGGAGGGAGGGTGAGAGGGTGAGAGGGAGGGAAGCAAAGATCGCCCCCTCCCCCCCTCCCCCCCTCACCCCCTCCCACCCTCTCACCCTCTCAACAATATCCCTTCCCCGCTGTTGTATTGGCGTAATTATAGCAAGACAAAATGAAAATCGCCATCATAGGAGCGGGTATAGCCGGGCTCGCCAGTGCAGTCAGAATGGCTTGCCGGGGGTACGAGGTCGAAGTCTTCGAAGCCAATGACTACCCGGGCGGCAAGCTTTCCGAATTTACCATTGACGGTTATCGGTTTGATGCAGGCCCCTCGCTATTCACCATGCCGCATTACGTAGACCAATTATTTGAGTTGGCCGGCGAAGATAGCCGCGCACACTTCGAATACGTAAAACTTCCCACCGTCTGCCACTATTTCTGGGAAGACGGCGCCCGCCTGCATGCCCACGCCGATGCCCGGCTGTTCGCACAGGCCGCCGCCGACGCCTTCAACGTCCCCCAAAGCGCAATACTCAAGCTGCTGCATGACGGCAAAAAAAAATACGAAATCACCGGACGCATCTTCCTCGAACAATCGCTGCACAAAATCAGCACCTGGCTGCAATGGAAGGTACTCAAGGCCATGCTCCAAATTCCCGGCCTCGACCTGTTTACAACAATGAACAAGGTTCACGAACAAAGCGCCCGGCACCCCAAACTCGTTCAGCTTTTCAACCGTTTTGCCACTTACAACGGCTCAAACCCCTATAAGGCGCCCGGACTGCTCAGCATGATACCCCATTTTGAACACGGTATCGGCGCTTTTATGCCCCGCAAAGGCATGTACGCCATTACGCAGAGCATCTATGAATTGGCGCTGCGCAAAGGCGTCCAATTTCATTTTAATACGCCGGTAGCAGAAATAACCGTCGAAAACGGAACGGCAACAGGTATTATCGCGGCCGGCCAACCCCGCCGCTTCGACCGCGTGATCAGCAATATGGATGTGTTCTATACTTACAAAAAATTGCTGCCCCAACAACCGCACCCCGAACGCACGCTCAAACAAGAAAAATCAACCTCGGCGCTCATATTCTACTGGGGTATACGCCGGTCTTTTCCCGAGCTCGACCTCCACAATATCCTCTTCAGCGATAATTACCGCGCCGAATTTGACCACCTGGCAGCAGGCCGGCTATACGACGACCCCACCGTTTATATCAATATTACCTCGAAATATTGCCCCGAAGACGCCCCCGAAGGCTGCGAGAACTGGTTTACCATGATCAATGTGCCCTATGATAGCGGCCAGGACTGGGAGGCGCTCAAGGCCAAAGCCCGCGAACAAGTACTCGATAAAATCAGCCGTATACTCGGCGTAGCAATCAGGCCCCTCATCGCCTGCGAAGAAACACTGGACCCCCGCGGCATCGAACGCAAAACCTGGTCGCACCTCGGCGCACTCTACGGCACCAGTTCCAACAACCGTATGGCCGCTTTCCTGCGCCATCCCAATTTCAGCAATAGCATCCGCCACTTGTATTTCTGCGGCGGCAGCGCACACCCGGGCGGAGGTATCCCCCTTTGCCTGCTGTCGGCCAGGATTGTAGATCAAGTTATGGACCATGATTAAAGCTTCACATCCCATTGCGCTACTGGCAAAAAAGCACAGTATCGCCATACTGGTCATTTTCTACCTGGTAGGTATTGTCGGCGCTACTGTGCCCTTGCACCCCGACTTCCTGTTGCTCACCCCCCTGAACCTCCTGCTGTCGCTGGCGCTTGTTTTGTGGCGCCACCCACACTGGAGCGGCGCTACCTGGCGATTACTGGTTATCAGTTTCCTCACCGGCTATTTCGCCGAATTATTCGGCGTAAAAACCGGCATGCTTTTCGGCAACTACTATTACGAGCAAGTGCTAGGCCCCAAACTCTGGGATACGCCCCCTATGATCGGCGTCAACTGGATTTTACTCACCTACTCCGCCGGCGTATTGGTCAACCACCTGGCCCCCAACCGGCATTGGGTAGCCAAAGCAGCTATTGCCGCAGCGGCTATGGTGATGCTGGATGTGGTTATTGAGCCGGTCGCCATTCACTACCATTTCTGGCAATGGGTCGACGGATATCCCCCACTGCAAAACTATATCGGCTGGTTTGCCGTGGCTTTCCCCCTGCAATTGCTTTTTATGAAAACCCAGGGCGACATACGCAACAAAGTCGCAGTTGCGTTGTTTATGCTGCAATGGGCGTTTTTTTTGAGCCTGTGGTTTTTGAGGGGTTATGAAGGGGGATGAAAGGTTATGAGGGGTTATGAAAGGTTATGAGGGGTTATGAAAGGG